>NZ_WBMR01000275.1 GCF_008923365.1 Actinomadura montaniterrae
GTCGGCGCGGCGCTGCTTGCGGCCGGGGCCGTCGTCGGCCGGACCGGGCGCCGGCGCCCGCCGCGCAGCCGGCAGCGCGGCGAGCCGCTCGCCACCACCCGCTGACCTGCCCGTTAAGCCCGAGATGTATGGGTACGTCCCCTGGGACGCCCGGGCCGGCCCGGTCCCACGGGGCCGGCCGCACATCCGTGAGGGAAGGGGGACCCGATGGGCGGGCAGAACCATCCGATCCGCGGCGAGCACAAGTACGACCGGCGGATCACCGCACCGGACCAGCACGAGGAGCGCCCCGGCCAGAGCCTGGTCACCACGGACCACGACGTGATCCGCCAGTGGGCCGACGAGCGCGGCGCCGAGCCGTGCAGCGTGCCCGGCAGCGACTACGGGGGCAGGCCCGGCCGGCTGCTGTTCGACTTCCCGGGGTACGGCGGGGAGAACCTGGAGCACATCTCCTGGGACGACTGGTTCCGCACCTTCGACGAGCGCGAGCTCGACTTCATCTTCCAGGAGCACAAGAAGGACGGAGCGCAGAGCAACTTCTTCCAGCTGGAGAACCCCGGCCGCTGACGGCGGCCGTGCTTCGTGGGGGCGCGCCCTGTGTCGGGCGCGCCCCGCCCCGGCGCGTGCTCAGGCGGGGGTGAGGACGAGCGCGGCGTCGTGGCCGCCGAACCCGAACGAGTTGGACAGCACCGGCGCCGACGCGGGGATCGTGCGCGCCTCGCCGTGGACGACGTCGATCAGCCCGGTCTCCGCGTCCGGCCCGGCGAAGTTCGCGGTCGGCGGGACGAGCCCGGCGGCGCCGCAGCGCAATGCGACGAGGGCCTCCAGGGCGCCGCCCGCGCCCAGGATGTGGCCGGTCACGCCCTTGGTGGCGGTGACGGGCGGGGCGTCGCCGCCGAAGCAGCGGTCGATCGCCAGGGCCTCGGCGCCGTCGTTGCTCCGGGTCCCGGTGGCGTGCGCGGAGACGTGCCCGATGTCGCGCGGGCCGACGCGCGCGTCGGCAAGGGCCGCCGCCATGCAGCGGGCGGCGACCCGGCCGTCCTTGCGCGGCGCGACGATGTGCGCGGCGTCGCTCGCGGCGGCGTATCCGGCGATCTCGCCGTGTACGCGGGCGCCCCGCGCGGCGGCGTGGTCGGCGCGCTCCAGCACGAGGAACGCGGCGGCCTCCCCGACGACGAACCCGTCCCGGCCGGCGTCGAACGGGCGGCTCGCGGTGTGCGGCGCGTCGTCGCGGCGGGCGAGCGTGCCGATGCGCGCGAACGCCGCCATCACGAACGGGGTGAGGATCGCGTCGACGCCGCCCGCGACGGCGGCGTCGATCCGGCCGGCGCGGATCGCGAGGGCGGCCTCGCCGATCGCGGTCGCGCCGCTGGCGCAGCCGGTCGAGTAGGTCGGGCACGGGCCCTCGTACCCGTGCCGGATCGAGATGTTCGCGGCGGTCGCGTTCGGCATGATCATCGGGACGGCGGGGACGGGGACGCGGTGCAGCGTCCCGGCGTGCTCGTGCCCGCCGAGCGCGACCACCGACGCGAGGTTCGCGGCGGCCGTCCCGACGTACACGCCGCGCCGCCCGGGCGCGGGGGCGTCCGGCCCGAGCAGGCCGGCGTCGGCGAGCGCGTCGTCGGCGGCGGCGACGCCGAGGCGCGTCATGCGGTCGAGCCGCCGCAGTTCGGGGCGGGTGAAGTAGCGCTCCTCCTCGAACGGCTGCGCGGGGCACCCGTAGGAGACGGCCGTCCCCGCCTCCAGTAACTCCTGGACGTGGACGGCCTGCGACTTCCCGGAGAAGACGGCGGCGACGACCTCGTCCGGGGTGCCGCCCGCCGGGCTCTTCACGCCGAACCCGGTGACCACCACCCGGGGAGTTCCGTCGGCCCGGCGCGCAGCTGTCATCCGTCACCTCGCGGTCGTCTCGGAAAACGCAAGGATTGGAAGCTAGCCGCCGCCCGCGCGCCGCCACTTGGCCCTCCGGGCACATTTCTCGCGGGCGTTTTTGTCACCACCATGCGAGAACTCCGGAAACGCCTTCACGGCGGTCCGGATCAAGGGACGCTGGTGCTTTTCCGTTTCCCCGGCGAAGGCCCCGGGTGCGGTCGCCTCAGCCTTCGCGGCCGGCGGCCGACGTCATGGGCAGGCGCGGGTCGGCGGCCTGGTCCGCCCACGTGCCGCGGACCCACGCGTGCGCCGGGTCGTCGCAGATCCGCCAGGCCCGCTCCTCCCCCGGGCCCGCCATCACGTTCAGGTAGTAGAGGTCGTAGCCGGGCACCGCCATCGACGGCCCGTGCCAGCCGTGCGGGATCAGGACGACGTCGCCGGTCCGCACCTCCTCCAGCACGTCGATGGGGCGGTCCGCGGTGCCGTACACCCGCTGGTAGCCCATGCCGGGACGGCCGCCGGGGCCGTCCGCGACCTCGAAGTAGTAGATCTCCTCCAGCACCGACTCGGTCGCCGTCCGCTCGTCGTGCTTGTGCGGCGGGTAGGACGACCAGTTCCCGCCGGGCGTCAGCACCTCGCAGGCGATGAGCCGGTCGGCCTCGAACGCGTCCGGGGTGCAGAAGTTGTTCACCTGGCGGCTCGCCGTCCCGGCGCCGCGCAGCTCGACCGGCACCTGCTCGGCCGGGCCGTAGCGCGGCGGGAGCCGGCGCTCGCAGCGGGCGGACGGCAGCGCGAACCGGCCGCCGTCCCGCGACGACACGACCACCGTCGCGTCGCGCGGCGCGTAGGCGAAGTCGGTGACGCGGGAGAAGACGTCCGCGCGCCCCCGCAGGTCGAACGTCACCGCCTCCTCGCCCGGGACGGTGACGGCGGCGCGGCACGATCCGGCGAGCGGCAGCACGAGCGTCTCGGCGTCCCCCGTCTCGACGGTCGCCTCCTCGCCGGGGCCGAGCGTCAGGACGCGCAGGCCCGAGTAGGTCCAGCCGGCGTCCGCCGGCGCCACGTCCACGGTCATCCGATCCTCCTCGCGGGTGCTCACAGCGCCGCCACCGCGGCGTCGACCGCCGCCGCGACGTCGCCGCCCGGCGGGTACAGCAGGCTGCGGCCGATGACCAGGCCGCGGACGGTCGGCAGCTTCAGCGCCTTCCGCCAGCCGGCGAGCGCGGCGTCCGGGTCGGCGGACACCTCGCCGCCGAGCAGCAGCGCGGGCAGCGTGGAGGCCGCCATGACCCGCTCCATGTCCGGCACGACCGGCACCTTGAGCCAGGTCCGGGCGGACGTCGCGCCGAGCGCGGAGGCGATCGCGATCGCGCGGATCATCGCCTCCGCGGTGAGCTCGTTGCGAACGCGCCCGTCCTCGCCCCGCACCGACATGAACGGCTCGACCATCGCCATCAGCCCGTGCGCGGCCAGGTCGGTGACCGCGTGCCCGCAGGCCTCCAGCGTCCGGGCGGTCGCGGGGTCGGCGGGGTCGACGCGCAGCAGCATCTTGCCGCCGTCCAGCCCGGCCCCCGCGATCGCGGGCGCGCTGTAGGCGGTGAACCGGTCGTCGATCTCGAACGACGCGCCGGCGAGGCCGCCCCGGTTCATCGAGCCGACGGCGAGCTTGCCGTCCAGCGCGCCGAGCAGCAGCAGGTCCTCCAGCACGTCGGGGGTGCCGAGGACGCCGTTCACGCCCGGCCGCGCGAGCGCCGCGCACATCCGCTCCAGCAGGTCGCGGCGGTCGGCCATGGCCAGCGGGTCGGATCCGGCGCGCAGCGCGCCGCGCGCCGGATGGTCCGCCGCGATGATCATCAGGGGACCGGACGCGCCGGGCGGGCCGGACGGCCGCACCCGCCGGGCCGCGGCCCGCGCCACCGCCTCCGGATGCGCTGCCCTGATCTCGGCGAGGGCGGCGTAGCGTTCGGCGAACGTTCCCGCGCTCACGCGGTGACCTCCTTGCCGGGGCCCGGCGCGCGCCGGGCGGCGAGCAGCCCTTCGACCTCGTCGGCGGTCGGCATGGCGTCGGCGCAGGCCAGCCGGGACGCGACGATCGCCCCGGCCGCGTTCGCGAACCGCACGATCCGTTCCAGGTCCCAGCCGCTGAGCAGCCCGTGGCAGAGCGCGCCGCCGAACGCGTCCCCGGCGCCGAGCCCGTTGACCACCTCGACCGGCGTCGGCGGGACCTCGACGGCGCCGTCCGCGGACGCGGCGAGGACGCCGCGCGGGCCCTGCTTGACGACCGCGACCGACACGCCCAGGTCCAGCAGGGCGCGGGCGGCGGCGCGCGGTTCGCGCTCGCCGACGGCGACCTCGCACTCGTCGAGGTTGCCGACCGCGACGGTCGCGTGCCGCAGGGCCTCCTGCACGCGCGCGCGGGCCTCCTCCGGCGACTCCCAGAACATCGGCCGGTAGTCCAGGTCGAGGACGGTGGTGCCGGGGTGGGCGGCGAGCGCGGCGACCGTCGCCTCGCGGCTCGGCTCCTGCGACAGCCCGGTGACCGTCGCCCAGAAGATCCGGGCGGCGGCGATCGCGTCCAGGTCCAGCTCGCCGGCGCGGATCTCCATGTCGGGCGCCTTCGGGTACCGGTAGAAGTACAGCGGGAAGTCGTCCGGCGGGAAGATCTCGCAGAACGCCAGGGGCGTCGGCAGGCCGGGCACCTCGGTGACGAACCGGTCGTCCACGCCGTAGCCCTGGAGCGCCTTGTGGACGAACCGTCCGAACGGGTCGGCGCCGGTGCGGGTGACGACCGCGGTGCGGCGCCCGTACCGGGCGGCGGCGACCGCCACGTTGGTGGGGCTGCCGCCGAGGTACTTGCCGAACGTCTCGACGTCCTCCAGCGGCACGCCGACCTGGTGCGGGTAGACGTCGACGCTGACGCGGCCCATCGTGACCAGGTCGTGGGGCGCTCCGCCCGCGGGCGTCATCGGCGCACCTCCTCGATCGTGACGGTGCGGCGCTCGCGGCGCGAGACCTCGCACGCCTCCGCGATGTAGAGCGCCTCAAGGCTCTCCTCGGGCGGGCACGGGCTGGCCGTGCCGCCCGCGACCATGTCGGCGAACGCCGCCAGCTCGGCCGCGTAGGCGCCGGCGAACCGCTCCAGGAACCCGGTGTGCGCCGGCCCGGCCGGGCGGATCCCTCCCGCCGCCGGGGACAGCGGCGTCCCGTCGTCCAGCCCGGCGACGACGCCGCCTTCCGAGCCGAGGACCTCCAGCCGCACGTCGTAGCCGGCCGCGTTGTAGCGGGTCGCGGACACGAGCGCGAGCGTCCCGTCGTCCAGGGTCAGCGTCGCCGCGCCGGTGTCGACGTCGCCGGCCTCGGCGAAGGCGGCCGAGCCGCGGTTGGCGCCGGTCGCGGTCACCTCGGTCACGTCGCGTCCGGTGACGAACCGGACGGCGTCGAAGTCGTGCACCGAGCAGTCGCGGAACAGCCCGCCGGAGCCGGGGATGTAGGCGTCCGGCGGCGGCACCGGGTCCAGCGTGCAGGACCGGACGGTGTGCACCCAGCCGAGCCGGCCCGAGCGCACCGCGTCCCGCGCGGCGACGTGGCCGGGGTCGAAGCGGCGCTGGAAGCCCACCTGCACGGGCACGCCCGCGCCGCGGACCGCCTCCAGCACCTCGATCGTCCCCGGCAGGTCGGGGGCGACGGGCTTCTCCACGAACACCGGCGTCCCGGCCTCGACGGCGCGCACCACCAGGCCGGCGTGCGCGTCCGTCGGGGCGGCGACGACCAGCGCGTCCAGCCCCGCGGCGAACAGCGCGCCGACGTCGTCGGCGGCCCGGAGACCGAGCCTGCCGGCGGCCTCCCTCGCCCGGCGCGGGTCGGCGTCGGCGACGACGACCTCCGCGACCCCGGGCAGCGCGCGCAGCGTCTCCGCGTGCGCGGTCCCGATCCGTCCCGCTCCAGCGAGCCCGATCCTCATCGCACCCCTTCCGGCCGTGAATCGCGACCGAGTCTCATGGAACGATCCAACATCTGTCAACACTATGTCCTGACATAAGGACTTAAATATCTCCGGACGGCCGGTGGACTAAGCTGCGTCGCGACCCCGTGAAAGGAGCCGCGCGTGCACGGACCGACGGTCACGCTGGACCGCGCCAGCCCGGTGCCGCTGTACTTCCAGGTCGCCCAGCAGCTCGAGGCCGCCATCCGGTCCGGCGAGCTCCCGCCCGGCGCCCGGCTGGACAACGAGCTCGACCTCGCCGCCCGGTACCGGCTGTCCCGGCCGACCGTCCGGCAGGCCATCCAGCACCTGGTCGACAAGGGGCTCCTCGTCCGCAAGCGCGGCGTCGGCACCCAGGTCGTCCAGGCGCAGGTCCGCCGCCCGATCGAGCTGACCAGCCTGCACGACGACCTCGCCGCGGCCGGCGCCGAGCCGCGCACCCGCGTGCTGGAGTTCGGGCCCGCCCCGGCCGGCGACGAGGCCGCCGAGCGGCTCGGCGTCCCGGCCGGGACCGAGGTGCTGCGGCTGCGCCGGCTGCGGCTCACCGGCGGCGAGCCGCTGGCACTGCTCACCAACGTGCTGCCCGCCGGGCTGATCGACGTCACCGCCGAGCACCTCGCCGAGCACGGCCTGTACGAGACGCTGCGCGGGGCCGGCGTGAACCTGCGGATCGCGCACCAGACGATCGGGGCGCGGGCCGCGACCGCCGCGGAGGCGCGGCTGCTGGACGAGCGGAGCGGCACCCCGCTGCTCACCATGACCCGCACCGCCTTCGACGACAACGGCACCGCCGTGGAGTACGGCGACCACGTCTACCGGGCCGACCGGTACTCCTTCTCCCACACGCTCGTCGGCCGCTGACCGGGCCGGACGCGTCCCCCGGCGCGCCCGGCCCGCGGCGATGCCGCCGCGCCGGGCGCGAACCCGGCGCGGCGGCGCTCGTTCACCGGCTCAGCCGGGCGATGCTGCTCGCCGTGCCCCCCTTCTCCGCCTCGAACGCGACGGCGAGCAGGCCGCTCGCGCCCGTGACCGTCACGGACTGCGAACCGGCGCGCTTCACCTCGACCGTCTTCGTGCCGAGCACCTTGCCGTCCCAGACCGTCACGTGCGCGGTGCCGGGGCCGGTCGCCCGCAGCCGGAAGGTCGTCGAGCCGCCGGACACCTTCGGCGTGCCGGAGATGCCCGCGCTGTCCGAGCGCGGCGCCGCCGGGCCGCCCGCGAGCGGGATGCCCGTCCGGACGGCCTGCTCGATCGACTCGGGCGAGTTCACCGAGGCCGCCGCGTCGGTCGGCATCACCGGCGCGGGCGGGGTGGTGGGCAGGCTCGGGTCGGGCGTGTAGCCGGGCAGGGTCGTCTGGCCCCACCGGTACGGGTCGCCCTGCACGCCGCCCCAGGTCGACCAGCCGATCCGGGTCTGGCCGGTCTTGTCCTGGGTGTCGGAGTCGTAGACGAAGACGTTCAGGCCCATCCGCGCCGGGTCCACGGCGGTCGGCAGGTCCTTGAACGGGATCTTCGCCTCGATGGTGTAGCCGTCGTACGGCTGGTTCACCGTCGCGGCCACCTGCATGCCGGGCGCCGCGTCCGCGCCGCCCTGGTGGGCGTCGGCGTCGCGCTCGAAGCACGGCTTGCCGTCCGCCATCTGCGGGAAGATGCCGGTCTTGAAGGTGGTCGAGGTGTTCTCGGAGTCGCCGCGCGGGTCGATCCCGATCTCGACCGAGTCGGTGCGCCAGTGCCGCTTGCAGTCGTCGGCGCCGAGCACCGTGCCCTGCTTGTCGTCGCGGACCTTGACCAGCACGTTCAGCGCGTCGTCGGTCCAGGTCACCTTGCCGGTGGCCGAGCAGTCGGCGGCCGACGTACACGCGTCGCCCTCCCACACCCGGGACAGGTTCAGCTCGGCGCCGGTGTACTCGCCGGCCTCCTCCTTGCCGTCGATCTTCGGGGCGGCGGACGCCTTCGGGATCTCGGCGACCGGGACCAGCTCCAGCGCCGCCTTCTCCACGTCGGCCGGGCCGGACGACGGTGTGGTGGTGATGGTGTAGTCGTAGTCGCCGCCGGAGCCGCCCTCGTTGGAGGTCGGCAGCGCGGCGTCGGTGTTGGTCACCTTGAACGTGGCCGTGCCCTTCGCGCCGGCCGCGAGCGTGTACGGCTTGGACGCAGCGTCGGCGGAGAAGCCCTTAGGCAGGTCCAGCTTCACCGTGCCGGACTGCGCGGACGAGGTGGTGTTCACCAGGTCCACCCGGACGTCGCGGGACTTGCCCGAGCCGACCGTCAGGACGCGCTTCATCTGGCCGATGAGCGCGGGTACGCCGGTCTTGGTGGCCCAGGTGTCGAAGTCGTCGACGCGGGGCAGCGGCTGCTGCTGGCCGGTGACGGGCGGCTGGACGTTCACCATCGTCGCGGTCTGGCCGGTGGCGCGGCCGGAGGTGAGCGTCGCGGAGATCTGCGCGCGGCCCACGGAGGCGCCGGCGGGCGGCGTCACGGTGAACGTCGCGGTCCGCTCACTCGACCCGAGTTTGCCCAGGTCACCACTTCCTGTCACGTTCCAACCAGTCGGCACGGAGAGCGCGGCCCGCGCGTTCTTCAGCTGCTCGGGCGCGCTCGCATGCGCCGTCACCTTGAACGCCCCGCCCGGCGTCACCCCGTACGACTGCGTCGTCAGGAAGAACTGCGTGCCGAGCGGCAGGCCGCCCTTGCCCGGCGTGACCGCGCCCTCAAGCGGCGCCGCCGGGTCGGTGTTGCCGAGCGTGAACGGCACGCGGCTCGCGATCTGCGTGAGGTAGTCGCAGCCGATCTTGGACGGGTCGGACGGCGCGTCCGGGAACCCGGCCCAGCCCTGGCTGACGTACAGCCGCTGCGCCTCCCGCTCGACCTGGGCCCAGGTCTTGCCGCCGTTGCGGGCCGACGTCCGGCCGCCCCACACCCCGTACGCCACCGACGCCGGCGTGCTCGGGGTGACCTTGGTGGCGCACTCCTGCCCGGTCGGGCCGGACGCCCCGCCGCCCTGGAACAGTCGTCCCGGCGCCCAGGTCTTCAGGCCCTCCTTGCCGAGCTGCGTCGGGAACGCCTTCGGGTCGGCGGCGGCGTAGTACGCCTCGGTCGCCAGCCGCGCGGCCTCCTGGTGGTTGCCGTGCTGGCCGGGCAGCGGCGCCGGGTTCATCGTCACGATCACCTTGGGCCGGGTCTCGCGGACGATCCGCACGACCTTCGCGAGGGTGTCGTCGTGGCCCCAGGTGTCCTCGGTGAGCGGGGCGCTCACCGTGTAGTAGAAGTCGACCTTGTCGAGGTTGTGGACGTCGGTGACGCCCGCCTTGCCGACCGCGCGGCGCTCCTCGTCCTCGCGGAGCAGGCCGAGCGCCGGGCCCTCCTCCGTCCCCGCGGCGTTCCCGCCGCCCTCGCCGCGGGTGACGGTCAGCACGCCCGTCCTCGCCTTGTCGAACTCGTTCCACTGGCCGAGCGTCGACAGGGTTCCGGACTCGTCGTCGGGGTGCGCCCCGACGAACAGCACGTCCAGCCGGCCCTGGTCCGACGGTGCCGTGGACGGTGCCGTCCGCGCCTGCGCGGGCGGGCCGGCCAGCGCGATGGCCGAGCCCGCCAGCGCGGCGGACAGGACGGCGGGTAGGGCGAGTCTTCGCATGAACTCTCCTGTTCCGTTGCGGGACCGCTGGGGGGCGGCCCCGGACTCCCTACTCCTTGATGGCCCCCGAGAGCATCCCTGCAATGAACCGCCGTTGCAGGAAGACATAGACGATCACGATGGGCGCCGCGATGATCAGCGCGCCCGCCATGAGCAGCGAGTAGTCGGTCTTGTGCGCGCCCTGGAAGAACGACAGCCCGAGCGGCGCGGTGCGCAGCCCCTCGTCGGAGTTGACGATCACCAGCGGCAGCAGGAACTCGTTCCACGTCCACATGGTGATCAGCACGACCATGGTGAGGATGGCGGGCCGGCCGATCGGCACCAGCACCCGCCACAGGGTCGTCCAGCTCGACGCGCCGTCCATCCGGGCCGCCTCCATCAGCGACGGGGGGACGCTGCGGAAGTAGGCGCGCATCCAGAACGTGCCGAACGCGACCGACATGGCGACCTGCGGCAGGATCAGCCCGGCGTAGGTGTTGTCCAGCCCGGCCGAGCGCAGGTCGAAGTACAGCGGCACGACGACGGCCTCGGTGGGGATCGTGAGGCCCGCCAGGAACAGCAGGAACACCGCCCCCGCGCCGCGGAAGCGCATGACGCCGAGCGCGTACCCGGACATGATCGAGAAGACGCTCGCCAGCACCACCGTGACGGCGGTGACGATCACGCTGTTGCGCAGGTAGGCGGCGAAGTGGCCCTCGTTCCAGGCGATCCGGAAGGTGTCGAACGACAGGCTCCCGGGCAGCTTCAGCGCCTGCGCGACGATGCCGATCATCGGGAACAGGGCGACCACCGCGAACAGCGCCAGCACGGCGTGGTTGAGGATCCGCTCGTAACGCCTGTTCATTCGCCCTTCCCCTCGACGAGGCGGCCGATGCCCGCGGTGATCGCGAACGCCAGCACGGCCAGCGTGACGCCGATGGCGCAGCCGAGGCCGACCTCGCCGGTGTTGAACGTGCGGTTGTAGACCTCGTAGGCGGGCACCTTCGTGGAGTCGCCCGGGCCGCCGGCGGTGGCCATGTAGATGAGGTCGAAGTTGCGCACCGCCATGATCGTGGTGAGCGTCAGCGCGACCGACAGCTCGCGCCGCAGCCCCGGCAGGGTGACGGTGAAGAACTCCCGGATCGCCCCGGCGCCGTCGATCCGCGCCGCCTCGTACAGCTCCCGGGGGATCTTCTGCACGCCGGCCAGGAACAGCACCAGGGCCAGGCCGATCTCCACCCAGGTGCCGACGAGCCCGATGGCGGGCAGCGCGAAGGTGAAGTCGCCGAGCCAGCCGTGCCGCCAGTCGGGCAGGCCGAGGTCGTGCAGCCAGCCGAGGACGGTGTTGACCGGCCCGTGCGTCGAGTACACCCACTGCCACGCCACGGCGACCGCCACCATCGCGATGACCTGCGGCATGAACAGCACGGTGCGGAAGAACGTCAGGCCGCGGATCTTCGCCCGGGACATGACGGCGACCAGCACGAACGCGATGCAGCACGGCAGGATCGCGTAGAACACGATCAGGATCAGCAGGTGCCCGAACGCGCCTCGCAGCGTCGGGTCGGTCCAGGTCGCGGTGTAGTTGGACAGCCCCGCCCAGGTCGCCTGGCCGATGCCGTCCCAGTGGTAGAGGGAGAACTGCGCCCCCCGCACCAGCGGCCACAGCAGGAACGCCCCGTACACCACCAGGGCCGGCAGCACGTACAGCCAGCCGACGGAGCGGGGCTCACCCGGCGGCCGGGACCTGGCCCGGCGCCCTTCGGGCCGCCCGTTGCTCGAGCCGGACGCCTCGGGCCCCGGCTCGGGGGTCTTCTGCCGCGCGACGGTCGTCATCTGCGCGCTCCTCGCTGTCACCTCGTCGGCGCGGGCCGCCCCCGCGTTCCGCGCGGGGGGCGGCCGGTGCCCCGCCGCCGCGCCGGGGTGCCCGGGGCGGCGGCGGGAC
>NZ_WBMR01000276.1 GCF_008923365.1 Actinomadura montaniterrae
GTCCGGGCCCGCGGGGGGCCGGGGCTGCGGGGGCCGGGCCGCGACCTGGGGCCGCCCGGGGGCCGCGGGGTAGCATCGGCGCGATGTCCGCACTGTCCGCCCGGTCGCCGCTGCTGCTGCCGTGGGCCGCGCTCAAGCTCGCGGGACGGTTCGTCCTGCCGCTGACCCTGTGGTTCACCGCCGGGCGGCTGCTGCGGTACGGCGCGCTGTACGGCGGGTACCGGCTCGGCGCGATGAAGGGCACCGCCGCGACGGTCGCGCCGCTCGTCACCGTCGGGCTGCTCGTGATGATCACGCTGGCGACGGCGGTGCTGATGGTGCACTGCGTCCGCGAGGGCCTGGACGTGGTGCACGCCCGCGAGGCGGACGGCGACCTGACGCCGTGGGCGGTCGGCAACGACGAGTCGGTGGTCGGCGCGATGGCGCGGGCCGCGCTCCCGTTCGTCATCTTCTACCTGGCGTGGGGGCTGCAGACCGACGACGCCCGCGAGTTCGCCGACATGGCGGCGAGCCGCGGCTTCACCGAGGGCGGCTTCCAGGGGCAGCTCAAGGGCATGGGCATGCTGATCTCGCTGGAGAAGCACGTCGTGCTCGCGGTCGGCATCACCGCGGCGTTCTTCGTGCTCAAGACGGCGGTGGAGTGGCTGCTGGAGGAGCGGCTCGGCCGCTCGGCGGGCGCGCTGATGGCCTTCCTGGAGATCAACTTCACGCTGTTCGGCATCTTCACGATCGACCACCTGCGCGGCGAGGCGGCCGGCTGGATCACCGGGCGGCAGGCCTGGCAGTGGCTCGACGGCGCCGCCGGGCCCGTCCTGGACCTGTGGCCGCCGTTCAAGGACGCGGTGCTCGGCGCGCTGATCTGGCTGGTCATCGCCGGGGTGATCCTCGGCCTGGACGCCGGCGACGAGCGGGTCGTGCTCGGCCGCGGCCGCGCCGCGCGGCGGCTCGCGGCGGCCGGCGGGATCGAGCGGCAGGGCAGCATCCGGGAGGTGCTGACCCGCGGGTTCCGGGAGATGTGGCTGCCCGCCTGGTACGGGCTGCGGCTCGTCCGGCGGTCCGGGCTGCTGCCGTTCGCGGTGTTCTGCCTGCTGTTCTCCGCGCTGGACGTGGGGCGCGACGCGTCCCGCCGGTGGGTCTACCAGCTCCTCGGCCCGCACGAGGTGACGTGGTGGATGCCGCGGCTGCCGCTGGTCGACTTCGGGACGGGCCTGGTCTTCGAGATCCTCCGGATCTGCCTGCTCGCGGCGGCGTTCAACCTGGTGATGGCGCGGGTCACGGCGCGAAACGCAGCGAAGGCAGTGGCGTCCCCGGCTTCCGTGACGCCTTCGGCGCCTGCACCCGCAGCGCCAGGGCCGCCGCCATGGTCCGGGGCACCGTCCCCCGGACGGTGAGGCGGGCGACGGCGCCCGGTCGCGGCGTCCCGGCGGCGAGGCCGGTCGCCGACCAGCTGCGCCCGTCGCCGTCGGTGAAGGTGTAGACGACGCCGTAGGAGCCGATCGCCTTCGCGGCGGCCGCGTCGTCCGGGCGGACGGCGAGGACGACCTGCAGTTGCGTGACGGTGCCGTCCTTCGGTTTCGTCCCGAAGGACAGCGGCGCGGTCGCCTGCCGCGCGACGACCTTCCATCGCGCGCCCATCAGCGTGCCGGTCGCGCCGTGTGGGACGTCCGTCACCTTCTCCGGCGGTTTCAGGTTCTTCTCGACGCTGTTGGTCTCGTCCACCCATTTCAGGACGAGGAGGGCGGGCAGCAGGGCGGTCAGCGCGAGCGCCTGGACGATGCGGCGGTCGCGGGGGCGGAGCCGCGGCCGGGCCCGCGGCGGGATCGCGGGCAGGTCGGGGTTGGTCCGCTGCGGGTCGTCGAAGGCGGGGCCGGCGGTCGTCACGAGGCGGCCTCCGGGTCGAAGCGGTCGACGGCGCTGCGCAGCAGCGCCCGCGCCCGGGCGGGGCTGATCCCGAGGTCGATGTCGGCTTCGGCGGACAGCTGGGGCAGCAGGCCGCCCGTCCCGACGACGAGGTGCGCGCCGCGCAGGCGCTGCTTCGGCAGCTCGAACAGCAGCGTCCCGGGCGCCCAGATCATCGGCTGCATGTCGGGGACGGTGCTCGTCGTCCCGGACCTCGGGTCGTAGCGGTAGCCGTAGCCGCCGGGCGTCTCCAGCACCGCCGTGCCTAGGCGGAGCGGTTCGCGCTCGCTCTTCGCGCGGATCCGCACGGCGAGGTAGATGCCGTCGGTGCCGATCGCGGGCTCGTTGCCGAAGCTCAGGCCGGGCGCGAGCGACCGCGCCGCCTGCACGCCCTCGACGCGGACGCTGAACATCCGGTTGGAGACGGTCTGCCCGATCTTCCCGTCGTTGCGGAGCGGGTCCAGCTCCTTGGCGTCCACCTTGGGCCGCATCGTGTGTACCCACATCGCCGCGACGAGCAGACCCGTCCCGATCACCGCGGTTCCGCCGCGCACCAGCAGCTCGCGCCCGTTCATCAGGGGCTCGCGGTCGGACGGGGGCGCGCCGGGCGGGTGCGCTGCGCGGGCGGACGGGTGGCGCCGCGCGTCGGCCGCGCCGTTCCGGTCGGCCGCGCCGTTCCCGTCGGTCGCGCCGCGCGGGTCGGGAACAGCGTCGGGGTCGGCGCGGGCGCAGCGGCGGGTGCCGCGGCCGCGACCGGGAGGGTCATCTTCGCGGCGAGCGCGCCGTCCTCGGTGTCGGGCAGCCAGTTGTAGCTGACGTCGGTGAACCCGGTCCGGTACTCCCATTTCCGCAGGCCGATCGTGAACCGGCGCGGCGCGTCCGCCGGTCCCGCCTTCCACATCGCGGACGCCTCGACCGGCAGGCCCGGCTGCACCGCGTCCGTCTTCGCGCCGCCCGCGACGCCCTCGACCTGGTCGGGCTCCAGCCACTTGCCGGCCTTGGTGCGCGCGGCGAGACCGTCCGTCAGGCCGCCGTCGCCGAGCGACTCGGTCTCCTTGCCGTTGTTGACCACCCGCATCCGGACGATCAGGTACCGCTTCGGATCGCTGTCGAACACGCCCTTGACCAGGCCGATCCGCGCGTCGCGGACCGTCACGGTGAACAGGCCGACGTCCAGCGCCTTGCCGGGCCTCTCGACGGGCTGCTTCGGCGCCTCCTCGAAGCCGCCCGCGGCCCACGTCACCGCCGCGACGGCGGCGACCGCGCACGCCACGGCGGCGGGGACCAGCCGGCGCCTCGCGGAGGCGCGGCTCCCGCCTGCGCCGGACGGCTCCCCCGGGGACGGCCCGCCGGGAGGCGGGGGGACCGGGGCGGTGGGCTGCACCCGCCGAATGCTAGTACGACGACCCTTGAGTCCCTAAGCTCCTCGGATGGCGTACAGAATCCGCTTCCTCCCGGTGCTGCCCGTCCTCATGATCATCGCCGGGGTGGTCGCCGCGCCGCTCGTCGTCGCCGGGACGTTCATGGCGGAGATGCACGCCTGGCAGGCCGTGCTCGGCATCCTGTTCTGGACCGTCGTCGTCCTGTGGCTGGTCGGCGGCGGCATCGCGCGGCTGCGCCGGATGGCCCGCAGCGGCTGGACGGCGCTCGCCGTCGAGCCGGAGGGCGTCCGGATCGGCGCGCGCCCCGGGGCCGGGCCCCAGTTCTTCCCCTGGTCGGACGTGGACGCGATCGTCTGCTTCGACGTGCCCCGGATCGTCCGCCGGTCGCCGGTCCGCCACCTCGGCGTCAGCCTGCGGGACGGCGCGCCGGGCGGCGTCGCCGAGTTCGAGGAGCGGCTGGCCGCGGCGCGCGCGCGGTCCGGGCCGTCCGGCGCCGACCGGAAGACCCTCGACTACATGGCGAGCAAGCTCGCCGACAGCATGTTCCCCCGCGAGCACGCGGTGAGCGCGTACGTCCGGCGGCGCGACTGGCGACTGAACCGGAGCGCGCTCGAACGCGCCCTGGGGGACATGGCGCCGGGCGTCCGGCTCGTCGACGTGGGCGCCGGCCGCCTCCCGCACGAATGGCTCGACGACCGGGCGCGGCTGGCCGACCTCGACGTGGACCGTTCCGGCGAGGAGCGCGGCGTCCCGTCGGAATAATGATCATTACGTGGCGACGCGGTGAATCTTTGTTGTAATGTCCGGATCCGGTCACCCGTCCGGAAGAGAAGTGCATGGACCCGAACCTGCCGCCCGCCATCGCCGACCCCGAGAAGTGGCTCCGCGACCAGCAGCAGTGGGCCGCCGCCATGAAGGAGCGCGCCGACCGCGCCCAGCGGGAACTGGCCGGGAACACCACGACGCTGACCAGCCGCGACCACGCGGTCACCGTCACCGTGAACCCCAGCGGCGTGCTGCTCGACCTGCGGCTGTCCTCGCACGCCGACCGGATGAGCGGCGCGCAGCTCACCGCGTCGATCATGGAGACCTACCGGAAGGCGTGCGGCCGCGGCGCCGCCCGCACCGTCGAGATCATGTCCCAGGTCGTCGGCGACGACTCCGAGGCCATGGACTTCCTGCGCGCCGCCCTGCCGCCCGCCGACGAGGACGACGACCAGGACCGCCCGCGCTGGTGACCCCGGCGCCCGCCCGCTCGCGCCGGTGACCGCCGGCGTCCACCCGCCCGCCCGCGCCGATGACCCCCCCGGCGCCCGCCCCGCGTACGCGAAGGAGCCCCATGGGCCAGAACGGTTTCGAAGTGGAGAGGTCCGCGCTCGACACGCACGCGGGCAAGGTCGACCACGTCGCCGCGCGCGTCGACAAGGCGAACCAGGCCGCCGCCCAGTCCACGCTCGGCGGCTGGCAGATGTACGGGGCGCTCTGCTCCCCGCTCATCGTGCCCGCCCTCGCCGGCCTGTTCGGCGACTCCGACGACATGGTCAAGAAGGCCGCCGAACTCGGCCGCTCGATGGCCACCGGCCTGCGCAGCAGCAAGCAGAACTACGAGGCCGTCGAGCAGGCCATCGAGGCGCTCACGAAGCAGGCCCGATGACCACCCCCAACGACCTCGTCGCGCAGCCCGAGGGGCAGAAGCGGTTCGAGGGCGCCGGGCTCGCCGACAGCATCGACGGCCTCGTCGCCGACATCGGCGAGAACAAGAACTGGGAGACCCTCGCCGTCGACGGCCTCGCCGTCGGCCTCGACGCCCTCGGCATCGCCCTCGACCCCCTTGGAGCGGTCCTCAGCGCCGGCGTCGGCTGGCTCCTCGAGCACATCGCGTTCCTGCGCGAGCCGCTCGAGGTGCTCACCGGCGACCCCAAGCAGATCCAGGCGCTGTCGAAGACCTGGTCCAACGTCGCCACCGAGCTGATCGGCGCCGCGAACGACTACTCCGACGCCATCGGCGACGTCGCCGCGTGGGGCGGCGACGCGTCCGCCGCCTACCGCAAGACCGCCAAGGAGTACGTCGGCGCGCTGGACGCCGTGGCGCAGACCGCCCAGCACACCTCGCAGGGCATCGCCGTCGCCGGGCAGGTCGTCGCCGTCGAGCGCGCGTTCGTGTTCGCGGCGATCTCCGAATGGGTCGGCAAGGTCGTCTCCAAGGCGCTGCTCGCCCTCGCCACCTCGGTGTTCACCTTCGGCGGCTCGCTCGGCTTCTTCATCGCCAGCGTCGTCGGCGACGCCATCACGCTGTTCGCCCGGCTCGGCAAGCGGCTCGCGCGGCTGCTCCAGGTCATCCGCCGGTTCGTGGACCGCTTCAGCGGCACCAGCACCCGCGCCGCCGACGCCGCCGCCGCGCTCGGCCGCCGCGGCGACCAGATCAACCGCTGGGCCGACCCGAAGATCAACGGCTCGAACGTCGCGGAGGTCATGTTCACGCCCGCCGCCTACCGCCGCTACACCGAGGCGATGGACGGCTCGTTCGTCGGCCAGACCGCCAACGTCGCGGGCAGCCTGTGGGCCCGCACCGGCGCGGAGGCCGCCAAGTCCGCCCGCGACTTCGGCGACGGCATGGACGACGGCCACTACACCTCCTGAACGCCCCCGCCGGGCCCCCGGGAGGGCACTACGCTGCCAGCGTGACGGAGATCATCGACTATGGGCGGTTCGCGGAGCGGCTCGCCGGGCCGCGCCCGCGCTGGGACCTGCTCCGCGCGTTCCAGGACGAATGGGGCTACACGGTGCCCGCCGACGCCGACCCGTGGCCGAAATGGTCGGAGACCGAGCACCGCGCCTACGTCCGCTCGCTCCACGAGGGATGGACCGGCGAGGAAGAGGACCCTTTCAAGGGCGTCGACCGTTCGCTGCCCATCCCCAAAGCGCTGGACGAATGGTGGGACCTGCCGTTCAACTCCTTCACCTACTCGGCCCGGCTGTACTGGACGAACCCCGAATACCCGCCGACGCTGCGGCCCGACCCGTCCGGCTACGGCGTCGCCGGTGCCCTGCCGGAGCCGAACCCGTTCGTCGAACCCGGTGGTGACCTGCGGCTCTGCTGCTTCATGGCCGAATACGAGTACTGCAACGAATGGGCCTACCTCGCGGCCGAGGCCGGCCACGACGACCCGCGCGTCTTCGTCAGCCTCGACGAGGACGGGTGGGCGCTGCAGGCCCGGTCCCTCTCCGAGTTCTTCGTGCTGCTCGCCGCCGTCCGGCTGCCGTCCCACTTCGGCTGGAGCGTCCAGCTCAACGACGACGACTTCGCGGACGGGACACCGCCGCGGGAGCGCATCGAGGCGGCGTACCGCCCGATGGGCTTCCAGAACTGGCGGGAGCTCGGCGCCGACACCACCCTGTTCGGCGGCCCCGACGTGATCGTCCGGCACGACACCGGCATGGCCGACTTCTCCGTCGAGATCAGCGGCCGCACCTGGGACGCCCTCGCCGCCACCGCCCGGACCCTCGGCTGGACATGGGACGAAGAGACCGTCGAGCCACCCCACAAGGACGCGGAGCCCGAATAGGGAAGGAGGCGGCCGAGGTGCTCGATTAGGGGCGGAGATGGGATGCGACGCCCGAATAGGGGAGGAGACGGGTGCGGCGCCCGAATGGGGGCCGGAGCGGGGACGGCGCCCGAGTCGGGGCGGAGTTGGGACGCGGAGTCCGGATGACGGCGGCGAATCGTCTAGAGTCATGGCGTTCGCACGGTTTCAGGAGAGATGGGAATGCGCGGAGCGGGACTCGTGGCCGGCGCCACCAGCCTGGCCCTGACCACGGCACTCGTGCTCGCACCGGCCGCGTCCGCCGCCCCCGGCGACCGGCCGGGCGCCGCACCGACCACCAAGGCGCCGGCGACCAAGAAGCCGGCGCCGAAGAAGACGTCCGAGCCCAAGCAGCAGCAGGCCCCGTCCGGCGGCCAGTGCAACAAGCCCAGCGGCCAGCCCGCCTCGGCGATCACCCAGCAGCCGTGGGCGCAGCGGCGCCTCGACTTCGAGCAGGCGTGGCCGATCACCCGCGGCGCCGGCGTGACCGTCGCCGTCGTCGACAGCGGCATCGAGGCCGCCCACCCGCAGCTCAAGGGCAAGATCACCGGCAGCTTCGACGCGACGCACACCACGCCCACCGACTGCTACGGGCACGGCACCGAGGTCGCCGGCATCATCGCCGCGTCCGACCAGCGCCGCCGCAACGTCCCGTTCGTCGGGGTCGCGCCGCAGGTCAAGCTGCTGGACGCCAAGTTCACCACCGGCGAGAGCACCGACGACAACACGCTGCTGCCGAAGGCCATCGAGTGGGCCGCCGAGCACGGCGCGAACGTCATCAACGTGTCGGCGCGCGCACCCGACACCACGCTGCTGCGGCAGGCCGTCCAGGTGGCGAAGAAGAACGACGTGCTGATCGTCGCCGCCGCGGGCAACGTCGACAAGGACGAGCGCGGCAAGGAGAGCGCCGGATACCCGGCCAACTACCCGGGCGTCCTGTCGGTCGCGGCGGTCGACCAGAGCGGCACGATCTCCGACTTCTCCAACCACAAGACCCGCATCGACGTCTCCGCGCCCGGCCAGGACATCATCTCCACCGTCGGCACCGGGTACATCGGCGGCCAGCAGGGCACCAGCTTCAGCGCCCCCTACGCCGCCGGGGTCGCCGCGCTCGTCCGGTCGCGGTACCCCAAGCTGACGTACCAGCAGGTCATCAACCGGATCCTGATCACCGCGGAGGGCGGCAACGGGCAGGGCAGCGGGTACGGGATGATCAGCCCGCTGCAGGCGGTGTCCGCCGTGCTGGACGCGAACGCCAAGCCCGGGGAGGCGTCCGCCGCGCGCCCGCTGAGCGGACCCGTTCCGATCGCGCACGCCGCGCCCGTCGACCACCGCACCCGCAACATCGGGCTCGGGGTCGCCGGTGGCGCGCTGGGTCTCACCGTTCTTGTGGCTTTCGGCGGCGCCGTCATTCCGATGGGACGCCGCCGCGGCTGGAAGCCGGGCCGAATCCCCGCCCTCCCGACCGGCGAAGACCGCGACTGATCCCTTTCTGGGGGTTGTCGTTTGTCGGTGCGCTGTTCTCGTATTGGTGCGCGGGGGCGGCGTCGAGGGGCGCTCTTAAGTTTGTTGTGCGGTGCTCTGTGGCTCGTTTGGTGGTGTTCGGGAGCTCATCGCGTGGCGTTCGGGGAATCTTGAAGAGGGAACGCTCGATTCTCTTCGGACGGGGTGTTCGGCTTTCTCTTTCGAAAGAGGTGTTCGGGCGCTCGGGCACGACGCTGTTCGGGTGCATTGGCGGGAGGGGTGTTCGGGGGTATCGGCGAGAAGGGTGTTCGGGTGGTGGGGTGGCGCTTGCGTACGGGGCCGCCCCTCCAAAGTCAAGGGCGCCTTCGGCGTCGCTTCGCGATGGACTTCGTCCACCCTTGACTTTGGAGCCTGGGCGGCCCGGGGGCGGGTGTGGGGGGCGGGCCCCGCCGCCCCCGCCCCCGGGTCGCGCCACCCCACCACCCCCTTCCGTCAGGGCCGAGACTCCCTTGCGTTGTGCGACGCCAAGAGCGCCAAGAAGACGCGAGGCAGGCAACCTTTTTCGCCCAAAAAATACCGGGAAGAATGTGACTCGAACGGCTTCGAATGTCAGTCACACAGGGTACTATTTACCTATGCAATCAGTGACGGTCGAGCTCGGGGCCGCGTCCACCATGGAATTGGTGAACGCGCTCTCCGCCATCGCCACTGAACTCGCCACCAGAGACGCCCCCGAGTCGGCGGCCGCATGCCTGGAACTCACCGAAACGCTTGCGGCCGCGTCCGATATGCAGGAAAGCGCGCTGGCCGGATTCATCGGCCGAGTCGACGCCACCGGGGAGCAGCAGCGGTGGGGATTTCCCTCCACCCGGGCCTGGCTCCGGTCCCGCCTGGGCATGCGCGAAAGCCGCGCCAAAGAGCGCCTCACTCTCGCCCGGCAGCGGCACCGCCTCCCCCAAGTGGTGGAGCGGCTGGCGGCCGGGGAGCTGTCCTTCGGCTATGCCACCACGGTCGCCGACTCGGTCGCCCGCCTGGACGACACCGACTGCGCAGAGGCCGAAGCCACACTCCTCGGATTCATCGACCAAGGCTTCTCCGCGGGGAAGGTCGCCACGTTCGGCCACCGGATCCGCGACGTCATCGCCGAACGCGACGACACCGAAGCTGTACCGGATGAGGACTCCAAGCGCGGCTACGCCAAGTCCTGGCTCACCACCATCCGTTCCCTGGACGGCGGCCGCTACGTCAAAGGCTGGCTGAACCCCGAAGACGCCGCCATCTGGGACGGCACCCTGGCTCCGCTGGCCAAGCCGGCCGGACCGGAAGACCGCCGCGACGTGGCCGAGCGCACCGCCGCCGCACTGTCGAGCGTGCTGTCGGGCGGTCACAAGGCCACCAAGGTCACCGTCATCTGCGACCTGGACACCCTCACCGGCGGCAACGCCCCCGCCCGCCTCACCGACGACACTCCAATCCCCGCCCCGCAGGCGCGCCGCATCGCCCTGGCTGCCGGGGTGTCGCCGCTGCTCCTGGGGCGGGGCAACACCCCGCTGTACCTGGGCCACCGGGAACGGTTCGCCAGCGCGGCCCAACGGCACGTGCTGGAGACGCTCTACCCCTCATGTGCGGTACGGGAATGCGAAATCCCTGGCACGTTGTGCGAAGTGGACCACGTCAACGGGTGGGCACTCGGACGCTCACCCACCAATATCGACCAACTTGCCCTCACCTGTGGGTGGCACAACCGGTTCAAGCACACCAGCCCTGACCAGATCCAGATCACCAAAGATCAAGACGGGCGCTACGTCTACCGGTTGCTGCCACCACCCGATGCCCGAGGGGCAACGGGACCACCCGGCGGCATAGGCCCCCCGGATAGCACCCTCCCTTGGGCCGCATAACCACCCCACCGGCATGACCGCCAGGCCCGCCCGGAACCACTCGTGTCCCGGGCAGCCTAGGCATGCCCACCGAACCGCGAGCCTCCCACCAGCGCGGCGACTGTCGCAGTGGCCGATTAGGGTCGTCGGCGTGATCATGAGCAGCCCCCTGCCCTCTGGAAAACCGATCAACGACATCGACATGGTCGAGGTGGACGGGCGGCCCTTGTTCGTCGTCGCCGAGTACGGCGGCGGCGCATGGACCTGGGACCCGGTCGGTGACGTGTGGACCAAGCCGCCGCTTGAGCCGCCCTTTGAGCAGTACCCCGACGCTGACGATCCCGACGTCGACTGTGTGGCCGCAGGACTGCAGGACGAACGCCTCATCATCGTCGGTGGCAGCGAGAACCACGCCATGGTCGCCTGGGACCTGCGGAGCGGTGAGGTGCTCCGGGAGGTAGACGAGGAAGACGACCCCGTCACCTCCGTGGCCGCCGTGCGGATCGACGGACAGCTGACCTTCGTTTCCGGGGACTACGGTGGCGGGATCGCCCTGTGGGAGCCGTTCCAGGACGAGCCTGGGGAACTGGCCGTCGACCACGAGGAAGCGATCCTCGACCTGAGCACGGGAATCGTCGATGACTGTCCCGTGCTGGTCGCGGGTGGCTACGACGGGATGGTCGGGGTGTGGGACCTGCGGTCCCGGCGGCGGACGGGCTGGTGGGAGGCCGGGGACAAGGAGCCGGTCAGAGGTGTCGCGCTGACTTCGGTCGGCGGGCGTCCGGTCGCCGTCGCGGGTGGTGAGACCGGCCAGGTCCAGGTGTGGGCGCTGGACGACGTCGACCGGCCGCTCATCGCAACACTGCCCGTCCACGAGGCGCGCATCAACGCACTGGACACCGTCACGATCGACGGCTGCCCCCTCGTGGTCACCGGCTCCGAGGATGGAACCGTCCGTACATGGGATCTGGCCCGGGGACGGCAGATCGGGGACCCCATTACCAGCGATACCGAATGCATGTCGATCACGCAGCTGAACGGCCGCATGACCGCCTTCACCGCCGACATGAACGGCGTCATCCACGGATGGGGCCTGGAAGTCTGACAGCAAAATGGCTGCTCAGATAGGGCGCCCCTTCGATCCTCTTCGTACCTGACGGAGGGGGGTGGTGGGG
>NZ_WBMR01000277.1 GCF_008923365.1 Actinomadura montaniterrae
GGGTGTTCGGGTGGTGGGGTGGCGCTTGCGTACGGGGCCGCCCCTCCAAAGTCAAGGGCGCCTTCGGCGTCGCTACGCGATGGACTTCGTCCACCCTTGACTTTGGAGCCTCTGCGGCCCCTGGGCAGGTGATGGGGGCAGGCTCCGCCTGCCCCGCCCCGGTCGCGCCGCCCCCACCGTCCGCCCACGTAAGGGGAGACGGAGCGAGATCGGGGCGGGTCGAGCAGCCCGCACTTGGTATCACGTGTATCCCGCTCGGTGATGTTACGACTTCGCATTCCGGGGGTGCATGGGTGGCCGATAAAGGATCTCGATGTACATGATCCGAGCGTCCACGACGTCCAGGACCAGCATGCCTTTCGAGGGCGAGAGAGGTACGCACCGATAACCCGGGCCGTACGGCTGCTCTCGTGGATGTTCCGCAGTATGGATGCTCTGGCAAAAGTCATCGCCGCAGCCGCACTCGTCGACCAGCCGCAGATCCCACGCGCAGATCGCCAGTTCGCGTTCTCCTTCGCTCTCGAGGAGATCAGTCAACTCGGCGATGAGGTCTGGAAAGACATCGCGAATGAGGGGGTATTCCTGCTCCATGGGTGGAGAATAGCCGGAGGGGCAATCGGCACGCGATGAGAGTTTTCTTGAGCGAAGCTGGCACTACCGGTGAATCTGCTTCTTTGCTGCGGAGTGCGCCTTCGGGTGAAGTCTATGGTGCTGATGCGAGCTGGCTGCAACGGCGCATGAGGGTGATGTGCGGACGCGGCCGCACATCCGCACGCCCGCACGCCCGCGCGATGACGCGGGCATGCGTGTATCCGGTGTGGCGGTGTGGTGTGAAGTGCTGATCAGGCGGCCCAGTCGAAACTGGACGGTGGGCCGTTGTCGCCGGGTGGTCCGGTACTGGTTGCGCCTCGGGCGTCTGGTGGTGGTAGCAGCCGGTAGACGTAGCGCCCGTCGGAGTCTTTGGTGATGTGGATCTGGTCGGGGCGGGTGTGTTTGAACCGGTTGTGCCATCCGCAGGTGAGGGCGAGTTGGTCGATGTCGGTGGGTGAGTGTCCGAGTGCCCAGCCGTTGACGTGGTCGACCTCGCAGAGTGTGCCCGGGGTTTCGCATTCCCGCACCGCGCATGTGGGGTAGAGGGTTTCGAGGACTTGGCGTTGTGCTGCGCTGGCGAATCGTTCCCGGTGGCCGAGGTACAGCGGGGTGTTTCCGCGTCCGAGGAGGAGTGGTGAGACTCCGGCTGAGAGGGCGATGCGGCGGGCTTGCGGGGCGGGGATGGGGGTGCCGTCGGTGAGGCGGGCGGGGGTGTTGCCGCCGGTGAGGGTGTCCAGGTCGCAGATGACGGTGACCTTGGTGGCCTTGTGTCCGCCCGACAGCACGCTGGACAGGGCGGCGGCGGTGCGTTCGGAGAGATCCCGGTGGTCGTCGGGCCCGGCCGGCTTGGCCAGCGGAGCGAGCGTGCCGTCGAAGATGGCGGCGTCTTCGGGGTTCAGCCAGCCTTTGACGTACCGGCCGCCGTCCAGGGAACGGGTGGTGGTGAGCCAGGACTTGTCATAGCCGCGTTTGGTGTCCTCGTCGGGTGCGGCTTCGGTGCCGTCGCGTTCGGCGATGAGGTCGCGGATGCGGCGCCCGAACGCGGCGACCTTCCCGGCGGAGAAGCCTTGGTCGATGAAGCCGAGCAGGGTTGTCTCGGCTTCGGCGCAGTCGGTGTCGTCCAGGCGGGCGGTCGAGTCGGCGATGGTGGTGGCGTAGCCGTAGGACAGGTCGCCGGAGGCGAGTTGGGCGGCGACGTGGGGCAGGCGGTGGCGCTGCCGGGCGAGGGTGAGGCGTTCCTTGGCGCGGTTGTCGCGCATGCCGAGGCGTGAGCGGAGCCACGCCTGGGTGGAGGGATAGCCCCACCGCTGCTGTTCTCCGGTGGCGTCGACTCGGCCGATGAATCCGGCCAGCGCGCTTTCCTGCATATCGGCTGCGGCCGCGAGGGTTTCGGTGAGTTCCAGGCAGGCGGCCGCCGACTCGGGAGCCTCTCGTGCGGCCAGTTCGGCGGCGATCATCGCAGCGGCGTTCACCAATTCCATGGTGGACGCCTCGTTGAGATCGACCGTGACCGAATGCATGGGTTAAGTATATCGAATGGGGAGGGTGTTTGCTTTGGAAAGCGGTGTTATTTTTGTTGCTGAGGGGATAGGTATGGCTAGGTATACCTCTTAGTTTGGAGAAGGCTCCTCCTCGTGAAGGAGCCATTTAGTGATATCGCTCCGTCTCCCCTTACGTGGGCGGACGGTGGGGGCGGCGCGACCCGGGCGGGGCAGGCGGAGCCTGCCCCCATCACCTGCCCAGGGGCCGCAGAGGCTCCAAAGTCAAGGGTGGACGAAGTCCATCGCGTAGCGACGCCGAAGGCGCCCTTGACTTTGGAGGGGCGGCCCCGTACGCCAGCGCCGCCCCCACCGCCTCTGCGCCCCATGCTCGAACTCCCAATGACCAGATGCGAGCTGCGTGGCTGCGTGGCTGCGTGGCTGCGTGGCTGCGTGGTTGCGTGGTTGCGCGCGAGGCTCTACGTCCCGCACCCGCGGTGTGTTGATGGGCCGCTCTGTGGCAACGAGCATGCTCTGCATGGAGACGGGCGACCTGACCACACCGACAACCGGCGGCGAACGGGGCGAGCAGAGCAAGCAGGGCGAGCAGGACGTTCCGCTGCAGGTTCGGCGCACTGCGAGTTTTCAGCGCTGGTACACCGCTCAGCGCAATGCGGGCAATGCGCTGCTCGGAGCTCGTCCTGTCTGGACGTCAACGCCGGGCGAGGCACCGGGTGCGGCGCCTTGCGAGGAAAAGGGTGTGGTGTTCTTCTGGGCGTTGCATGTTCGGATGCATGTCGCCGCCGAGGACCGGATCAAGGACAACGAGGTCGTCATCTCGCGGCCGGACGTCTCCGTGGTGGCTCTGTATCGTCCTGGGCCGTCGTTGGACGAGACGGTGGTCGTGCTGGTCCGGGAGTTCCGTAGTCCGGCCTCCACACCCGACGGGTACGTCCATGAGCTGCCCGGTGGCTCATCACCGGCGACGATGGCGACGGCGATGGCGACGGCGACAGATGCGACTGGTCCGGATCCGTTGGTGCAGGCGGTCGATGAGGTGGCGGAGGAGACCGGCCTGCGGGTCGACCCCCGTCGATTCCGCGCGCATGGGAGCGGGCAGGTCGCGGCGACCGTGTCGGCGCATCATGCTCATCTGTTCTCGGTCGAGATCACTGATGAGGAGCTGGACTGGCTGCGGACGCGGCGGGACCGTCCGCACGGCGTCGAGGCGGATTCCGAGCGGACGTGGGTGGAGATCGCGACGTACGGGGAGATCCGCGCGGCGCGGCTCGTCGACTGGGCGACGCTGGGCATGCTCGCCGAGGCGCTGACACCCGCCGACACCGGCTGAAACCCCGTGAAACCGTGGTGAAAGCGGGCTGAAGGCGGCCTCGCCCAGAGTCTGCGGCATGACGACGAAACCGGTGCAGACGGCCATCGAGGTGGTCGGGCTGCGGAAGGCGTTCGGGGACAAGGTCGTGCTCGACGGGCTCGACTTCGAGGTGCCCCGCGGGACGGTGTTCTCGCTGCTGGGACCGAACGGGGCGGGCAAGACCACGGCGGTGCAGATCCTGTCCACGCTGATCGGCGCGGACGGCGGCGAGGCGCGGGTCGCGGGACGCGACGTCGCGCGGGACCCGGACGGGGTGCGGCGCGCGATCGGCGTGACGGGCCAGTATTCGGCGGTGGACGGCCTGCTGACCGGCCGCGAGAACCTGATCCTGATGGCCGACCTGTACCGGCTCGGCCGCGCGGAGGGGCGGCGGCGTGCGGACGCCCTGCTGGAGCGGTTCGACCTGGTGGAGGCGGCGGGGAAGCTCGCGTCCACGTACTCCGGCGGGATGCGGCGCAAGCTCGACATCGCGATGACGCTGGTCGCCGAGCCGCAGATCATCTTCCTGGACGAGCCGACGACGGGCCTGGACCCGCGCAGCCGCCGGGCGATGTGGGAGATGGTGCGGAGCCTGGTCGCCGGCGGCGTGACGATCTTCCTGACGACCCAGTACCTGGACGAGGCGGACCGGCTCGCCGACCGGATCGGCGTGCTGAACGGCGGCCGGCTGGTCGCGGAGGGCACGTCGGAGCAGCTCAAGCGGATGGTGCCGGGCGGCCACGTGGTGCTGCGCCTGGCCGGCCCGGACGGCCTGGACGCGGCGGCGCGGGTGCTGCCGGCGTCGGCGCGCGACGACGAGGCGCTGACGCTGCAGGTGCCGAGCGACGGCGGCGTCCGGTCGCTGCGGGCGCTGCTCGGCCGCCTGGAGGACGAGGCGATCGAGGTGGAGGAGTTCTCCGTCCACACCCCCGACCTGGACGACGTGTTCCTCGCCCTCACCGGCGACACCGCCGGTGACGCCGGGGACCAGCAGGACGACGAGCGGAAGGCGGCCTCGCGATGACCCCGATCTCCCAGGCGATGGCGGACTCGGCGACGATGCTGCGCCGCAACCTGCGGCACGCGCTGCGCTATCCGTCGCTGTCGGTCAGTTCGATCATCACGCCGATCCTGTTCCTGCTGCTGTTCGTCGGCGTGTTCGGCAAGGCGCTCGGGAAGGGCGTCGGCGGGGTCGACTACATCGACTACGTGACGCCGGGGATCATCCTGATGGCGGTGGCGTCGGGCTGCATGTCGCCGTCGGTGGCGGTCGCGGTGGACATGACGGAGGGCGTCATCGCCCGGTTCCGGACGATGCCGATCGCGCGGTCGTCGCTGCTGACCGGGCACGTGGTGGGCAGCATGATGCAGACGCTGATCAGCCTGGTGCTGTCGGTGCTGGCGGCGGTCGCGATGGGGTACCGGCCGGACGCGGGGCTCGGCGGCTGGCTCGGCGCGGCGGGGCTGATGGTGCTGCTGACGTTCGCGCTGACGTGGTTCGCGGTGGCGCTCGGGCTGCTGGCGAAGGGCCCGGAGGGGGCGAGCAACTCGCCGCTGCTGATCCAGTTCCTGCCGTTCCTCGGCAGCGCGATCGTCCCGCCGGACTCGATGCCGGCGGGGGTGCGGTGGTTCGCCGAGTACCAGCCGTTCACGCCGATGATCGAGGCGCTGCGGAAGCTGCTGATGGGGCAGCCCGCGGGGCACGACGCGGCGGTGTCGGTCGCGTGGTGCGTGGGCGTCGCGGTGGTCGGCTACCTGTGGTCGAAGCGGCTGTTCAACCGCGATCCGTCGCGCTGACCCAGGCGCGCAGCGCCGCGCGGGCGGCGTCCCGCAGCCCGTCCCGGTCGAGGCCGGCGTACTCCGACACCGCGTCGGCGTACGCCGGCCCGGCGGCGTCCTGGGCGGTGCGGCGGGCGGCGTCCGGCGCCATCGTCGGCTGGAACGTCCGGACGAAGTTGAGCCGCTCGGCCAGCGCGATCATGCGGGCGGCGCGCGCCGGGTCGCCGCCGCGGGCGAGGTCGGTCATGGCGAGGGCGAGCAGGATGCCGCCCTGGACGGGCAGGTCCATGAAGAACGCCGGGACGGGCAGCGGCGGGTCGCCGAGCAGCGCCGCCAGCTTGGCGGGGAGCGCGGCGGCGATGTCCTCGACGAGGTCGAGCCGGCCGTGCCGGGCGTGCGCGACGACGGCGGCGATGTGCGACTCCAGCGTCCAGGGGTCGAAGGCCGGTTCGATGGACGGGTCCGCGTCGCGCTCCAGCCGGCCGATGGCCTCGCGCCACAGCCGCAGCCCGGTGCCGGTGTCACCGCGGGCGAGCGCGACCTCCGCGCGCGCGCCGATGTCGAAGGTGGCGGTGCCGTAGGACTCCTCGGGCCCGGCGACGAGGGACCGGTCGAGCCAGCGTTCCGCCTCGTCGTACTGGCCGAGGTGGAGGTGGACGCCCGCGATCGCCCAGTGCAGCCCGAACATGTCGCGCCATCCGTACTGCTCCATCAGCCGCAGGGCGGCCATCAGGTGTGTCAGGGCGCGCTCGTTGTCGTCGACCTGCATGAGCAGTTCGCTGAGCCGGGAGTGGGCGGCCAGCCCGACCCAGGGGGTGACGGGCGCCTCGGCGGCCTTCAGCACGACCTCGGTGGCGGCGAGCGCCCCGTGCAGGTCGCCGGCCCGTTCCAGCACGTATCCGGCGACGACGTCGGCGACGCCGGCGAGCAGCGGTTCGCCGCTGGCGCGGAGCTCGTCGAGGGTGGTGGAGCCCTCCGCGAGGATCTCCGGCGCGGACCGGACGACGAGCGCCATGGCGCCGCCCAGCGTGGACGGCGAGGGCGGCGGGAGCCGGCGCAGCGCGACGAGCGTGCGCGTCACCTGCGGGCCCTTCAGCACCAGCGAGATCATGGAGCACAGCGCGAGGGCGGCCCGGGTGGTGGGGACGTCCTCCGGCGCCGGCCGGAACATGGTCAGCACGCCCGAGACCTCCCCGGCGAGCGCGGACAGCCGGGTGAAGGCGGACTCGATCGTCCAGAGGGCCCCGAGGACGGCGGTCACGGCGGCGACCGAGGGGCCGTCGCGGCGGGCGAGCGCGTGCCGCAGCGCCTGCTGGAGGTTGTCCTGCTCGGCCCGGACGAGCTCGATCGTCTCGAGCGGTTCGGCCTCGAACAGCCGCTCGTGGTGGGCGGTGCCGAACTCGCGCGCCCAGGCGAGCAGGCCGGTGACGGCCCGCTCGGTGTCGCCGGCCTGCTCGCGGTGCGCGGCGCCGAACTCGCGGACGCTCTCCAGCATCCGGAAGCGGGTCCCGGCGCCGGTGTCGGCGACGACGAGCAGCGACTGGTCGGCGAGGTCCTCCAGGATCTCCAGCACGTCGTCGCCGACGAGGTGGCGGGCGGCGCCGGCGGTGAACCCGCCGGGGAGGACCGACAGCGCCCGCATCGCGGCGCGGGACCGCGGGTCGAGCAGGTTCCAGCTCCAGTCGACGACGGCGTGCATGGTGCGGTGCCGGGCGGGGGCGTCGCGGGCGCCGCCGCGCAGCAGCGCGAACCGGTCGTCCAGCCGGCGGGCGATCTCCGCGACCGACATGACCCGCACGCGCGCCGCCGCCAGCTCCACGGCGAGCGGCAGGCCGTCCAGGTGGCGGCACAGCTCCCGCACCTTCGCGGCGGGCAGGTCGGCGTTCGGGCGGGCGGCGCGGGCGCGCTGCTCGAACAGCTCGGCGGCGGTCGCCTCGTCCAGCTCGGGCAGCGCGTACACCGACTCCGACGACAGCCCGAGCGGCGCCCGGCCGGTGGTGAGGACGCGCAGGTCGCGGGTCATCGAGACGAGCGCGCCGACGAGCCCGGCGGCGCGGTCCACGACGTGCTCGCAGTTGTCCAGGACGAGCAGCGCCGGGCCGGGGCCGAGCGCGTCGGCGATCCCGGCGACGAGGTCGCCGGAGCCGCCCGGCCTCGCGTGCGCGCCCCGCGTCTCGCCGGCGCCGAGGACGGACGCGACCTCGCCGGCCACGTCGCCGTCCGGCGCGACGCCGGCGAGCGGCACGACGTGTACGATCCGCTGCTCGGCCGCGCGGGCGACGGCGTGTGCGAGCCGGGTCTTGCCGAGGCCGCCCGTCCCGACGATGGAGGTGACGCGGGAGGCGCGCAGCAGGCCGAGGACGTTCGCGAGGTCGGCGTCGCGGCCGAGCAGCGGGTTCGGCTCGTGGACGATGCCGCGCCGGACGGCGGGCGCGCCGTCGAGGGCGGTCTCGCGCAGCAGGTCCTGGTGGACGGCGCGCAGCGCGGGGCCGGGGTCGGTGCCGAGCTCGTCGCGCAGCGACCGGCGGTAGGACTCGAACCGGGCCAGCGCGGCGGACGGCCCGGCGGTCGCGGCCTCGCAGCGCAGCAGCTCGGTGAGGATCTCCTCGTCGTGCGGGTGGTCGGCGGCGAGGGCGGCGAGCGGGCCGGCCGCCTCCTCGCGGCGGCCGAGCCGGGACAGCGCCAGCGCGCGCGTCCGGACGAGCTCGCGGTAGGTCCGGGCCCGGTCGGCGCGCAGCTGGGCGAGCGGCGACAGGGGGGCGCCGCCGGACGCGTCCGGCGGGCCGTCGAACAGAGCGAGCCCTTCGTCGGCGTGCGCGAGCGCGCCGGCATGGTCGCCTTCGCGCGCGGCGCGGGCGCTCTCGGCCGCGCTCGCGACGACGGCGGACGCGTCGACCGCCGACTCGTCCAGTCCCAGCCGGTATCCGGTCGGGGTGCTGGCGATGACGTCGGGGCCGAGCTGCGACCGGGCCCGGGAGACGACGACCTGCAGCGCCTTGCCCGGGTTCTCCGGCCGCTCGTCCGGCCAGAGGCCCTCGACCAGCCGGTTCACGCCGAGGCCGGTGCGCGGTTCGGCCGCGAGCAGCGCGAGGAGGTCGCGCAGCCGGGGGCCGGTGACGTCGCGTCCGCGGCAGGCGACCCGCGACAGCAGCGCCAGCTCGACCTTCACCCGGGCGGTCTTCACACGGACAGCGTAGAGCGTGTCACCGCAACTCGCGATAGGTCGCGAGTTGCGGCGACTGCCGGGCCTTGTGTCAGTTCGTCCGGTAGTGGCGGCGCAGCGCGATCCCGGCGGCGACGCCGCCCGCCAGCGCGCCCGCGCCCGCGGCGGCCGGCAGCGCGACCATCGTCACCTTCCGGCCGGTCCGGAAGTCGTGGATCGGCCAGCCGTGCTCCTTGGCGTGCTCGCGCAGCGCCCCGTCGGGGTTGACGGCGTGCGGGTGCCCCACGGCCGTCAGCATCGGCAGGTCGTTGATCGAGTCGCTGTAGGCCGAGCAGCGCGCCAGGTCCAGCCCCTCGCGCGCCGCGAGCGCCCGGACGGCCTCCGCCTTCGCCGGGCCGTGCAGCAGGTTCCCGACGAGCCGCCCGGTGTAGACGCCGTCGCGGGTCTCGGCGACGGTGCCGAGCGCGCCGGTCAGCCCGAGCCGGTGCGCGATCGTCCGGGCCACCTCGACGGGCGTGGCGGTGACCAGCCACACCTGCTGCCCCGCGTCGAGGTGCTGGAGGGCGAGGGTGCGGGTGCCGTGCCAGATGCGGTCGGCCATCACCTCGTCGTAGATCTCCTCGGAGAGCCGGACGATCCCGGCGACCCGCTGCCCGGCGACGAACGCCAGCGCGGCCTCCTTGGCGCTGCCGATGTGCTCGGAGTTCTCCGTGCCGCGCAGCCGGAACGCCGCCTGCCCCCAGGCGAACATCGCCAGGTCCCGCATCGTGAACAGCTTGCGGGCGGCGAGGCCGCGCGCGAAGTAGTAGATGGACGCGCCGCGCATCATCGTGTTGTCGACGTCGAAGAACGCCGCCGCGGCGGGGTCCGGCTCGGGGAGCGGGCTCGGTTCGGCCGCCGCCGCGGCGGCCGCCTCCCCGGCGCTCACGTGGTCCTCGTCCTTGCCGCGCTGCCAGAATCGCCGCATACGCCCGAGCCTAATCAACACGCGCGTTCCGGCCGTCCTCCCGCGCCTCATTGCGATCGTTGTCACTGGCGTCTCCGGCGGCGGTCATCAGGCGCTCGCGCAGCATCGCGCGGAAGCGCGGGTCGGGGCCCGGCTCGGCGGACCCGGCCCGGCCGGGGCGCAGCCCGTCGAGCCGCCGGCCCGCCTCGGCCCTCTTGTCGTACCTGCTCCTCACGCCCGCAAGAACGACCGGACGGCGCGGCGGGTTACGGCCCGGCCGTAACTGACAGATCGTCCAATAAAGCGGAGGGTCGGGGCCTGTCTCAAGTGGGCCGGGACTGTAAACACGGCCTAGCCGCGCAGGTCGTCGGGGAGCATCCGGGCGAGCGAGCGCACGGCGCGGTACTGCAGCGCCTTGATCGCACCCGACTTCTTGTCCATGATCAGCGCGGTCTCGGCCACCGACAGCCCGTGCATGAACCGCAGCACCACGCACTCCTGCTGCTCCGAGCCGAGCCGGCGGACCGCGGCGAGCAGCGTCCGGTGCGTCATCGCGTCCAGGACGGCCCGCTCCGGCCCCTCCTGCGCGCGCTCGGGCTCGACCGGGTCGGCCGTGCAGACCTCCAGCCGGTAGCGGCCCGACTTGAAGTGGTCCGCGACGAGGTTGCGGGCGATGGTCACCAGCCAGGCGCCGAAGTCCTTGCCCTGCCAGCGGAAGTCGCGGATCCGCCGGAGCGCGCGCAGGAACGTCTCGCTGGTGAGGTCCTCGGTGAGGGAGTGGACGCCGACGCGGTAGTAGACGTACCGGTAGACCAGCTCGACATAGTGGTCGTAGAGGGAGCCGAACGCCTCGGCGTCGCCCTCGCGGGCCCGCAGGACCAGCGCCTTGAGCACCTCGGCGCGGTCGGCGCCGGCGGCGGACTCCCGGGAACGCCGAGGAAGCGGGACGACCCGGGTTTCGAGGGCCAAGCTGCTCATGCAGGTCTCCTCGGGGCGTACGCGACCTCCGACGCGATCTGCCACTCTAGATACCGATCCGTACAGCAGGCAATGGGCGGGGAGCCCTCCGCGGGCGCCCGGTGAAGACGGCGGTTACCTCTCATCGCCCGCGATCGGGCACCATGGGGACGCCATGGTCGATGCCCTCATCGCGTTCGTTGCGACCCTTGGTGCCCTCGCGGCCACCGGGTTGCTCGTCCAGCGCGCCTACAAGGACCGGCTGCTCTACCTCATCGCCTGGTCGTTCACCCAGGTCGGACTGACGCTCGCGCTGCTGTGCATGGCCATCGGCTTCATGGCCGGCTACAACGGCCTGTTCTTCCGCGTCATGGAGCTCGGCGCCGCGCTCATCGGACCGGTGTGGCTGGCCCTCGGCATGATCGAGCTGATCGCCCGGTACGTCCAGGTCCGGTTCGGCGCCTGGCTGTTCACGATCTCCTACACGGTCGTCGCGATCGTCATCCTGCTGGTCGACCCGCTCAAGGGCTCGCTGTCCAAGAGCCTGCCGAAGCCGAGCGACACCTACGACGCGCTGCCGCTGCTGCTGATCGACGGCGCGCACGTCGTCGCGGTGATCGCGCTCGTCGGCTGCACGGGCGTCACCGCCTACCTGGCGAGCAAGCGCGACCGCGAGGCCGGCGAGCTGCTCATCCCGGTCGCGCTCGTCGCGCTCGCCGGGGTGCTTGTGGTCAGCGGCACGCGCGGGTTCCTGCCCGCCCCGCTCGCGGTCATCGCGCTCGGCGGCGCCGCCGGCCTCGTCTGGTACGGCGCGATGCGCACCATCCCGGTGTACGAGGACGACGAGGGCTACGACGAGTACGGCGAGGAGTACGCCGACGAGCCCGCCACCGGCTACGAGGAGCAGGCGTACGCCGGGCCGTCGCACGCGCCGTCGCACGCCGCGCCGGCCGAGCCCGTCCCGGCGCCGACGCCGCCCGCCGACCCGCGCCGCGGGGAGCTGCGCTTCCCCGACCCGGCGCCCGCCGAGGAGCTGCGGTTCCCCGACGCGCCCGCGATCGAGTCCCCGGCCCCCGCGGCCTTCGACCCG
>NZ_WBMR01000278.1 GCF_008923365.1 Actinomadura montaniterrae
CCGCGCCTGCCGCGCGGTCGGCACCCGAGCCCGCCGTGCCGCCGCCCGCGCCCGCCACCCCGGTGCGCGACGCGAACGACGCGTTCCGGCCGGTCCTGCAGCCCGCCCCGGGCGGACCGGTCGACGGCGAGCGGCCGCAACTGGTGTTCCGCGACCCGCACCCGTCCGCGTCGCGCCCGGCGCAGGCACCGTGGGCGCCGTGGGCGAACGGCCAGCCGCAGCCCCGGCCCGTCCGGCCCCCGCGCGTCAAGCGCCGGATCGTCCCGTCCCCCGACGGCAACGGCTGGACGTGGAGCTCCGACTGACGCTCAGCGCAGCAGCCCGTCGATGACGTCGCGGGCGCGGCCCACACCGTCCTCCGCCCGGATCCGCCGGCCGACCTCGTACGCCCGGTCGGCCATCTCCTGGTCCTCGGCGACGCGCCGCAGCCTCCGCGCGAGCCGCGGCACCGTCATCGCGCGGAACGGCAGCGGCGCCGGCCCCGCGCCCAGCGCGGCGACCCGCTCGCCCCAGTACGGCTGGTCGCCGAAGAACGGGCACACGACCGTCGGCACGCCCGCCCGCAGCCCCGCCGCCGTCGTCCCCGCGCCGCCGTGGTGGACGACCGCCGACATGCGGGGGAACAGCCACGAATGCGGGACGTCCCGCACCGCGAGCACCTGGTCGTCCGACGCGTCCGGGTCGCCCTGCACCACGCCGCGCAGGCCCGCGAGCCGCAGCGCCGCCCGGACGACCCGGCCCGTCATGTCCGCGTCCTTCGGCACCATGCTCCCGAACCCGACGTAGACCGGCGCGGGCCCCGCCTCCAGGAACGCCGCGATCTCCTCCGGCGGCTCCCACTCCGGCTCGTCCAGGAACCAGTACCCGGTCATATGCACGCTCGCCGGCCAGTCCGCCGGGCGCGGCACCACGGCCTCGCTGAAGCACGCCAGCACCGCCGTCCCGTCCCGGCGCAGGCCCCGCAGCGGGAGCCGCGGCAGCCCGAGCCGCTCGTCCCGCCACGGGTTGATGAACGGCCGCGACAGCTGCCACGCGATCTGGTCGACCGCCCCGAAGCTCGCCCGGTTGCCCCACCGCCCCAGCGCCCGCGCCTGAGGCACGAACGGGTGCGGGAACGCCCCCGTCGGCTGGCTCGGCTGGAAGTGGATCAGCGCCCGCGGGACGTCCAGATGCGCGCCGATGTGCTCCGGCAGGAATCCGAGCGTCGGGCCCAGGATCAGATCGGCGCCCTTGCACGCGTCGAGGCACTCGCCCAGCAACCGTTCCGCCATCGGCCCGAGGATGCGCCGGAACCCGCCGAGGAACTTCACCGGGTTCCGGCCGCCGGCCAGCAGTTCCTGCCCCGCGTCCGACTCCAGGATCTCCGTCGGGTCGGCCGTCAGCGGGGCCAGCTCCAGCCCCGCCGCGACCGCCATCGGCGCGTACCGCGCGCTCGCGACGAGCCGGACCTCGTCCCCCCGCGCCCGCAGCGCCCGCCCGAGCGCCACGCACGGCTGGATGTCCCCCCGCGAACCCGCGGCGAAGATCACGATTCGGCTCACGGCGGCTCCTCACCAAGCGTCGCTGCGCGGACTGGCGGACGGTTCGCCGGGCGGCTCCTCGTCCTCGGGCACGTACGGCGTGTACAACCATCCGTCCGGCGGCGGCGGAGGCCAGCCCGGCCCGCCGACCTCCGGCACCTCGCCGTCGCCCGCCACTTCATCGTCCCGCTCCGGCTCGTCGGCCGCCCCTCCGCGCCCGGCCACCCAGGCGTCCCCGGGCTCGCCGCCGAGCACGTGACGCGGCTGCTCGTCAACGTCCGGCACACCGCGAGGCCCGCCCGCCGGCTCGCTCATCACCGGGGCGCTCAGCGGGTCGGAGACGTCCTGGCCCGCCGCGACCAGCGGCGACGCCCCGGCGCCCGGCGGGTCCTCTGCCGCCTGGCCAGAGTCGCCGACGCCCTGGATGCCGCTTGGCTGATCGCCCTCGCGCGTCTCGCCTCGGGCGGCTGTCGTGTCGTGGTTCGGGGGCCTGGTCGTGCTCGGCTGCACCGTGTCGTGGGCGGCCATCACCGGGGCCGTCAGCGGGTCGGGGGTGTGCTGGCCCGCCGCGACCAGCGGCGACGCCCCGGCGCCCGGCGGGTCCTCTGCCGCCTGGCCAGAGTCGCCCGCGCCCTGGAGGCCGCTCGGCTGATCGCCCTCGCGTGGCTCGCCTTGGGCGGTCGTCGCGGCGTCGTGGTTCGGGGGCCTGGTGCTCGGCTGCGGCGCGTCGTGGGCGGGCGTGGGCGGGGTGGCTGGCGGGTCGGGGGTCTCCCAGTTCAGCGTGATCGGCTGGGACGGCGCGGTGCCTGCTGCGCCGCTCGGCTCGTTCGTCGCCTCGCTGGTGCCGCCCGAGTGCGGGACGTGGATCGACGGTGTTGCGACGAGGTCGTCCTGAGGGGCCGTCGCCGCCGGGGTTCCGGGGTCCGCGGCATCAGGTCGGGGCGTTTCGGGTGCGAGGCCGGGAGCCTCGCCGGCGGGTTGAGCGTCGAGCGGGCGGCTCGCTTCCCGCGTCTCGTCGGGCGGGGGCGACGCCGCGCTGCCGGGGGCGGCCTCGGGGTCCTGCGCGGCGGGGTTCTCGCCGTCCGCGGCTGGCTCGTTGGGCGGGGGGTTCTTGCCGCGGGACGCCAGTTCGCTGAGGAGGGCGGCGGCGATGGGCTCGGTGGCGGGGGTGGGGGCCGGGAGGGGCGAGCCGCCGGGCGTCCAGCGGTCGGGGAGGGTGGCGAGGGGGTCGGCGTCCAGCGGGAGGGTGCCGCGGGAGCGGGCCGCGGACTCGTCGTCGAACCACTTGCTGGTGGGCGGCGGCGGGGGCTCCTCGGCGGGGCTGGTCCAGGTCGGGATGGCGGTGTCGGCCCAGTCCTGCCAGGGGGACGTCGCGTCCGGCGGGGTGGGGCGCCAGGCGGCGGGCGCGTCGTCGTCGGGGGTGTCGCTCCACCAGTGGGGGCCGGGGGTGCGGGGTGCGGCCATGGTGTCCGTTTCCGTCATGAGGGGGGCGGGCTCGGGGACGGGACCGGCGGACGGGACGGCGCCGGCGGGGTCCGGGCCCGGGACGACGGGGAGCGGGTCGCGGGGAGTGGCGGTGGCGGCGGTGGCGGTGGCGAGGGCGGGTTCGGGGCGCGCGGCGGTGGCGGGTTCGGTGACGAGGGGGGCCTGCTTGCCGTGCTTGGGGCCGAGCCAGCCGCGCCGGCTGGGCAGGGTGAGGCCGCTGATGACGCCGCCGATGAGGACGAGGACGGCGCCGAGGACGAGCCCGGACGAGGTGCCCTGCCGGAACGTCTCCAGGGCCTTGGCGCTGGCGCCCTCGTCGGGGACGGTCTGGATGAGCAGGCCGACGATGGCGATGCCGAACGCGCCGGACGCCTCGCGGATGACGTTGATGACGCCGCTGGCGACGCCGGCGCGCTTCTCGGGGACGGCCTTGAGGACGTACATGACGAGCGGCATCGCGAGGGCGGCGCCGACGCCGACGAGGAGGACGCCCGGCATGAGGTCGGCGTACCCGTCGCCGATCCCGAGGGTGGAGAACAGCACCATGCCGACGCCCATCAGGCCCATGCCGGCGCCGATGGCGGGGCGGGGGCCGATCTTGGTGGCGAGGAGGAACGCGACGGGCGTCAGCACCATGATCGTGAGGGCGGGGGGCAGCATGACGAGGCCGGCCTCGGGCGGGGAGAAGCCGAGGAAGCGCTGCAGGAACGGCTGGGAGTAGAACATCATGCCGTTGAACCCGATGCCGTAGAGCATCTGGGAGACGAGGCCGCCGGTGAAGACGCGGTTGCGGAAGAACCGCAGGTCGATCATCGGGTCGGGGGCCCAGCTCTCGACGACGATGAAGCAGGCGAGCGCGATGGCGCCGAGGGCGAAGGTGCTGAGGACGGACGGGTCGGCCCAGCCGTGCTTGTTGCCGTCCTCGAGGCCGTAGATGAAGGCGAACAGCATCGTCGCGGAGATGAGCACGCCGGGCAGGTCGATGCGGGCGTGCGGGTTCTTGCTGCGGCCGGTGAGGACGACGGCGCCGAGCAGGATGACGAGGATGCCGGGGACGATGTTGATGAGGAAGATCCAGCCCCAGTGGAAATGCTCGACGATGATGCCGCCGATGGTGGGGCCGAGCGCGGTGGCGCTGGACGCGGCGCCGATGAAGACGATGTTGCCGATGGAGCGCTGCTTGTCGTTGCGCCCGACGGTGACCATGACCTGCGTGGCGGGCAGGACGAGCGCGGCGCCGCCGCCCTGCACGATGCGGGCGAGGATGAGCACTTCGGAGGTGTGGGAGAGGCCGCAGACCGCGGAGGCGGCGGTGAAGACGACCATGCCGGTGGTGAAGGTGACGCGGCAGCCGTAGATGTCGGTGAGCCGCCCGCCGGTGATCATCAGGCAGGAGAACATGAGGATGTAGCCGGTGGCGACCCAGTCCTTGGCGGAGGACGACATGCCGAGGTCGGCCATGATCCTGGGCAGCGCGGTGAAGACCACCGTGTTGTCCATGGTGGTCATGAACGCGCTGACGGCCACCACCGCCAGCGCCCATCGGTATCGGCCCCGGGTCACCTGATCCCGCGGCGGGGTCCCGTGCCACCGGGAAATCCGCCGCTTCCCCCTAAAAGCGTTCGTGGCTATTGTTACTATTGGTTGGCATCCGGTCACTCGGCCCGCTGTTAGGCCAGAGTCCCTCAACTATCCCATCAGGCCACATTGGTTACTGCCGAGTCTTGTCATCACCGTGACAAGTAGCCGGGGAGAAAAGTGGTCTGGATGCGCATCGTGAGCCGGTCACCGTAGGACAAAGTGGTCCCTCCGCTTCGATGAACGATCCCGGTTTCATGGGGGGAACCCACCGCATGCAGAGCAACGATCGTTCCGGAGCCGCGCGCGACAACGCGGAGGGCGAGCCTCGTGTCGCCGAGGACGCGATTCGCCGGCACCTGATCGAGCAGATCGCGCGGCGCTCCAGGATCGCCGAGGCCGAGGTCGACCCGGACCGTCCGCTCGAGGAGTTCGGGCTGGCGTCGCGGGACGCGGTGGCGATCGCGGGGGATCTCGAGCAGATGCTGGGCCGGGCGCTCCCCGCGACGCTGGTGTGGGAGCACCCGACGATCAGCAAGCTCTCCCGGGCGCTGGCGGGCGGAGCCGATCCGGCGGAGGCGGAGGCGGGGCAGGCGATGCCGGTGCGGGCGGCGGCGCGGGACGACGAGCCGATCGCGGTGATCGGGATCGGCTGCCGGTTCCCCGGCGGCGACCGCGACCTGACGGGTCCGGCGGAGTACTGGCGGTTCCTGACGGGCCGGGGCGACGCGATCCGCGAGGTGCCGGACGGCCGCTGGGACCCGTTCGACGACGGGTCCCCCGAGGTCGCCGACCGGCTCGCGAAGACGACGCGGCTCGGCGGGTTCCTGGACGACGTGGCGGAGTTCGACGCGCAGTTCTTCGGGATCACCCCGCGCGAGGCGGCGGTGATGGACCCGCAGCAGCGCCTCGTCCTCGAGGTGGCGTGGGAGGCGTTCGAGCACGCGGGGATCGGCCCGGCGTCGCTGCGCGGCAGCCGCACGGGCGTGTTCGTGGGCGTGTCGGCGCCGGAGTACGCGGCGTTCACCGCGTCGGACCTGGCGTCGCTGGAGCCGTTCACGGCGACGGGCGCGGCGCTGAGCATCATCGCGAACCGGCTGTCGTACCTGCTGGACCTGCGCGGCCCGAGCATGATCGTGGACACGGCGTGCTCGTCGTCGCTGGTGTCGACGCACCTGGCGGTGCAGGCGCTGCGCAGCGGTGAGGCGGACGTGGCGCTCGCCGGCGGCGTGAACGTGCTGCTGTCGCCGACGGTGACGATGACGTTCGACCTGGCGGACGCGACGGCGAAGGACGGGCACTGCAAGGCGTTCGACGCGTCGGCGGACGGGATGGTCCGCGCGGAGGGCTGCGGCGCGGTGGTGCTGAAGCGGCTGTCGGACGCGGTCCGCGACGGCGACCGGGTCCTCGCGGTGGTGAGGGGCTCAGGCGTCAATTCGGACGGGCGGTCGAACGGCCTGGTGGCGCCGAACTCGGACGCGCAGCGGGCGCTGCTGCGGGACGTGTACGCGTCGGCGGGCGTGGAGACGGCCGAGGTCGACTACATCGAGGCGCACGGGACGGGCACGTTCCTGGGCGACCCGATCGAGGCGAAGGCCGTCGGGGAGGTGCTGGGCGCGGGCCGGACGGCGGACGAGCCGCTGCTGATCGGGTCGGCGAAGAGCAACCTCGGCCACATGGAGTCGGCGGCGGGCATAGCGGGCCTTATCAAGACCGTCCTGGCGCTGCATCACAAGGTGATCCCGGCCAGCGCGCATTACAAGGAGCCGAACCCGCACATCCCGTTCGACGAGCTGCGCCTGAAGGTGGTCGCGGACGAGACGCCCTGGCCGGAGCGGAGCCATCCCGCGCGCGCGGGCGTGTCGGGTTTCGGGTTCGGCGGGACGAACGCGCACGTGCTGCTGGAGGAGGCTCCGGCGCGGGAGGTCGCGAGCCATCCGGCGGTGGTGCGGACGTTCCCGCTGTCGGACACGAGCGACGACCGCGTCCGCGACCATGCCGCGCTGCTGGCGGAGTGGGTGCCGGCCCGCGATGACGTGAGGCTCGCCGATCTGGCGCGGACGCTGCACCGGCGCGGCGGTCGCGGCCGGTCCCGCGCGGCGGTGTCGGCCCGTGACCGCGCCGGCCTGGTCGAGGGCCTGAAGGCGCTCGCGGAGGGCCGCCCGCACCCGGGCGTGGTGACGGGGTCGGCGCTCGGCGTCCCGGGACGTCCGGTCTGGGTGTTCTCCGGGTACGGGGCGCAGCGCGCGGGCATGGCGCAGCGGCTGCTGGAGGAGGAGCCGGCGTTCGCCGAGGCGATCGACGACCTGGACGGCCTGTTCGCCGAGGAGGGCGGCCCGGACCTGTGGTCGCTGCTGGAGGAGGGCCGCAAGCCGGACGGCCCGGCCGACACGATGCCGGTGCTGTTCGCGATCCAGCTCGGCCTGGCGCGGATGTGGAAGGCGTACGGGGTCGTGCCGGGCGCGGTGATCGGGCACTCGATGGGCGAGGTCGCGGCGGCGGTCGTCGCGGGCGCGCTCACCCCGCAGGACGGCGTCCGGGTGATCGTGCGGCGGTCGAGGCTGCTGACGCAGCTGGTCGGCGGCGGCGCGATGGCGGTGCTCGGCGCGTCCGCGCAGGACGTCGAGCGGCTCGCGGACGGGCTGCCCGAGGTGTACGCGGCGGTGCACTCGTCGCCGAAGCAGACGGTCGTGACGGGCGACGCGGACCAGGTCGCCGAGATCGTGAAGCGCGCGGAGGCGGAGGGCCGCCTCGCGCGCATGGTGCAGGCGGAGGGCGCGGGCCACTCCCCGCAGGTCGACCCGCTGCTGCCCGACCTGCGCGAACAGCTCGCCGAGGTCGGTCTCGAACCCGGCACGCCGCTCGCCGACGGCATCAGGCTCTACACGACCGCGCTGCCCGACCCGCGCGCGTTCGACGGCGCGGACGCCCGTCTCGACGTCGAGTACTGGGCGGCGAACCTGCGCAACCCGGTCCGGCTGACGGACGCGGTGTCGGCGGCGGCCGAGGACGGGTTCCGGACGTTCGTCGAGGTCAACGCGCATCCGATCCTCGCGCACGCGGTCGGCGAGACCCTCGGCGGCAGCGGCGCCCTCGTCACGCACACGCTGAAGCGCGCGCCGAAGGGCCAGGAAACCGACGACACCCTGACCTTCCACGCGCAGCTCGCGACGCTCGCCGCGCACGGCCTCGCCGTCGCACAGCCTGTGGACGGCCGGATCGTGGACGTCCCGCAGTCGCCGTGGCGGCACGAGCGCCACTGGGTCGACCTGTCCACCCGCAACCGCGGCGGCCGCGACGAGCATCCGCTGCTCGGCGCGCACGTCGAGCTGCCCGGCGAGGACCGGCACGCCTGGCGCGCCGACGTCGGCCTGGACGCGCAGCCGTGGCTGGGCGACCTCGCCGTACACGGCCTGCCCGCGCTGCCGGTCGCGGCGTTCGCGGAGATGGCGCTCGCGGCGGGCGCGACGGCGCTCGGCACCGACGCGGTCCGTGTCAACAGCCTGTGGATAGAGCGCCCGCTCGCGCTCGCCGCGCACACGACCGTCACGACGACGTTCGCGGAGGAGGAGCAGCGCGTCGAGGTGCACGCGCTGACGCCCGCGGGCACGTGGGCGCGGCTGGCCAGCGCGGACGTCGGCGAGGACCCGCGTCCCGCCCCCGCGCCGGAGCACGGCGCGGCGACGGAGGTCGCGGGCGCCGAGCGCGGGTCGCGGCACTACCGGCTGCACCCCGAGGTGTTCGACCGCTGCCTCGCCGCGCTGTCGGCGGAGGCGGCGGCGGTCGCGGGCGGCGGCGTCTGGCTCGCCGAGACCATCGGCAGCCTGCGCGTCCACGGGCCCACCCATCGCGGCGGGCACGTCCGCGTGGCGGCGGTCCAGGACGACGGCGAGATGACCGGGACCGTCCTGCTGCTCGGCGCGGACGGCGAGGTCCTCGTGGAGGCGACCGGCCTCGTGCTGCGCCGCACCGAGCGCCACGACGTCCCCGTCCCCGTCGCGGACAAGCTGGTCGAACTGGTGTGGGACGAGTCCGATGCCCCCGAAGCCGGCGACGGCGACGGCGCCTGGCTGATCCTCGCCGAGGACGGCGACGCGCTCGCCGCCGCGACGGCCGCCGGGCTGGAAGGCCGCGGTCGCCGCGCCGCCCGCCGAAGCATCGGCGACCTCGGCGACCTGGGCGACGCCTCCGGCGCGGACGGCGTCGTGCTCGTCCCGTCCGCCGACCTCGTCGACGAAGACCTCGTGCTCGCCATCGCGGAAACGAGCCGTTCGCTGCCCGACGGCCCGCGCCTGTACGTCGCGACGCACCGCGCCGTCCCCGTGCTGGACGGCGAGGCCGGCGAGCCCGGACACGGGTTCGCCGCCGCGCTGACCCGCGTCCTGGCGTTCGAGCGGACCGTCCAGCGGGCGACGCTCGTCGACGTGGACCGGCCCAGCGACCTGGTCGAGGAACTGCTCGGCGACGGCGACGCCCGCGAGGTCGCCTGGCGCGGCGGCCGCCGGTACGTGGCACGCCTCGCCCAGGCCGCGCTCCCCGCCGGGGACGCGAAGCCGAAGAAGATCGTCCGGCGCGGCGGCGCCTACGTCATCACCGGCGGGTACGGCGGGATCGGCCTGGTCACCGCGCGCCTCCTGGCCGAGCGCGGCGCCGGCCGGATCGTCCTGTCCGGCCGGAGCGGCCCCGGCGCCGAGGCCGAGAAGGTGATCGCGAAGCTGCGCGAGAGCGGCGTGGACGTCGGCGTCGTCCTCGGCGACATCGCCGCGCCCGGCACCGCCGAGCGCCTCGTGAAGGTCGCCCGGGAAGGCGGCCTCACGCTGCGCGGCGTCGTGCACGGCGCCGGCGCGATCGACGACCGGCTGATCGCCGGCCTCGGCGCCGACGATCTCCACAGGGTGTGGACGGCGAAGGTCGAGGGCGCGCGGCGGCTCAGCGACGCCACCTGGGACCTCGACCTCGACTGGTTCGCCGTGCACTCGTCGGCGGCCGCGCTGCTCGGCTCGCCCGGCCAGGCCGCGTACGCGGCGGCGAACGCGGCGATCGACGCGCTGACCGCGTACCGGCGGGCGCACGGCCGCCCCGCCACCACGATCGGCTGGGGCACCTGGTCGCGCGTCGGCGGCGCCGCCGACACCGCGGTCACCGTCATCGACCCGATCAGCCCCGAGGAGGGCGCCGAAGCCCTCGAAACGCTCCTCGCGCACGGCATGACCGCCACGGGCGTGCTCCGCTTCGACCCCGTCACGGCCGTCGAGCTGTTCCCCGAGATCCGGAACATGCCGTACTTCGCGGCGCTGACCGAGGCCGCGGCGGAACGCGGCGCCGACGACGCGGGCGACTGGCCCGGCGTCGACGCCCTCAAGGACCTCGACCCCGCCGAGGCCCGCACGCTGATCGCCGCGCAGATCCGGCACCGGATCGCGTCCGTCCTCGGCTTCGACCCCGAGCGCCTCGACCCGGCCGTCCCGCTCACCGACCTCGGCCTGGACTCCCTCGTCGCCGTCCGGATCAAGAGCGGCGTCGAGCACGACCTCGGCCTCACGGTCCCGCCCGCCGTGCTGCTGCAGGGCGCGAGCGTGAACGTGTTCGAGGAGTGGGCGTCCGGTGAGCTCGGCCTCGCCGACGCCGCCGCCCCCACCGCCGTGTCGAACGCCGAGTCCGGCTACGTGATGCCGCGCGACGCCGCCGAGCGGCTCGCCGTCCGCATCTTCGAGGACGTCCTCGGCCTCGACCGGGTCGGCGTCACCGCCGACTTCTTCGCCGACCTCGGCGGCCAGGAGCACCAGGCCGACCAGGTCGTCGCGATGGTCGCCGCCGAACTCGGCGGGGAGGTCACGCGCGGTGAGCTGTTCGAGGTCCCGACCGCGGAGAACGTCGCGGAGGTCATCCGCGCCGCCGACGAGGAGGCCGCCCGGCAGACCGTCCGGCCGCTCAAGCCCACCGGGGACCGCCGCCCGATCTTCATCGCGCACCCCGCCGGCGGCACCACCGCCTGCTACCGGCAGCTCATCGACCTGCTCGGCGCGGACCAGCCCGTCTACGGCCTGGAGCGGTTCGAGGACGCCCCGTCCGTCGAGGAACGCGCCGCCCGCTACGTCCAGCACCTGCTCGAAGCGCAGCCCGAGGGCGCGTTCCGGCTCGGCGGCTGGTCGTTCGGCGGCGTCCTCGCCTACGAGACCGCCCGGCAGCTCACCGCCGCCGGACGCGAGGTCGAGTTCGTCGCGCTGTTCGACGCCGGCATCCCGCTGCCCGTCGACGACGAGTCCGACACCCTCGCCCGCCGGTTCTCCGCGTTCGCCGACTACATCAACGAGACGTACGGCCTGGACGTCACGCTCACCTACGACGAGCTGTCCGGGCTGGACGAGGAGGCGCAGTTCGCGCTGGTCATGGAGCGTGCGGCGCCGCTGGTGGACTACATCCCGCCCGCGGCCCTCACCCACCAGCTCACGTCCCACCAGGACACCCGATCCCTGGAGGCGTACCAGCCGAAGCCCTACGACGGCCGCGTCATCCTCTACCACGCCCCGGAGGAGACCCCCTGGGCGGTGCGCGACGCGCGCTACGTGCTCGACGGGACCAACGGTTTCGGCGGGCTCTGCTCCGACCTGGAGATCGTCACGATCCCCGCGATGCCCTCCCCGTCCCCCTCGCCCAAGCCGCCCGCGGCGCACAGTCACCACGCACGCCGCCGAGGGCCGCACCCCCAACCGATCACGGTCCCTGACCTGGAGGTTTCCATGTCCGTTCGCC
>NZ_WBMR01000279.1 GCF_008923365.1 Actinomadura montaniterrae
CCCGCCGCGCCCGCGGCCGTCCAGGCGGCGACGCGGCGGGACGCCCTGCGCGGCCGGCCGGGGCGCGGCCTCGCGGGACGCGGCCGTCCGGTGCCCGGGCCAGGGGGATAGCTCATGGCGATGCCACATCCTTCTCTCGTCGGGGCTGGGCGAACACGCAGCGGACCCCGCGCGGGACGGGCGATAACCGAAAATTCCAGGGCTTCTTCAGGAGCGTCCCCGGGACGGCGCCGGGACCGGCCAAGAAAGGGGCAAGACCGCATGTCGGACGCCATGTCCACGGGAGGCGGGCTCTCTGATTGACCACCGGAGGGCACTGCGCCCCTTTGGTCCGGGCATTCGAGGAGTCACGCCGTGAAGAGAAGCTGGAAGGCCGCCATCGCCGCCGCCGGGGCGACCGCCATGACCACCGCCTCCGTGGCGTGGCCCTCGCCCGCCGGGAACGCGTCCTCCGGGAACGCGTCCTCCGGGAACGCGGTCGCCGCGAACGCGTCCTCCGGGAACGCGGTCGCCGCGAACGGCAAGGGACGCTGGGTCCTGGTCGACGCCGAGAACTTCAACCGGCCCCTGCGCGTCGACGGCGCGAAGTGGCGGCTCGACCCGCAGGGCAAGCGCAGCCCGTGGAACGTCGACGCGTTCGACGACGACGGCGAGGCCTGGACGAGGATGAGCGGCCCGCTCTTCAAGAAGCAGATGGCGACGCTGAACGTGTACCGCAAGCGCGTCGCGTTCGGCAGCAGGGGATGGCTGACCGCCGAGGTCGCCGCTGTCGACAAGAACCACGACGGACGGCCCGACTCCCGCCCCGGCCTGTCGACGGTCACCCTGCCCGGCGGGCAGAAGGCCGCGCGGCTCTCCGAGCCGAGCTGGGACGCGGGCGTGCTGATCCGGCCGACCCGCCCGCTGCCGCGGCACTACCGCGTCGAGATGACGCTGCGCGGCATCGACTTCGGCGGGAAGCGGAACGGCACGTTCGACTACAACGGCCGCCACAACGGCTACACCAAGGAGCCCTGCAAGACCCGTTACCCGTGGACGTTCACCGGCGCGCTCCCCGGAAAGTCGCGCTGCGACTACCACGACGTGACGCGGGAGAACGGCTTCTACTACATGACGATCCTCGATTACGCGACGCCCGCGCCGCACGGCAACCCGGACATCCATTTCCGGCGCAAGGTCATCATGGACGGCTATTACAGCGACCTTCCCCGCTGGAAGCGCGCCGCGACCTGCAACCCGAAGACCCGCAAGATGTACCGGACGTTCGACGGCACCTTCAACGGCGTGAACGCGCTGTTCGCGCGCGGCGACAAGTTCATCGGCGGCCCCGACAACGACATCAGCACCGAGTACTACGCCAAGACCGCCTGCGGGAACGCGTCGCTCGACCAGCCGTACGGGCCCGGCAAGCGGTTCGAGGGCCACCTGACCAGCGCGGAACTCCAGCCGCAACTGCTGCCGAAGGCGTCGTACCGGTTCGCCGTCGAGCGCGACGACACCGGGTACACGCTGGAGATGAGCGGCCCGTTCCGGTTCATCGGGCAGGCGACACTGCGCGTCCACCACGACTTCATCGAGAACGGCCGCCCGATCTGGCACTACAACCAGACGCCGGGCGAGTACGACGGCCGTTTCGACCGCAAGCTCGTCCACAAGGGCCCGAACGGAACGTGGGTCACCCCGCACACGTGGCCGAAGGGCTCGGCGTACCCCGATTCCTTCGTCATCGGCGACCCGCACCTGAACTACTACGAGGGCGAGGCGGTCATCGACGACATCCGCCTTTACGTCCCCCGCAAGAACAAGTGATCCGCTGATCAGAGCGGCTGTTATTCGACCACGGCCGGGTTGTAGGTGGGCGGGTCGCCGAGCATGGCGCGGTGGGAGTGCGGGCGGCTGCCGTCGATGTCGGTGACGCCGAGCTCCTCGCCGAGTTCCGCGCCGATGAGGACCTGTCCCGTCCATTTCATCGGGTCGGCGGAACGGGCGAGGGCGTCGATGACCCGGCCGCTGAACTCCGGCGACTCGGCTCCGGCGGCGAACGAGGCGTACTTGTCGGGGACGCCGTCGAAAAGGGCCTGGTTCCGTTCGGTCTTCAGCAGCCCCATCCACAGCGAGATGACGGCGACGTTGTAGGGACGGAAATCGACCGCCATGTCGTGGGCCATCTTGTCCACGGCGGCCTTTCCGGCGCCGTAGGCGGGGCCGTGCATGTAGCAGCGTCCGCCGAACGACGACGTGTTCACGACGAGCCCGCCGTCGCCACGGACCAGCAGCGGCGCCGCGTAGTACGTCGCGACGTACGCCGACCGCATGCCGACGTCGAGCATGTCCTGCAACCCGAGCGGCTTCTCCCAGAAGGGGCCCTTGCGGGTCAGGCCGTCGGGGATCGTGAACGCGTTGTTGACCAGGACGTCCAGCCCGCCGCGTTCCCGCTCGACCTGCTCGAACAGGGCCCTGACCTGGTCGTCGTCGGAGTGGTCGCAGATCACCGGGACGCCGGTGCCGCCGCGCTCGCCGATCTCCTCGGCGGTGGCGAAGACGCTGCCCGGCAGGTCCGCGTCGCCGTCGGCGCGGGTGCGCCCCGTCACGTACACGGTCGCGCCGGTCTCGCCGAGGGCGAGCGCGATGCCCTTACCGGCGCCGCGGCTCGCCCCGGTGACCACCGCCACCCGGTCTCCGGTCAGGCCCATCCGCCGCTCCTCGCGAGGAATTCCAGCATGGTCGCGGTCGTCTCCTCGGGTTTCTCCATCTGCATCATGTGGCCCGCGTTCTTGAGCATCCGGACGTCGCGGACGTCCTCGTAATGCTCGTGCAGTCTGCTCAGCGGGTCGTCGCCGTGCCAGCCCTCCAGGTCGGCGTCCTGCTCGCTGCCGATGAAATAGAACGGCACGGGATTCTTCCGGCCCTTGTACGCCTTCCGGTGCTCCCAGGAAAGGTCCATCGCGCGGTACCAGTTCAGCCCGCCGGTGAATCCACTGCGGCTGTAGGCGTCGACGTAGAACTCCAGTTCCAGGTCGGTCAGCCAGTTCCAGGGGACCGGCGGGGTGTCCGGCAGCGCGTCGATGTACGTCGTCCCGGGTGGCTTCCGCCAGACGTCGAGGTAGTGGTAGTCGCTGGACAGCGCGTAGAAGACCTTGCGCAGGAACTCGCGGGGCGCCGCGCCGAGGTCCCGGTCGGCGGCGCCCGGCTCGGCGAAGTAGTGGATGTGGTTGAAGTGCCGCTTCGCCTGGCGGGCGGCGAGCGTCAGCGGCGACTCGTCGCTCGGGGTGAAGAACGGGTTCTCCAGCCCGATGATCGCCGCGACGCGCTCGGGGTGGTGGTAGGCGAGGTCGTAGGCGGCGAACAGGCCGAAGTCGAGGCCGCTGAACACGGCCCGCTCCGCGCCGAGGTGGTCGAGGAGCCCGGTGACGTCGCCGACGATGTGCTCGACGCCGTATTGGCGGTGGTCGTCCGGGCCGCTCGTCCCGCCCATGCCGCGCATGTCCGGCGCGACGACCCGGAAGCCGGCGTCGGCGATCGGCCCGATCTGGTGCCGCCAGCTGAACCAGAGGTGCGGGAACCCGTGCAGGAGGACGACGAGCGGCCCCTCGCCCTGCTCCACGTAGTGGACGTCGAGGCCGTTGATGCGCGCGTACCGATGAGTCCAGCCGGCCATGCTGCGGTTCCTTCGCGACGAGGGACCTGACCTTCGGAGCGTGCAGGACGGCGGCGCCGATGGCAGCGCGATGTCTCGCTCAGTGGGAAACCGTCAGGCGCCGTCGCGCGGGAAGAACGTGATCCAGTCGGCGACCATCGCCGGGCTCCCGGTGCCCTCGGTCTCCAGTTCGTTGCGGGTCAGCACGCGCGTCCCGGCGTCCTTCTCCCGGACGTCGAGGAGCGTCGCCCGCGCCCGGACGCGCCGGCCGGTCCGCACCGGCCGCAGGAACCGGACGCTGTCGACGCCGTAGTTCAGCCCGCCGGAGCCGAGGTCCAGTTCCCGCTTGTGGAACGCGACCAGCATCGACAGCAGCAGGAACCCCGAGACCGTCCGCTCGCCGGACCCGCCGCCCCCGGACACCGGCCGGCCCATGAAGTCCTCGCGCAGGAACGTCGCGTGCCTGAACGCCTCCTCGTCGGCGCTTCCGATGAGCTCCCAGTCCGAGCAGAACAGCTCCTTGCCGACGAGGTCCGGGAAGTCGGCGAGCGAGTAGGCCATCCGGGGCGTCCTTCCGTCGTGCGGGCGGAACCGGATGATCACACATCGCGTCCGATTTGTACGCGGGACGGACCGCACACTCCGGACCCGGGGACTCCTTCCCGCGAGAGGGGAGCACGGTGCCCGGCTTTCTCGAGACCCTTCCGCTCCACACGATCACCGCGGTGTACGGCGAGGCCGGCCTCCGCGACCGGTTCTCCCGCGAGATCCTCCGCTTCCCCGAACCGGACTGGCGGCGCCTCAGCACCGCCCTGGCCCTGGCGAGCGACCTGCACCGGCAGGACCGCCGGGTCAGCGAGCCCACGATCAACCACCTGCTCCGCGTGACGCTGCGCGTCATGTGCCACTACCGGGTGGACGACGTGGACGTCCTCGTCGCCGCGCTCCTGCACGACTCCGTCGAGGACCACCCCGCCGACCTCGCCGGGGACGGCCACGGTCGCGGCGACCCGCGCGAGGCGGCCCTGGACGTGCTGGAGGCGGAGTTCGGGCCGCGCGTCGCCGGGCTCGTCCGCGCGGTGACGAACCCCGTCTACGACCGCGGCGGCGACGTCCACGCCCAGTACCGGGCGCACGTCGCCGAGAGCCTCGACCGGAACCCGTCCGCGCGCATCATCAAGGTCTCCGACTTCACCGACAACGGCGTCGGGCTGATGCACACCACCGGCCCGAAGGTCCGCAAGCTCGCCCGCAAGTACCGGCCGCTCGTCCCGCCGCTCCGGGAGCTGGTCAACCGCCCCGACACCCCGCTGGAAGCCCAGGTCAAGCAGCACATCACCGGCCAGCTCGACCGCGCCGACGAGCGCTTCGCGGCTGTGTTCTCCGCAACCCCGGCCCAGGGGTACTCGCCTGGCGGCTCGCACCCCTGACCGTGCTTGTGCGAGCGCGACCTCGCTTCGCGAGCTGCCCGGGGAGGCTCGCCTCCGGCTTCGCCTCCCCGGGCAGATAACGCGCTCGCGCGACGGCCGGGGTGCGTCGCAGCGCACCGGGTCCTGGTCACGGAGGGGCGGTGAAGGATTCGAGGAGGGTGCGCACCGTCCTCCGGAGTTCGGTAGGGGTCAGGTCGGCGGTGCCGACGACCTGTTCGTGGAGGAGGCCGTCGAGGCAGGCGACGAGGGCGGGGGCGCGCCCGGCGGCGACGGGCGCGCCCGCCGCGGCGAGGATGCCCTCGATGAGGGCCCGGTGCCGGTCGGCCGCCGCCTCCAGCACGTCCTTCAGCTCGGGCCGCCGGGTCGCCTCCAGGACGAGTTCGTACCGCGCGAGGACGCGCTCGCGGCCGGCGGTCGTCATGTGCGCGATGAGGGCGGCCGCCCGCTCGGCGATGTCGGCGAGGGTCGCCGGGTGGTCGAGCGGGGGCCGTTCCGCCATCTCCGCGAGGTCGGTCTCGGCGAGCCGCTCGACGGCGCCCTGCAGGAGCGCCTGCCGGGTGCGGAAGTAGTACGAGCAGGACCCGGGCGGCAGCCCGGCGGTCTCGTCGACCGCGCGGTGCGTCAGGCCGCGCATGCCGGCGCGCGCCAGCGTGCTGATCGCCGCCTCGGCGAGCAGCCGCCGGCGGTCGGCGCCCTGGCCCGCTGTGGTGTCGGTCACCTCTCCTCCCTCCGCGACTCTACAAGTGTAGAGTGGCGCCCGCCTCTACGGATGTAGAGGACTTTCCCGGAGGAAGGGGACTCCCATGCCCGACGAGCTTCCCGGCACCACCGACGTCCTCATCGTGGGCGCCGGGCCGGTCGGCCTGGCCCTCGCCACGGCCCTCGCCCGCGCCGGCGTCGACGCCGTGCTGATCGACAAGGCGGCGGCCGGGGCGAACACCTCGCGCGCCGCGGTCGTCCACGCCCGGACGCTCGAGGTGCTGCGCGACATCGACGTCACCGGGGACCTGGTCGAACGGGGCGTGGTCGTCCCCCGCTTCACCGTCCGCGAGCGCGACCGGGTGCTGCTGAAGGTCGACTTCGGCTCGCTCCCCACCGACTACCCGTTCACCCTGCTCGTCCCGCAGAACGTCACCGAGGAACTGCTCGGCGACCGGCTGCGCGCCGCCGGCGGGCGCGTCCTGCGCCCGCACGAGCTGGCCCACATCGGGCAGGACGGCCCGCACGTCATCGCGACCATGAAGGACGGCCGGACGATCCGGGCCCGCTACGCGGTCGGCGCGGACGGCATGCACAGCGTCGTCCGCGACAAGACCGGGATCGCGTTCACCGGCGACACCTACGCCCAGTCGTTCGTGCTCGCCGACGTCCACCTTGACTGGCCGGACGTCCCGAACGAGGTGATGCTCTTCTTCTCCGCCGAGGGCGTGACGGTGGTGGCGCCGCTGCCCGGGGGCCGGCACCGCATCGTCGCGACCGTCGACCACGCCCCCGAGGCGCCGGACCTCGCGCACGTGCAGGCGCTGCTGGACGAGCGCGGCCCGCGCGCACACCCCGTGACCGTCAAGGACCTGGTGTGGAGCTCGCGGTTCCGGGTGCACCACCGGCTCGCCGACCACTACCGCGCCGGACGGCTCTTCCTCGCCGGCGACGCCGCCCACGTGCACAGCCCGGCGGGCGGCCAGGGCATGAACACCGGCATCCAGGACGCGCTCAACCTCGCGGCCAAGCTGACCGCCGTGCTGCGCGACGGCGCCTCCGGGACCGTCCTGGACGAGTACGAGGCGGAGCGCCGTCCGGTCGCCGAGGAGGTCGTCGCGTTCACCCACAAGATCACCCGCGTCGCCACCGTGAGCGGCGGCCCGCTGCGCGGCATCCGCAACACCGCGCTCCGCGCCCTCGACTTCGTCCCGGCGGTGCACCGGACGATGGCGATGAACCTGTCCGAGCTGGCGAGCGACCCCGCCCGCCGCTGATACCGGGCGAGCGGGCGGCCGGGCCGGGCGGTCAGGCCTGGCCGGTCTCGAAGCGGCTCACCTTGCCGTCGCGGACGTCGAAGCGCCATGCGGTCCGCATCTCGCCCCAGGTGTCGTTGCGGTACCGGGCGACCAGCGACCGGCCGCCGTCGGCCTCGGACTCGACGTCCATGTGCCCGTTGGAGGAGAAGATCTCGCGGTCGGCCCACTGCCGCAGGTCGCGGTCGCTGCCGTCGTCGCTCATCGTCGCGTCGGGCGTGAGCGCCGCGCGGAACGCGTCGACGTCGTTGGCGTTGATCGCGTCCACCAGGGCGCGGACGGCCGGCTCGCTCAGCTGCTCGGCAGGGATCACGGGACCGCTCCTTCGCGGGAGGACGCCGCGCGGGCGGGTGCCGGCGGAGCGTCACGGACAGTGATGATCCCGTACCCCGGGGCGCGCGCCTCTACGCCGGGGCGCCGCGCCCCGGCCGCCGGCGGGCGGGGGCCCGGCGGCCGGGGAGCGAGGGAGCGCCGCTGACCCGCGGAGGGGCCGGGTCAGCGGGGCGGTCCGCCCACCGCGGGCTCCGGGGGGAGTCAGCGGCGGGCGGTCCGCAGGTCGTTCTTCACGACCTTGCCGGTGGCGTTGCGGGGGAGGGCGTCGACGAACTCGATCGTGCGGGGGCACTTGAAGTGCGCGATCCGGTCGCGGATCCAGTCGATGAGGGCGGGGCCGGACAGCGCGGCACCCGGGGCGGGCACCACGACGGCGTGGACGGCCTCGCCCCAGCGCTCGTCCGGGACGCCGATCACCGCGACCTCCGCCACGTCCGGGTGCTCGGCGAGCGCGGCCTCGACCTCGGCGGGGAAGACGTTCTCCCCGCCGCTGATGATCATGTCCTTGGCGCGGTCGACGACGAACAGGTAGCCGCCGGAGTCGATGCGGACGACGTCGCCGGTGCGGTACCAGCCGTCCGGGGTGAACGCGGCGGCCGTGGCGTCCGGGTCGCGCCAGTAGCCGCTGGTCAGCGAGTCGCCGCGGATGAGCAGCTCGCCGGGCTCGCCGGGCGGCACGTCCGACCCGTCCGGCCCGGTGACGCGGACCTCCCAGCCGAGCGTGACGTTCCCGGCGCTCGCCAGGTGCGGGCCGTCCGGCACGTGGTCGTCGGGGTGCAGGAGGCTGATGAACGACTGGCACTCGGTGTTGCCGTAGATCTGCCGGAACCGGCAGCCGAGGGTGTCGAGCGCGGCGCGCAGCGACGCCGGGGTGATCGGCGCGGACCCGTACTGGATCTCCCGCAGCGACGACAGGTCGGGCCGGACGGCGCGGCCCCGCACCTCGGCGACCAGCATGTCGATGAGCGTGGGCCCGGCGGTGAAGAACTCGACGCGGTCCGTCGCGATCGCGTCGACGACGGCGTCCGGCTGGAACGCGCCGTGCACGATCAGCTCCCCGGCCGTCAGCACGCACTGCATCGCCTGCGCCCATCCGGCGAGGTGGAACAGCGGCATCAGCTGCAGGTGCCGGGACCCGGGGACCTGGTCGCCGATCTCGATGGCGAAGCCGGACAGGCTGCGGATGAGCGAGGCGTTGTCCAGCGGGATCGCCTTCGGGCGCCCGGTCGTGCCGCTGGTGTGCATCAGCCCGAACACGCCCGTCGCGGACAGCCGTTCGGCGGGCCGGGGCGGCGGGGGAGCGTCCAGCTCCGCGTCCGGGACCCAGCCGCCGTCCGCCGTCCCGATCACCACGCGGGCGCGCAGGCCGGGCGCGGCCTTGCCGACGGTGCCGGTGAAGGCGGGGTCGGCGACGGCGGCGACCGGGGTGAGGAGCGCGCAGAGCCGCGCCAGCTCCGGCGCGGCGAGCCGCCAGTTGACGAACGCGGGGATCGCGCCGGCCCGCATCAGCGCGAGCGCGTGGACCAGGAAGTCGGCGCTGTTGCGCGCCATGACCGCGACGACGTCGCCGTCGCCGATCCCGAGCGCGGCCCAGCCGCCGGCGCGGCGCTCCACCGCGTCCAGCAGCTCCCCGTAGGTCAGGCGGGCGCCGCGGTCGTCGCGGACAGCGGTCCGGTCGCGGTGCGCCGACGCGCGCCATTCGAGGACGTGGATCCAGCTCTGCACGGCCCGGTGCCCCGTCAGCCCTGGAGGGGCGTGTCGCGGTCGGCGGCGGTGCGCGGTTCGTGCGCGACGTCCTCGGGCGTGAAGTCGCGCAGCCAGCACGCGAACTCCAGCAGGATGCCGTCCGGGTCCTGGAAGTAGAAGGACCGGACGTACACGCCGGGGTGCATCGAGCGGGCGACCTGGGTCGGGCTGTCGTCGTGGTTGACGATCGGCGCGACCTTCACGCCCTTGGCCTTCAGCCGGGCCCGGTACTCCTCGAACATGTCGGGCGGGACGTCGAACGCGACGTGGTTGAGCGACCCGATCCCGCTGATCCACTCGCCGAAGCCCGGCACCGTCACCGGCGCGGCGACGCCGGGGCTGGCCTCCGGGGAGTTCGGGAACCAGAAGAAGGCGAGCGAGTTGCCGTTGCCCGCGTCGAAGAAGAAGTGCTGGCCCATGCCGTCCGGCAGGTCCAGCGTCTTGATCAGCTTCATGCCGAGGACGCCGCTGTAGAAGTCCACGGTGCGCTTCATGTCCGAGCAGACCAGCGCGACGTGGTTGAAGCCGCGGATGCGGAAGGCCGGCTCCCCGCCGGTGCTCTCTGCGCTCATGCTCACTCCTCGGGTGCGGATAATCTAATGCTAACGTCAGATTTAGATACTCTCTCGCGCCGGCCCCGCTGTAAAGGGCCCGGGGACGCGCCCGCGGGGCTCCCGGGCGTCCCGGCACGAGGAGAAACCGGTGTTAGGTTCAGGTGTGGAGAAGGATCAGACCACGCGTCCGACCGTGCGCGGGCGCAAGACGCTCGCCGCGATCGAGGCCGCCGCCCGCCGGATCATCGCCCGCAAGGGCTTCCTCGCGATGACGGTCGCCGACATAGCGCAGGAGGCCGGCCGCTCGCCCGCCTCGTTCTACAACTACTACGACTCCAAGGAAGACCTGCTCGCCCACTGGGCGGACGACTTCCGCGCCGAGGCCAAGGCCCGCGCGGTGGTCGCCTACAAGCACGGCGTGCCGCACCGCGAGCGCGTCATGGAGTCGGCGCGCGCGCACTGGATGACCTATCGCGAACGGCTCGCCGAGATGGTCGGCGTCTTCCAGCTCGCCATGATCAACGAGGAGTTCGCCGGGCACTGGCGCGAGCTGTGCGACGACGCCGTGGAGAGCATCGCCGAGAGCGTCCGGCGCGCGCAGCGGGAGGGCTACTGCCCCGGCGTCGACCCGGGCCTCACGGCCGCGGCGATCGTCGCGATGCTCAACCAGTTCTGCTACGACCGCCTCGCCGGCGCGGGCGAGGACGCCGACATCGACGACGAGGCCGCGATCCGCGCCCTCGGCGAGATCTGGTACCGCGCCATCTACTGGCGGGCCGACTAGGGCCTGTTTCTTGGATCGGCTGACGGTGGGCGTTGGTTGGGTCACTGTGGGTTGATGGGTCGTGGTGACTTGACCGATGCGCAGTGGGAGCGGCTGGCGCCGTTGCTGCCGCCGACGGGCGGGCGGGGTGGTCGGTGGGTCGACCATCGTCGGGTGATCAATGGGATCTGTCATCGGGTGCGGACCGGTGTGCCCTGGCGTGATCTGCCGCCGGAGTTCGGGGAGTGGATCACTGTCTACAAGCGGTTTCGGCGCTGGTCGGCGGATGGGACTTGGGAGCGGCTGCTTCAGGTGGTGCGCGCCCAGGCCGACGCCGCCGGGGACATCGACTGGCGGGTGTCGGTCGATTCCACGATCCAGCGGGCGCATCAGCACGCGGCCGGCGCCCCGCACCGGCCGCCGCCCGCCCCACCTGAAAGGGGGGACGGCGCCGGGACGAACCAGGACAACCCGTCATGGCGCGAGCTGGTCGCCCTGCTGGAGGAGGTGGCCCGGCAGGCGAAGCACTAGGACGTTCCCGCGGCGGGTTGTCCACCAAGATTCATCTGGCCGCCGACGGCCGCTGCCGGGTCCTGTCCTTCCTGGTCACTCCTGGTCAGTGGGGTGACAGCCCGCAGTTCGTCGCGGTCCTGGACGCCATCAACGTGACGCGGCTGGGGCCGGGTCGCCCGCGCCGCCGTCCCGATCACGT
>NZ_WBMR01000028.1 GCF_008923365.1 Actinomadura montaniterrae
CCCGGGCGGCGGCGTAGGGCGCGCGCGGAACGGGGTCGATGCCCGGAGGCCGCCCCGCCGCCCGCACGTCGGGCGCGAACCCGGCTCGGAACGCCCGCGCCCTGCCCCGCCACCGCCCGCCCCCGGCCCGCGGCCCCGCCACGACGACCCCGAGCCCGAGCCACAGGACCGCCGGGAGCGACGCACCCCCCGCAAGCCCTGGGATGACCGCGAGCGCCGCGACCCGCGCGAGCGGCGGGACGAGCGGGAGCAGCGCGACTCGCACGAGTGGCGCGACGAGCGCGAGTGGTGGGACGAGCGTGACCGGCGTGACCCGCAGCAGCGGCGCGACCAGCACGAGCGGCGAGACCCGCGCGAGCAGCGCAACGAGCGGGAGCGGCGGGCGGTGCGGGACGGGCCGGAGAAGGCCGACGAGCTGGCGGCGGGGGAGCTGGCGGCGGCGCTGACCAGGAAGTCCGTCCGCGCCGGCCGGGACCTGATCGGCGGCGTCCTCAAGCGCCTGCCGGGGATGTGAGGAGGAGCGATGCGCGAACCGGACGTGGAGATCAGTGCCTCGGTGAAGGCGGACGAACTCGTCATCCACGATACGCCGGACGTCGAGGAGCGGGCGGGCGCCGACCCCGAGGGCGAGTCGGGGGCGAGCACCGACCGGCGGAACCTGCCCCGCCCCGTGAAGCGGAACACCACCTACCGCGACGTCCGCGTCTCGCACCGCCTGAGCGCGCGCCTGACCGGCGCCGACGACGACTCCGCCGACGCCGAGGACGAGGACGCGGACGGTTCGGCCGAGCCGGACGCGTGACCGGCCGGGCTCGTTAGCATGGGGATCATGACCGCGCCCGCAGGTCCGCCCGTGGACGACCGGCTCGTCTCCTGGTGGGGGTCGCTGGAGCGGCGGTCGCCGGAGTCCATCACGACCGTCGTCCTGCACGCCACGGAGATCCCGACGCTGTCGGAGGCCTGGGACTACGCCGAGCGGAGCGCGGACGGGAAGGACGACGGGACCGGGGTGTGCGGCCACCTCTACGTGGACCGCGACGGGAGCTGCCACCGCTTCGTGCCGCTCGACCGGGTCGCCGCGCACGCCGCGGGGCACAACACCCCGTCGATCGGGATCGAGCTGGTCAACACCGGCCGCCATCCCGACCATTTCCATTCGCGGTCGCAGGTCCCTTCCGAGGACTTCCCGCCGGAGCAGACGGCGGCGCTCATGGCGCTGCTGACCGTCCTCACGGAGACGCATCCCTCGGTCGCGCGCCTGGTGCGCCACAGCGATCTGGACCGGGAGCTGATCCCCGCGTCCGACGACCCGGAGGTCCTGGTGCGGCGGCGCATCGACCCCGGCCCGCGCTTCCCCTGGGACGACGTCCGGCGCCACTGGGAGCGGCTCACCCGCTGACGGCGCCGCCTCAGGCGGGGGCGCGCTCCCCGAACCGGGACCGCAGGTCGGCGTCGACCTCGGTGAAGTCGCGCTCCTTGGTCTCCGGGACGAAGCGGCTCACGAAGACCCAGCCGAGCCCCGCGATCACCGCGAAGATCCAGAACGTCTCGCCCTGCCCGAGGACGCCCGCGATCGGCAGGAAGACCAGGCTGACGACGAAGTTCGCGAGCCAGTTCACCGCGGTGGACGCGCTGGACCCGGCGGCGCGGGCGCGCGGCGGGAAGATCTCGCCGATCAGCGTCCAGAACACCGGCCCGGTCCCGACCGCGTAGCCGGCGATGTACAGCACCATGAACACCAGCGACAGCCCGGACGACCAGCCCGCGACGAACGACAGCCCGAGCAGCGCCATCATCACCGTCATCGCGCCGAGCGAGAACAGCAGCAGCGGGCGGCGCCCCGCCCGGTCGATGACGCGGATCGCGACCAGTGTCATCACCAGGTTGATGACGCCGATGGCGATGGAGTAGACGATCGAGTTGGACGCGGTCAGCCCGGTCTCCTCGATGATCGTCGGGGCGTAGTAGATGATCGTGTTGATGCCGCCGAACTGCTGCACGGCCGCCAGCGCCAGCCCGACGACGAGCGCGGGCCGGACGTCGGCGGCGAGCAGGGACCGCCACCCGGTCCGGTCGTCGTCCTGCCGCGCCCGGTTCCGGTCGTAGCGGTCGAGGAGCCGGTCGGCGGTGGCCTCGTTGGTGACGGACGCGACCAGCCGGCGCGCCTCGTCGCGTTCGCCGCGCGCGGCGAGCCAGGCGGCCGACTCCGGCAGCACCCACAGCGACGCGACGACGATCACCGCGGCGGGCACCGCGCCGACGCCGATCATGGCCCGCCAGTCGCCGGCCCCGGAGAACGCGAGGTTGGTCAGGTAGGCGACCAGGATGCCGATCGTGATGAGCAGCTGGTTGAGGGTCAGGGTGCGGCCCCTGATCTCCTTGGGGGAGATCTCCGACAGGTACACCGGCACGGTCGCCGACGCGCCGCCGACCGCGAGGCCGAGGACGAGCCGGCCGAGCACCAGCATCGCGTAGCCGGTGGACAGGACGGCGATGACCGTCCCGACCAGGAACACCAGCCCCTCCAAACCGAGGATCTTCCGGCGCCCGATCCGGTCGGCGATGCGGCCCGACCCCATCGCGCCCGCCATCGCGCCCAGCACCAGCACGCTGACCACGCTGGACTGCTCGAACGAGTTCAGCCCGAAGTCGGTCTTGATGTAGAGCAGCGCCCCGGAGATCACGCCGGTGTCGAAGCCGAACAGGAACCCGCCGACCGCGATCAGGACGGCCCAGAGCCAGATCTTGCGCAGCCCGTCCGGCGGGACCTCCGACAGCGGCCCCTCGTAGACCGTCGCGGTGGAGAACCCCTGCACGTCAGGCCCGCCGCCCCGCCGCGCCCGTCCCGCGCGTCCTGCCCGTCCGGCTGCGCGCGGCCGCCCGAACCGTCGTCATCACCGCTGACCCCCCGATCGGCATCGACGTGCTGACCAGGCCCTACCCTCCGTGATCGAGAGCACACGCACCGGGGCCGGGGGGTGAACCGCCGCTCGTCCGGGTCAGGACTCCTGCTCGGTGATCCAGACGGCGATCTGCGCGCGCGAGGAGAAGCCGAGCTTGGACAGGATGTGCTCGATGTGCGAGTCGGCGGTGCGCTTGGCGATCGTCAGCCGCTCGGCGATGTCGCGGTTCGACAGCCCCTCCGCCACCAGCGCCGCCACCTGCAGCTCGCGCTCGGTGAGCGGGCAGGCGTCCGCCGCGGGCGCGTCCGCGGGGTCGTCGGGGACGGGGGGTTCGCCGAGCGCGTCCCGGATCGCGTGCGCGGGCGCGAGCCGCCCGCCCTCCTCGAACGCGGCGCGGTACCGCCGCTCGCCGAGCGCCTCCATGGCCTTGCCGGTGTGGATCTCGCGCAGCATCGCGTGGTGCGGGCCGAACCACGCGGTCTGGGTGGACTCGCGCATCCGGTCGGCGGCGCCGAGGAGCCGGACCGCGCGGACGTACTCGCCGCCGCTGCACAGGCACCCGGCGATCGCCTCCAGCCCGAGCGTCATGCCGAGCTCGTCGCCGAGGTCGCGCTTGATCCGCAGCGACCGGCAGAGCCGTTCGAGGGACGCGCCGAGGTCGCCCGCGAGCCACAGCGCCAGCCCGCACACGAGCATGCCGTAGGAGCGCACCCACAGCTCCCCGTGCTCCTCGCCGGTCCGCGCGCCCTGCCCGGCGTGCGCGACGGCCGCCGGGTAGTCGCCCTTGAACAGGTACGCGACGCCGCGGAAGACCTCGACGAGCAGGAACAGCACGTCGCCGGCGGCGTCGTCGCCGCGCACCTCGTCGGCGGCGCCGAGCAGCCGCAGCGCGAGGTCGACGTCGCCGGCGAACAGCGCCGCGACCCCCTGGCACGAGACGATCAGGGCGGCCGTGTCGTCGTCCCCCTCCGCCCGCGCCTGCACCAGCGCCCGGTCGAGCAGCTCCCCGGCCGCGCCGAGGTCGTCCTGCAGGACCATCGTCAGGGCGGCGACGCCGAGGAAGCCCGACCAGCCCTCGCCGGTGGTGTCGCGGGTCTCCAGGAGCCGGTCCATCCAGTGCCGGCACTCGCCCGCCATGCCGTGCAGCATCCAGAGCCGGCCGAGCGCCTCCATCGCGTCCCGGATCGTCGCGGTCTCCGCCGTCGGCAGGACGTGGCCGAGCAGCGCGCGGATGTTGGCGCGCTCGCTGCCGAACCAGGCGAGCCACCCGACCTGCCCGGCGCCGGCAAGCTCGGCGCGGGCGGTCCGGAGCCGCCCGGCGTACCAGTCGAAGCAGCGCTTCCTGAGGAGCGTCTCGCCGCCCTGCGCGGCGAGCCGCTCGACGCCGTACTCCCGCAGGCTGTCGAGCATCCGGTAGCGCACCTGGCCGCCGCGGTCGGCGCGCTGCACGATCGACTTGTCCACCAGCCCGGTGAGCAGCTCGACGACGTGCTCGGCGGGCAGGTCGTCGCCGGAGCAGACGTGCTCGGCGGCGTCGAGCTCGAAGTCGCCGGCGAACACCGACAGCCGCGCCCACAGCAGCCGCTCGCCGGCCGAGCACAGCGCGTGGCTCCAGTCGATCGCGGCGCGCAGCGTCTGGTGCCGCGGGACGCTCGTGCGCACGCCGCGGGCCTGGAACAGCCGGGTGCCGAGCCGCTTCAGCACCTGGTCGGCCGAGAACGTCCGCAGCTGCACCGCGGCCAGCTCGATGGCGAGCGGGATCCCGTCGAGCCGGTCGCAGAGCCGGACGACGGCGTCGCGGTTGCCGCGGGTGAGCGTCCAGCCCTGGACGGCCGCGGCGGCGCGCTCGGCGAACAGCTTGACCGAGTCGCACTCCTCGCCGTCCGCGGCATCGGCGCGGCCGGGCTCGGGCCGGCCGAGCGGCGCGACCGCGATGGTGTGCTCGCCGAGCACGTCGAGAGGCTGGCGGCTGGTCGCGAGCACGCGCAGCCCGGGCGCGCTGCGCAGCAGCGCCTCGGTCAGCGCGGCGCACTCGTCGAGGAGGTGCTCGCAGGTGTCGAGGACGATCAGGACGCGCCGGTCGGCGAGATGGTCGGCGAGCCGGGACGCGGCGGGCTCGCCGCCCTGCTCGACGAGGCCGAGCGCGTCGCAGACCGCCTGGGCCAGCAGCGACGGCTCGGTGAGGCCGGAGAGGGCGACGAAGTACACGCCGCCGTCGAACGCGTCGCGCGCGCGGGTCGCGGTGCGGACCGCGAGCCTGGTCTTGCCGACCCCGCCCGGGCCGGTCAGGGTGACCAGCCGGTGCCCGTCGATCAGCCGCCTGACCTGGTGGAGCTCCGCCTTCCGCCCGACGAAGCTGGTGAACTCCGCGGGGAGTCTTCCCGTCTGCCGTTCCAGCGTCACATTCAGCGCCACGCCGTCTCCGAGTCAGTTCCCGCCGGACGCCCGGCAACCAGAGGGGACTTTTGAAGTGTAGTCGCGGTGCTACGGAAGGCGACCATGAATCGGTACCCGGAATCGGTTCATCTACCGATGGCGGAGGCCGCCGCCTCCGCCAGGATGGGCATCGGCCGCACGGGGGTACGGGCCGTCCCGGCATGGGGAGTGACGGGCCGTCCGGCCGGACGGGCGACGACGCGCCGCGCGCGGTCGCACGGCGGATGCCTCCGGGCGGGCCGCCCCACCGGTGTTCCCGCGCGGTCCGCCGGACGGCGGCCGGGGATCCGGGGGGAACCTCCGGCCGCCGGGGGCCCGGCCCCCGCCATCGTCACCGTGCTGTCGGCGCCGGTGGCGGTGGCGGGCTCAAGGCCGCGCCGGCGACGCGCTCAGGGGCGCCCCCGCGTCGTGCCCGTGACGGGCTCGTGACCGGCGGTGATGCGGGGCAAGTGGACCCTTGCCCCTTTTGACACTCAGTGCCACTATGGCTGTCGACCGCTTATCGGCCCGATGGCAGCGCAGCCGTTGTCCGCCCGAAAAGGCCTTCCACCCTGCGTCGCCGGGTCTTGACCCATGTGGAGGAAGAAGCCATGGCGCGTTTGGCAGGCAAGGTCGCTTTCATCACCGGCGCGGCGCGCGGGCAGGGGCGCGCGGAGGCCGTCCGGCTCGCGTCCGAGGGCGCCGACATCATCGCCGTCGACCTCGTGGGGTCGGCCAGCTCGTACGTCCCCTACGAGCCCTCCGCCCAGTCCGACCTGGACGAGACCGTCAAGCTGGTGGAGGCGCGGGGACGCCGAGTGGTGGCCCGCAAGGCGGACGTGCGCGACCTCGCCGCGCTCCAGGCGGCCGTCAGCGAGGGCGTCGCCGAGCTCGGCCGGCTGGACGTCGTGGTGGCCAACGCCGGGATCGTGAACTACGGCCGCACCTGGGAGCTCGACGAGGAGCAGTGGCAGGACGTCATCGACACCAACCTCACGGGGGTGTGGAAGACGGTCAAGGCCACCGTGCCGACGCTCATCGAGCAGGGCCAGGGCGGTTCGATCATCATCACGAGCTCGGTGGCCGGCCTGAAGGGGCTGCCGTTCCTCGCCCACTACGCCTCGTCCAAGCACGGTGTCGTGGGCCTGGCGAAGGTGCTGGCCAACGAGCTGGGCGAGCACGACATCCGGGTCAACACCGTCCACCCGCACGGGGTGCGGACCGGCATGACCGCCGGGAAGATGACCGAGCTGCTGGAGCAGGCCCCGATGCTCGCGCCCATCTACATGCCGACGCTGCCCTACGAGATGGTCGAGGCCGAGGACATCGCGAACATCGTGGCGTTCCTGGCGTCCGACGAGGGCAAGTACATCACCGGCGCCCAGCTGCCCGTGGACCTCGGTGCGCTGAACCGCTGAGCTCAGCGCGGATCGCGGCCGGCCGGGCGGACGGCCGCGATCCACCGTCCGGCGGCCTTGAGCGCCCGGTCCCGGACGGACGGGAACGACTCGGGGAACCGCACGTCCGGCAGCAGGGGGGCGGCCGTGCGCGCGCGGGCGGACGCCGCCGTCACCCCGGACCCGTAGGCGACGTCCTCCGCGAGACGCAGGACGGTGTAGCGGACGGGGTCGATGGCGGGACGCTGCCGCAGCCATTCCAGCGCGATCGGCGCGAGCATGGCCACGGCCGCGGCGCGGGCGAGACGGCTGCGGCGGGAGGCGGCGAGCGCGACCAGGCCGAGCGGCCACCACTCGCGGCGCAGCGCGTGCCCGATCGCGGCGGCGTCGGCGGCGACGCCCTTCCCGACGATCGCGGCGGCCAGGCTCCAGTCGGCGGGCAGCCGTGACAGCCGCCTGGCCAGCAGCGCCGCCGCCACACCCGCGACACCGGCCGCCGTGCCCGGACGTCCCCGCGCCAGCAGGGCGAGCACCGCGAGGTTCCACAGCGACGGCCGGGCCGGCGCGAGCCTGCCGGGATGGCGCCGCGCGAGGTCGGCGGCGGACGTGCCGTACTCGTGCCGCCGCTTCGCCCAGGCCGCCGGGTGCAGCCTCGGCGTGTGCGCGACGCGCGCGGCGGGCTCGTAGCGGACGTTCCACCCTTGGTCGCCCAGCCGCCACACGAAGTCGACGTCCTCGCCGAGCCGCAGGTCCTCGTCGAACGGGCCGTCCGGGACGGCCGCGACCCGCACGAGCAGCGTCGCGGTCGGCACGAACCCGAGCCGCCCGCCGGGGCGGACCAGCGCGGGCCGCAGGCCCATGTCCAGCGCCGACCGCGCGGTCTCGTAGCGGGCCAGCAGCCCGGTGTCGTCCGACAGCGGGACGATCCGGGGGGCGACGGCGGCGACGCGCGGGTCGTCGAAGTGCGGGACGAGGACGTCGAGCCAGCCCGCCATCGGGCGGCAGTCGGAGTCGACGAACGCGGCGAGCCGGGTCTCCACCAGGCGCAGGCCGGTGTTGCGCGCCGCCGCGGGGCCCCGGTTGCGGGAGTGCCGGACGAGCCGCGCCCCGTACGCCTCCGCGATCCGCCGCAGCGGTTCGGGATCGGGGGAGGCGTCGTCCACGACGACCACCGGTACGTCCCCGACGGCGGCCAGGGACCGTTCCAGCTCGTCGGCCCGCTCGTAGGCGGGGATCACCACCGTCACGTCGTGCGGCCCGGGACGCGGCGCCGGAAGCGGGTCGGCCATGCCGAGGTCGAGGAGCTTGCGGGCGAGCGCCCGCCCGAGCGGCGAGGCGTCGGCGAGCCCGGCGCGGCCCGCCCGGCGCAGCGCCGCCAGGTGGGGGCGCGCCGCGTCCGCCAGCCGGACCACCTTCCAGGGCGCGCCGCCGGTGGCCACGCGCCCGCCCGACCAGAGAGAGGTGTCGCGGGCCAGCGCGACGGGCAGGCCGTCAGGCAGCCGGAACCGGTCCTTCGGCCCGCTCATGTCCGGGGCACCGCCGGGTCGAGGAGCCGCCCGCGCTCGTCCGCGCGCCCGCCCGCGATCCGGCGGACGGCCGACGCGACCATGGCCGCCACGATCTCGCGGCCCCGCTCGGCGGAGGCCCCGGCGGGGTCGCCGAGCACGCCGGACGGCGAGACGGCGCGGACACCGCCCGCGACCAGGTCCGGCATGATCGCGGCCAGCGGGCGGGCGTCCCCGGTGACGGCGTCGAACGGCCGCACCAGGTCAGGGGCCAGGTGCAGCATCGCGGACGTCTCGGTGAACCCGGCGTGCGCGTCGCCGCCGGGCACGCCGCAGCCGACCCAGGCGGCGTCGTGCCCCTCCGCCCGCATCTGCCCGGTGGCGGCGTCGAGGGTCGGGACGTTGCCGCCGTGCCCGTTGACGAAGACGACGCGTCCCGCCCACAGCGCGAGCGACCGCACGGTCTCCACGAGCACCGCCTTCAGCGCCTCGTGCCCGATCGAGACCGTCCCGGGGAAGCCGGCGTGCTCGCCGCTCGCCCCGAACGCGATCGCGGGCGCGACGAGCACCTGCCCTTCCGCGTCCGGGCGCAGGGCGCCGGCCGCGCGGCCGGCGACCGCCTCGGCGATCACCGTGTCGGTCGACAGCGGCAGGTGCGGGCCGTGCTGCTCGGTCGACCCGACCGGCACCAGGACGAGCGGGGCCGCCCGGACGTCCGTCCAGGCGGCCCCCGCCAGGTCGTCGGAACCGCGCAGGTCTCCGGCACCGGCCACGTCAGCCCGCAGAACCGCCGCCGAGCGTCAGCGCGAAGCCGGGCGGGATGACGAGGTCGTCGGGGTTCAGCTCGTCGACGGACGAGTGCCCGAGCCCGAGGACGGCGGAGTCGAGGCCGCCGCGCATGATGTCCAGGACGTTCTCCACCCCCGCCTGCCCGTTCGCGGCCAGGCCCCACAGATAGGCGCGGCCGATCAGCACCGCTCGGGCACCGAGCGCGAGGGCCTTGGCGACGTCGCCGCCGCGCCGGACGCCGCCGTCCAGCAGCACCTCGATCTGGTCGCCGACCGCCTCCGCGATGGACGGCAGCACCCGGATCGTGGCGGGCGTGGTGTCGAGGTTGTTGCCGCCGTGGTTGGACACCGACAGCGCCGTCACGCCGGCGTCCACCGCGCGCTTGGCGTCGTCGACGCGGGTGACGCCCTTGAGCAGGAACGGCCCGCCCCACTCCTCCCGCAGCCACGCGACGTCCTCCCAGGTGGGAGGCGGCGTCTGCATCCACTCGCCGTACGCGCCGAAGAACGTCGGCGCGGGCCCGTTCGGCGGCTTGAGGTTCGGGGTGGTGAGGTCGGGGATCCGGCCCTCCTTGGCGAACTTCCACAGCCAGCCCGGGTGCGGCAGCACGCCGGGCGCGAGCTTCGCCGCCGTCCTGAAGTCGATCTTCTCCGGGATCATGGGGCTGCCCCAGTCCCGGCCGTTGGAGAACGACCAGTCGAGCGTGGCGATCAGCGCCTTCGCGCCCGCCTTCTTCGCGCGGTCGAGGCGCTGCACCATCGCGTCGCGGTCGCCGCTCCAGTACATCTGGAAGAAGACGTTCGGGTTGGCCTCCGCGACCTCCTCCACGGGCTTGCTCGCGAACGAGCTGAGCCCCATGATGACGCCCCGGTTCGCGGCGGCGCGCGCCACCGCCACCTCCCCGTCCGGATGCACGGCCTGCACGCCGGTGGGGGAGATGAGCACCGGCATGGAGGTCTCCACGCCCATCACGGTGGTGGACAGGTCGCGCTCCGCCTTGTGCCCGACGACGCGGGGCGCGAAGCCGAGGTCGCCGAACGCCTTCGTGTTGGCGTCGATCGTCCGGCCGCGCTCCGAGCCCGCGACCAGCGCCCCGTAGACCATGTGCGGCAGCCGCCTCTTGGCCCGGCGCTGCGCCTCGGCCACGGTCTCGAACCACGGGTTCTTGAACATCTCGATGTCTCCTGGATGGGTGGGCGGGCCGCCGGCCGGCCGCCGGGGAACCGCTAGGTCAGCCGCAGCCCGGCCAGCGGGTTCTCCTCGCAGGCGCTCACCGGCGGGCGCTCCGGGCGGCTGGTCAGCAGCGTGACCGGCACGGGACGGCGGCGCGGCGGCGAGGTGCGGTGCGAGTGGTCGGCGGACGGCTTCGGGATCCCGGCCCGGTCCTCGGGACGCTGCGCTAGCAGCTTCTCGCCGTGCCCCTGCACGCACTCGGGGTCGGGGCCGTCCAGCGGCAGGCCGGTGAAGAACTTGGCGGCCATGCAGCCGCCCTTGCACGTGTCGTAGAAGCCGCAGGACGCGCACGCCCCGCCGGTCTGCGGCTCGCGCAGGTTCTGGAACAGGTCCGACTCGCGCCAGACGCGGGTGAACCCGCCGGGCTGCCGGATGCTGCCCGCGAGGAACTCGTCGTGGATCGCGAACGGGCACGCGTACACGTCGCCGACCGGGTCGATCAGGCAGACGACGCGTCCGGCGCCGCACAGGTTCAGGCCCGGCAGCGCCTTGCCGTAGGCGGACAGGTGGAAGAACGAGTCGCCGGTCAGCACGCTGTCGCCGTGCGCGACCAGCCAGTCGTACAGCTCGCGCTGCTGCTCCTGGCGCGGGTGCAGCTCGTCCCACACGTCCGCGCCGCGGCCGGACGGGCGCAGCCGCGTCAGCCGCAGCTGCGCGCCGTACTCGTCCGCGATCGCCTTGAACGCGTCCATCTGCGGGATGTTGTGCCGCGTGCACACCACCGACAGCTTGAAGTTCTTCATCCCCGCGTCGCGCAGGTTCCGCATCGCGCGGATCGCGGTGTCGTAGGACCCGGGACCGCGGACCGCGTCGTTGACCTCGGGCGTCGCGCCGTCCAGCGAGATCTGCACGTCCACGTAGTCGTTGGCGGCGAGCCGCTCGGCGACCTCCGGGGTGATCCGGACGCCGTTGGTGGAGAACTTCACGCCCACGTGGTGCGCGGTGGCGTAGTCCAGCAGCTCCCAGAAGTCCGGCCGGACGGTCGGCTCGCCGCCGCCGATGTTGACGTAGAAGACCTGCATGGCCTCCAGCTCGTCGATGACCGCCTTGCACTCCTCGGTGCTCAGCTCGCGCGGGTCGCGCCGCCCCGAGCTGGACAGGCAGTGCGCGCACGACAGGTTGCAGGCGTAGGTGAGCTCCCAGGTCAGGCAGATCGGCGCGTCGAGCCCGTACTCGAACAGGTCGACCAGCCGCGTCCCGGACCGCTGCGCGGGGTTGTGCGGGGCGAGCGTCATGGGGTCCTTTCCACGAGCATGGAGGAGCCGGCGAGGGCGCCGAGCGCCGCGCCGAACCTCGGCAGGTCCGCCGCGGGCACTCCGGCGCGCGCGCACGCCTCCCGGGCGGTGGGCGCCTCCCCGAGGGACCGGACGACCTCCAGCAGCCGGCGGTCCTTCAGGAACGACAGCTTGCGCGTCCCGAAGTGGTAGAGGAGCGCGCCGAAGGGCTCGGGCCGCACCGAGACCTGCGGGTGCAGGTCCCAGGCGCGGTCGAGGTCGAGGTCCGGCACGGGCTGGGTCATGGCGTGCGGCCTAGTAGACGCCGCACATGCCGTCGATCGAGACCTCCTCGATCAGCGACTCCGCGACGTCGACGTCCTGGGCGCGGTCGTCGGCCTCCGCGGCCTGGTTCTCCGGAGCGTTGCTCTCCATGGGTCCTCCTTCGTGCGGCGTGCGACGGCCCGGCCGCCCCGGCGCGCGGTGCGGCTCGTACCATCGGTCCTGGACGGATACTAAATGCATCGAGTGCCATAAAGGAAGGTCCCGCCCCATGATCCGCCGGAATCCCGGGTGAGCACGCCCGTCCCGCGCCGGCCCGACGTCCTCGTGGTGGGGGCGGGCGGCAGCGGGGCCGTCCTCGCGGCCCGGCTCAGCGAGGACCCCGGCTGCGAGGTGCTGCTCGCCGAGGCCGGGCCCGTCCCGCCCGCGCGCGCGGACTTCCCCGGCGGGCTGCTGGACGCCCGCCTCGTCCCCGGCGCGCAACCAGGGAACCCGGCCGTCCGGACGTTCCCGGCCCTCCTCGCGCCCGGCCTGCCCTACGCGGCGGCGCGCGGGCGGTTCCTCGGCGGGTCCACCACCGTCAACGGCGGCTACTTCGTCCGGGCGCGGCGCGAGGACTTCGACCGCTGGTCCGCCCACGGCGACCTGTGGTCCTACGACCGGGTGCTGCCGGCCATGCGGGCGCTGGAGAGCGACCTCGACTTCGGCGCCACCGCCCTGCACGGCGGCGACGGCCCGATCCCGGTCCGCCGCACCGACCTGAGCCATCCCGCCGCCGCCGCGTTCCGGGACGCCGCCCGCGCCCTCGGACATCCCGACGATCCCGACAAGAACGCGCAGGCCGCGCCCGGTTTCGGGCCCGTGCCGTCGAACACCGTGGACGGCCGGCGGATCAACACCGGGATCGCCTACCTCCTCGGCGAGGCGGCCCGCCGCCCCAACCTCACCGTCCTCGGCGACTGCGCGGTGCGGTCCGTCGTGGTCCGCCGCGGCCGGGCGACGGGGGCCGTGCTCGACCGCGGCGGGCGGCGCACGCTGCTGGACGCGGGCGAGATCGTCCTGTGCGCCGGCTCGCTCTCCTCGCCCCACCTGCTGCACCTGTCCGGCATCGGCCCGGCCGACGACCTCGCCGCGCACGGCATCCCCGCCGTCCACGACCTGCCCGCCGTCGGCGCCGCGCTCAGCGACCATCCCCAGGTCACCGTCGAATGGACCCCGCGGCGCCCGTTGCCGCCGCCGTCCGGCACCTGGCTCGGCGGCGCCCTCCACCTGCCGTCCACCGGCGGCGCCGCGGCGGGCGACCTGGAGATCCTCCAGTCCCTCGTGCCGGTCATGGGCCTGGTCGGCGGGAAGGCGGCGGTCCCCGGCGCGCCCCTGCCCTTCCTCGTGTCCGTGCTGGCGCCCCGCACGAACGGGTCGGTCCGCACCGTCTCCGCCGACCCCGACGTCCCGCCGCGGATCGCCTACGGCTACCTGGAGACCGAGGCCGACCGGCGCCGGATGCGCGAGGCGGTGCGCGCGGCGGCCGCCGTGATCGGCGCGCTCGGCGAGGTCTCCGCCGGCCCCGCCGAACCCGCGCCCGGACCGCTCGACGACGACGCGCTGCTCGACGCGTGGATCCTCGCCCGGCTCGGCACGTCCCAGCACACCTGCGGGACCGTGCCGATGGGCGCCGCTGTCGACGGCCACGGCCGCGTACACGGCCTGACCGGGCTCCGCGTCGCCGACACCTCGATCCTCCCGGACGCGCCGCTGCGCGGGCCCGCCGCCACGGCCGTCCTCATCGGCGAGGTGATCGCCGGGGCCGTCCGCGCGGGCGGCTGACATCCGCGGGGCCGCCGCGCCGCAGGGCTTACGCGGACACCGAGCCGGCGCCGTCCAGCACCGCCGAGAGGCCCGCGCTCACCTGCCGCAGCGCCTCGTCCAGCACGTCCGCCAGCATCGTCTCCTCGCCCGACGCCAGCCAGAACTCGTACGCGGAGACGCAGGCGGACAGCACGACGTTCCCGGCGAGCCGCGGCACCAGCGCCGACACCGGCGCGCCGGTGCGCTCCGCCACGAACGCGGTGATCACCGGCCGCCACGACGCGTACCGCAGCGTCGCGTCCGCCTGCAGGGTCGGCACCCCGAGGATCAGCTGCATCCGCTGCCGGTGCCACGGCACGTCCTGCGGGTCGAACCGGTTGAACTCGACCACGGCGCTGCGCACCGCGTCCATCATCGGGGCGTGCGGGTCCGCCTCGTCGAGCAGCGCCCGCAGCCTCCGCAACTGCCCCTCGAAGTCGCCCCACACCAGGTCGTTCTTGGACGAGAAGTAGCGGAAGAACGTCCGCCGCGCGATCCCCGCCGCAGCGGCGATGTCGTCGACGGTGGTCTCGTCGAACCCCTTGCGGGCGAACAGCTCGAACGCCAGCCGCTCCAGGACGGCCGGCGAGGTCGCGCGCGGCCTGCCCATGGCCCGCTGGGGGCCGTCCGTGCCGCCTTCCGAGGTCACGGCACCAGGGTCCCACGCACCGCGCGCGGCCGCACCTAGAAGACGGGCGTGCCGTCCCGGACCAGCCTCCAGTTCTCCACGTGGAACGTCTTCGGGTCGATCGTCCCGGCGGCGGACGCGTACGCCACGATCGCCTCCCGGATCGCGACCTGGGCGTTGTAGACCACCGGCGCCGTCGTGATGTGCGGGAAGCCCCCGCCGCCGGACTGGCGGTAGTTGTTCACCGCGACGACGAATTTCTGGTCGTCCGCGACCGCCGTCCCGTTGAAGGCGAGATTGCGGATCCGCGACCCTTCCGCCTGGGCGATGTCGATGTCGTAGGTGACGCCGGAGAACTGGTCGTAGTTGTAGTCGGGAAGGTCGTGGGCGTTCGTCCACGACGCCGGATCGACGGGATCGCCGGCGGCGACCTGCTTGTAATAGCGCGCCGAGTATTCGAGGTAGTCCTTGATCTGCGCGCCCGTCAGGACGCTGCCGAGCAGGGTGTTGTCGTAGATGTAGAGCCCCGCGATGTCCTTGATGGTGACCTGCCCGGCGGGAAAGGTCGCGCTGCGGCTGAACGGCGCCGCGATCGACACCACCGGAAGGGACGCGTATTCGGTGCCCGCCACGGCCTCGGTGACCTTCGCGGTCTGCACCGCGTTGACGTAGTCGAGGATCGCGGTGTCCTTCCAGCACGACTCCGCCGCCGACATCTCCTCGGTGGACGTCGCCACGACCTGGTTCACGTAGGCGACCACGGCGTCGTGCTGCTTCTTGACGAGTCCGACGAGCGCCGGGTCCTCCTGCACGGTGTTGGTGTTCACCGTCGTCGCCGACTTCCCGACGACCTTCCACCGGCCCCGCTCGCGCCGCAGCGTGAGGTCGAACACCGACAGCCGCTCGCCCCAGCACTTCGGCTCGCTCATCACCACCGTCTCGCCGGTCGCGTCATTGGTGACGAACCGCTCCGGGACGTCGATGTGCGCGTGCCCGAAAAGGATCGCGTCGATTCCGGGAACCTGCTGCGCGACCATCGCCGACGCGTTCTCCACCGGAATGTCGCCCGTGTACGACGACAATCCGCTGTCGCCCGCGTGCGCGCTGACGACCATGACGTCGACGCCCTGAGCCCGCACGATCGGGACCCATTTCTTGGCCGTCTCGACCAGGTCCAGGAAATCGAGCTTCCCGGACACGTTCGCCTTGTCCCAGATCGCGACGCCCGGATTCGTCAGACCGAGCAGCCCGACCCGGATCGGCGGCTGCCCCGGGACGTGCATCCGCTTGATGATGTACGGCCGGAAAGCCGGACGGTCCGTGCCCGCGTGTACCGCGTTGGCCGCCAGCACCGGCGCGTCCATCTGGCTGATCCACTTGTTCAGGAACGGCAGCCCGTAGTTGAACTCGTGGTTGCCGAGCGCCACCGCGTCGAATCCGATGGCGTTCATCTGCGACGCCATCGGGTGCGTCTGGCCCGTTCTGGTGATGGGCTCCACGGTCGCGTAGTAGAAGCCCAGCGGGGTGCCCTGGATGGTGTCGCCGGCGTCGAAGAGCAGCGTGCGCTCCCGCCCGCGCGCGCGGCGGATCTGCTTCACCAGGCTCGACACCCGCGCGAGCCCGACCACGTTCCCCGCGCTGTCGCTGTACGCGGCGTCCTTGTAGTAGTCCCAGTTCACCGCGTGGCTGTGGATGTCGGACGTGCCCATGACGGTGATCGTCACGTCGCGTCCGGCGCGCTTCGCCGGCGTCGCGGCCTCGGCCGACCCGGGCCATCCCGCGAGGGCCAGCGCGCCCGCCGCCGTCAGCCCGCCCAGCGCCTGCCGGCGGCTGAGGCCGTGCCGGTGGTCCCGGGGACCGCCGCCCGCGTCGTCCGGCACCCGACATGAACACCAGCGCGGCGCAGGGCCCTGCGGTTCGTCCATCGCACGTCCTTCCAAGGCGACCAAGTGAGACGACCCGCAACCATAAGCCCGCCGCGCCGGGCCGGGGCCGGTGAGAATCCCCGATCCTGGCGGCCGACCTTTGGCAACCCGCGTCCTTGCGCCGCGCCGCCCGGACCAGGTGTGCGACGGCTCTGGCCGGGCAGAGCACGGGCCGTGAGCACCAGTGCGCTGATCGTCGTCGACATGCTGAACCCGTACGGCCACCAGGACGCGGGACTGCTCACCGCGAGCGTGGAACGGACCATCGAGCCGCTGCGGCGGCTGCTGGAACGCGCCCGCGAACGCGACGACGTGCGCCTGCTCTACGTCAACGACAACTACGGCGACTTCACCGCCGACCGGGACGACCTGGTCCGGCGGGCGATGGACGGCGAGCGCCCCGACCTGGTGGAGCCGATCCTGCCGCCGGACGACTGCGACTTCCTGGCCAAAGTCCGCCACAGCGCCTTCTACGGGACCGCGCTGGAGTACCTGCTCTCCCGCGAGGGCGTGGAGGAGGTCATCCTCGCCGGGCAGGTCACCGAGCAGTGCGTGCTCTACAGCGCCCTGGACGCCTACGTCCGGCACTTCAAGATCAAGGTCGTCCGGGACGCGGTCGCGCACATCCACCCCGACCTCGGCTTCGCCGCGCTCCGCATGATGGACCTGAACATGCGCGCCAAGATCGTCCCCGCCGCGCAGTGCCTCTGACCCGGCGGGGACCGGCGGCCGGGGGCGTTCCGCGGCACGTGGAACGATGAGCGCGTGACCGTCGAGGCGACCACCGAGCGGGTCCTGCGGCTGCTGGGGCTGCTCCAGCGCCGGCCGTCCTGGACCGCCGCCGAACTCGCCGCCGAACTGGGCGTCACCGACCGCTCGGTGCGCCGGGACGTGGAGCGGCTGCGCGCGCTCGGCTACCCCGTCCACGCCGTTCCGGGCGCCGGCGGCGGCTACCGGCTCGGCGCGGGCACCCGGCTGCCGCCGCTGCTCCTCGACGACGCGGAGGCGATCGCGACGGCGGTGTCGCTGCGGCTGGCGGCGGGCGGCACGGTCGCCGGGGCGGGGGAGGCGGCGCTGCGCGCGCTCGCGAAGCTCGACCAGGTGATGCCGCCGCGGCTGCGCGCTGAAGTGCGAGCGGTGCACGGCGCCACCGAGACCCTCGTCGGGCCCGGGGCCGTGGTCGACGCCGATGTGCTGGTGACGCTCGCGCGCGCTTGCCGCGACGCGCTGCGGGTGCGGTTCCGGTACGCGGCGCGCGGCGGCGACGAGCGCGAGCGCACGGTGGAGCCGGTCCGGATGGTCGCCACCGGCCGCCGCTGGTACCTGATGGCCTGGGACGTCGACCGCGACGGCTGGCGGACCTTCCGGCTGGACCGCATGCGCGAGCCGGCGGCGACGACCTGGCGCTTCCCGGCGAGGGAGCATCCGGACCCGGTCGACTACGTGCGGCGGTCGGTGACCGAGGCGCCCTACCGGTACCTCGCGCGGATCCGGATGCGCGCCCGTCCCGCCGAGGTGCTCGAGCTGATCCCGCCCCAGGTGGGGCGCGTCGAGGACGACCGCGACGGGTGGTGCGTGCTCGTCGTCGGCGGCGACGACCTGGACTGGCTCGCGATGCGGGTCGTCCGGCTGGGCTTCGAGGCGGAGGTGCTGGAGCCGCCGGAGCTGCGGGAGGCGGCGGCCCGCCTCGCCCGCCGCCTCGCGGCGATGGCCGGCCCGGACGAGATACAACATTGATGTACAACGCTGTTGTATATCGGCCGGAGCCCCGCTAACCTGCCGCCATGCCCGACACTCAGCCCGCCTTCGCGCCCGCCCTGACCTTCGCCTTCGAGATCCGCGCCGACCTCGCCCCGACCCTGCACGTCGGCCACGGCGACGGGGAGAAGACCGAGTTCACCCCCATCACCGGCGGCACGGTCGACGGCCCGCTGCTGCGCGGGACCGTCCTGCCGGGCGGCGGCGACTGGTCGAACACCCGCGGTGACGTCTGCCAGCTCGACGCCCGCTACCTGCTCCGGGCCGAGGACGGCGCGGTCATCGACATCGTCAACCGCGGCTACTACCACGAGGGGACCGACTGCCCGGAGCAGTTCGACGGCGACCTCCAGGTGTCCTGGCCGGGCCACTACTACCGAACGTCGCCGGTCTTCCGCACCGACGCCCCGGCGCACCGCTGGCTCGCCCGCACCGTCTTCGTCGGCCTAGCCCGCGCCCTGGAGCCCGAGACCGTCCACATCCGCATGTACGCCCTGCTCTGACCCGCCCCGGGTGCCGCCGCACCGCCGGCGGCGCCCGGCACCGCCGTCGCGATTTTTTATGCTGTACGATCAGCAAACAAGTTGCGTGAGAGGCGGTAGCGATGGCGGACATCCTTGACCTCAAGGGGCGGACGGCGCTGGTCACCGGCGCGGGGCAGGGCGTCGGCCGCCGGGTGGCCCTGCACTTCGCCGAGCACGGCGCCGGCGCGGTCGTGGTCAACGACTTCCGGGCCGAGAGGGCCGAGAGGGTCGCGGCCGAGGTGCGCGCGCTCGGCGTGAAGGCACTGCCCGTGGCGGGCGACGTCGGCGACCTGGACGCGGTGAAGGCGGCGGTGGCCGCGGCCGCCGCGGAGTTCGGGCCGATCGGGATCCTCGTGAACAACGCCGGGAACGCCGGGCCGCAGCCCACCGAGGAGATGACCCGGCCGTTCTGGAAGCAGACGCCGACCGAATGGCACGGATACCTCGGCACGAACCTGTTCGGCGTGCTCAACAACGTGCACGCCGTCCTCCCCGGCATGATCGAGAAGGGCTACGGCCGGATCGTCACCGTCATCTCCGACGCCGGGAGGGTCGGGGAGCCGGGCCGCGAGGCGTACTCGGCGGCCAAGGGCGGCGCGGCCGGGTTCATGCGGTCCGTGGCCGCGAGCACCGGCCGCTTCGGGATCACCGCCAACTGCATCTCGCTCGCCGCGACCCGGACGCCGCGCACCGAGGACCGGTTCGCCGACCGGGAGCGCTTCAAGAAGATCATGGCCAAGTACGTGATCCGGCGCGCCGGGGAGCCCGAGGACGCGGCGAACCTCGTGCTGTTCCTGGCCTCCGACGCCGCGTCGTGGATCACCGGGCAGACCGTCCCGGTCAACGGCGGCTACTCGTTCGCGCTCTGAGGAGGACCAGATGAGTGTCGTGCAGACCGAGCGCCGCGGCGCCGTCGAGATCATCACGTTGAACCGCCCGCGGGTGTACAACGCGATCGACCTGGAGCTGCGGGAGGCGATGCAGGAGGCGTTCGAGCGGTTCGACGCCGACGACGCGGCGTCCGTCGCGGTCCTCACCGGGGCGGGCGGCAACTTCTGCTCCGGCCGCGACCTGAAGGCGGCGCGCCGCGGCGAGCCGAGCTACCGGAGCAGGCAGGCGCAGGTCGGCGCGTTCACGCGGCGGTCGGTCGGCAAGCCGGTGATCGCGGCCGTCGAGGGCTACGCGCTCGCCGGCGGGTTCGAGCTGGCCCTCAGCTGCGACCTGATCGTGGCGGCCCGCGACGCCGTCTTCGGGCTGCCCGAGGTCCGGCACAGCCTCGTCGCGGTGGGCGGCGGCCTGATCCGGCTGCCGCGCCGGATGCCGTACCACGCGGCGATGATGATGGCGCTCACCGGCGACCGGTACGGCGCCGATGACCTGGAGCGGTGGGGCGTCGTCGGACGGCTCGCCGAGCCCGGGCACGCGGTGGACGCCGCGCTCGAGCTGGCCGGACGGATCATGCTCGGCGGGCCGCTCGCGGTGCGCGCCACGAAGGAGATCGTCCGGCGCGCGTTCGAGTGGGGCGGCGAGGACGAGGCGTTCGACGCGCAGATGGCCGTCGCGCAGCCCGCGCTGGAGTCGCCCGACCGCGACGAGGGGCTCAAAGCCTTCGGCGAGGGACGCGCGCCGTCCTGGCGGAAGTGACGCGGCGCCCCGGTAATGTGACCGGGTCACCAATGGGAATTCGTGCAGGGGGACCCGTGGCGGGCCGGCAGCTCACACAGGGAGAACGCAGCGACGCCTCGAAGCGCGCCCTCGTCGACGCCACGATGCGGATCATCGCCGACGAGGGGTACCGCAGCACCACCGTCGCGCGGATCCAGGAGGAGGCCGGGGTCAGCCGCGGCCTCGTCGGCTACCACTTCGGCTCCAAGCAGGGGCTGATGGAGGCGGTCCTGACGACGATCCGCGACTCCTACATCAGCCAGGTGCTGCAGCGGAAGGAGCGGGACCTGCCGGGCCTGGAGGCGATCGAGCTGATGCTCGACTCGTACCTGTCCCGGCTCGGGCGCGATCCGGTGCCGGCGAAGGTGGTGCTGGTCCTGGCGCTGGAGTCGGTCGGCGACCTCGCCGAGCTGCGCCAGGCCATGGCGACGCGGCTGGCGGAGATGCGCGGCGAGTTCGAGGAGTGGATCGTCCGCGGCATCGAGGACGGGACGATCCGCGGCGACGCCGATCCGAAGGGGACGGCCGTCTACCTGGGCGGGATCCTCCGTGGCGTCACTCTGCAGTTCCTCGTCGACCCGGACGGCTTCGACCTGGACGCGGCGCGTAAGGCCGCGGTCTCGTCGGTCGTGAACGGCCTGCGCCCGTAGCGCGCCCTCCCGCGCTTCGCCCCCGGGCAAGAGCCCGTCACCCAGGGGCGAGGGCCGCTAACGGCCGCCGGCCAGCTCCCGCGCGGCCCGTGCCAGGATCCCGGGATCGGTCTCGGCGACGGTGTAGAAGCTGATCCGGTCGGCCAGGCCGGCCATGCGCCGCCGGACCTCGCCGGCCACCCGGTCCGGCTCGGCGACGACCGCGAACGTGCGCAGGACGTCGTCGCCGACGAGCCCGGCCATCGCGTCCCACTCCCTCGCCCGCGACAGCCCGTGCAGCTCGTCGGCCAGATCGGCCCATCCGTGCAGCTCCAGGACCGGACGGTACGCCGGGGTGCTGCCGTAGAACGCGACCTGCTTGCGGACGGCCCGCACCGACGCCGCCATGGCCTCCTCGGTCGCGCCCGTGGCGAGCAGCACCGGGGCGCTCACCTCGACGCGTTCGCGGTCGCGGCCCGCCGCGGCGAGCCCGCGCCCGAGCGTCGGGAGCGTGACCTCGCGCAGGTAGCGCGGGGTGGTGAAGCCGTGGACGAGCAGCCCGTCCGCCGCCGCGCCGGCGACCTCGGTCATCCGCTCGCCGACGGCGGCGAGCAGGATCGGCGGCGCCCCGTACGGGTGGGGTGCCGGTGTGAACGCCGGGGTCATCAGCGTGTGCCGGTAGAAGTCGCCCTCGAACGCCAGCCGCTCGCCCGTCTCCCAGCACCGCCAGATCTCGCGGACGGCCGCGATCAGCTCCGCCATCCGCCGCGCGGGCGCGCTCCAGGGCATCGAGTAGCGGCGTTCGACGTGCGCCCGGACCTGGCTGCCGAGGCCGAGCGCGAACCGGCCCCGGCTGTAGAAGGCCAGGTCGTGCCCCAGATGGGCGAGGTTCATCGGGTTGCGCGCGAACGCGACGGCGATGGACGTGCCGAGCCGCAGCGCCGTGGTGTGCTCGGCCGCGACGCCGAGCGGGACGAACGGGTCGTGGGCGGACTCGCGCGCCCACAGCCCGTCGTACCCGGCGTCCTCGCAGCGGCGCGCGGTGCGGGCCACGTCGTCGAGCGCGAGGCCCTGCGGCAGGCGCGCGTCGACCTTCACCGGGCCGCGCCGTCCCGCACGGCGGCTTCGAGCACGTGGACGATGCACACTGCGCCGACGCCGACCATGTGCGCGATGCCGGTGCGGGCGCCCGGCTGCTGCCGGTCGCCGGCCTCGCCGCGCAGCTGCCGGGTGACCTCGGCGATCTGCCCGACTCCGGTCGGGCCGACCGGGTGGCCCATGGCGAGCAGCCCGCCGGACGGGCTCACCGCGCACCGGCCGCCGATGTCGAACTCGCCGGCCCGGAGCCGTCCGGCGGCCTCGCCCTCACCGCACAGGCCCATGGCCTCGACGTACTGGAGCTCCTCGATCGAGAACGCGTCGTGCAGCTCGACGACGTCGACGCCGGACGGGGCGACGCCGGCGTCGGCGAGCGCGGCGGCGGTCGTCTCGCGGGTCAGCTCGGCGTCGAAGCTCTTCGGCCCGTACAGCTCCTCGCTGCGCTGCGCCGACGCGGTCACCCGGACGCACCGGGCGCGGTCGGCGCCGAGCCGGTCGACGGCCTCGCCGGACGCGACGATGACCGCGGCGGCGCCCTCGCCGACCGGGCAGCACTGCAGCCGGGTGAGGTGGCCGGCGATCGGCCGGTCACCGAGCACCTCCTCCGGCGTGCGCTCCTTCCGCCGGTGCGCGAAGGGGTTCCGCGCGCCGTTGCGGTGGTTCTTCACCGCGACGGCGGCGATGTCGGCGGGGGAGGCGCCGTACCTGGCCATGTACTCGTCGGCGAGCAGCGCGTACTTGGTGAACGGGACGATGTGCCCGCCCGCGAGGCTCGGCAGCCCGGCCAGCGACTCGGCGCGCTGCACGGGCGCGGGCTTGTCCACGCCCATCGCGAGGACGACGTCCGACACCCCGGCGGCCACCTCCATGCAGGCCAGCCGGAAGGCCGACGATCCCGACGCCGAGGCGTTCTCCACCTGCGTCATGGGGATGCCGGTGGCTCCGAGGTGGCGGAGCATAGGCCGCGACACCGCCATGCCGAGCCGCGTCACCCCGGTGTAGGCGCCCTGCACGTCGCGCCAGGCGATGCCGGCGTCGTCGAGGGCGGCCCGCACGGCGGTGAGCCCGAGCCGGACGTAGGGGGTGTCGCTGAGCGGCCGGTAACGGTGCAGGCCGATGCCGATCACGTACACGGGACGCATCTCGCGCAGCTTCACTCGGCGCCTCCCGCGGCGCGTTCGGCGAGGGCGAACCGCACCTCGACGACGCCGCCGTCATCGTCCGTCCCGGCCGCGACGGCCTCGACTCGCGTGCCCGGCGCCGGGCTCCCGTCCCCGTCCAGCAGCGCGTGCACGAAGGGCCCGTCGTCCAGGACGATCGCGAGCGCCGTGAACGGGGCGCCGATGCCCGGGCCGTCGTGGCGGTGGACGATGGCGGCGGCGCTGACGGTCCCGGCGCCGGCGAGGGCGGCCGGACGCAGCGCGGCGCCGTCGGCGCCGCACCGCTCGCAGCCGAGGTCCTGGGCGGGGAAGGCGGCCCGCCCGCAGGCCGTGCAGCGGATGCCGCGCAGGTCGGGCGGGCCGGAGGGGCGCCGGTCGGCGATGACGGCCCGGCGGGCCGCGGGGTGGGGTTCAGCCATGGGCCCAGCATGGAGGAATCCTTGCTGAATGTCCAAGAAGTTTGTTATCGTCCTCGCCATTGTGATCGACGACACAGCACTGGGCCCGATCTGCGCAGGTCAGCGCCGTGTGCACCATCTGAGGAGGCGGAGCTGAACGCACAAGCGACAGCCGGACCCGAGCATTTCGCCCGCACCCGGCCGGACGCCGTCGCCCTCGTCGAGGGCGCGCGGAGCCTGACGTGGTCGGCCTGGAACGAGCGCGCCGACCGGCTCGCGGCGGCGCTCGCCGCCCGCGGCTTCGGCGCCGGCTCCCGGATCGGCGTGGCCGTCCGGCCGCGGATCGAGTGGTTCGTCGTCAACGCGGCGCTCGCCAAGCTCGGCGCGATCCAGGTGGCGATGAACCTGCGCCTCACTCCGGCGGAGCTGGCCTACATCGCCGGGGACAGCCGCACCGAAGCGGCCTTCCTGGACGTCCGCGAACCGGGCCCGGTGGAGGACGCGCTGCGAGCCGCGGGCGCCGGGCTCGTCGCGCACGTCGACCCGTCCGACGGCCGCCTCGGCCTCGACGACCTGATCGGCGAGCACGCCGCCGCGGAGCCGCGCGTCGCGCGGAACCAGGCGCAGCTGATCGTCTACACGTCCGGCACGACGGGCCGCCCGAAGGGCGCGTTCCGCCAGACCCCGACGGCCGACCCCGACATCCTCAGCTGCTACATCGACTCCACCCGGTTCGACGACTTCTCCTCCGGCGACGACCGCCGTGCGCTGCTGAACATGCCGATGCACCACGCGGCCGGACCGAACCACGCCAACGCGTGCCTGAGCAACGGCGGTGTCGCCGTCCTGCAGCGCCGCTTCGACGCCGAGGAGACGCTGCGGCTGATCGAGGAGCACCGGGTCACGCACTGGCACGCCGTCCCGACCATGCTGCAGCGCATCTTCGCGCTGCCGGCCGAGGTCCGCGCGAAGTACGACGTGTCGAGCCTGCGCAAGGTCAGCGTCGGCGCCGCGCCCGTCCCGTACGTGCTGAAGGAGCGGGTCTTCGAGTACTTCGGCGAGGGCCTGCTCTACGAGGGCTACGGCTGCACCGAGGCCAGCATGATCGCCGGGATGCGGCCGGAGGAGCACCGCCGCAAGCCGGGCGCGGCGGGCCGCCCGTTCCGGCACGTCAAGGTGAAGATCGTCGGCGACGGCGGCGCGCCGCTGCCGGAGGGGGAGACCGGCGAGATCCTCGTCCGGACCCCGCGGATGATCCCCGAGTACCTGGGCCGGGGGCCGCTCGGCCCCGACGTCCTGGACGCCGACGGCTTCTTCCGCACCGGCGACCTCGGCCACCTCGACGCCGACGGATACCTGTACGTCACCGGCCGCCGCACCGACATGATCATCGCGGGCGGGGTGAACATCTACCCCGCCGAGATCGAGGAGGCCCTGCGCGCCCACCCGGCCGTCGCCGACGTCGCGGTGATCGGGGTCCCGGACGCCGACCTGGGCGAACGCGTCCACGCGGTGGTGGAGCGCGTCGCGGGCGCCGACGTCACCGAGGACGGCCTCGTCGCGTTCACCGAGGGCAGGGTCGCCGGCTACAAGCGGCCCCGCTCCGTCGAGTTCGTCGACGACCTGCCCCGCAACGCGATGGGCAAGATCCTCAAGAAGCGGCTGCGCGAGGAGCGGGCCTCATGACCGGCGGGCCCGCCCTCGTCGTCGAGGACCTGCACGTCGAGTACGGCGGCGCCGGACGCGTGCTGAAGGGCGTGTCGCTGCGGGTGCCCGCCGGATCCGTCGTCGCGCTGCTCGGCAACAACGGCGCCGGCAAGAGCACCGTCCTGCGCGCGATCTCGGCCACGCTGCGGCTGCACCGCGGCGCTGTCCGGCAGGGATCGATCAGCTGGGACGGCAAGCCCGTGACCGGCCGCGACGCGGCCGACATCGTCCGCCGCGGGGTCGTGCAGGTGCCCGAGGGGCGGCACGTGTTCGGCCGCCTGACCGTCGAGGAGAACCTGCGGGTCGGCGGCAGCGCGCTGAAGAACCGCGGCGAGCGCGCGCGGGAGCGGGAGCGGGTGCTCGCCCTCTTCCCCGCGCTCACCAGGAAGCTCGGCACGCGCGCCGGGATGCTCTCGGGCGGCGAGCAGCAGATGCTCGCGATCGGCCGCGCGCTCATGGCGCGGCCGCGGCTGCTCCTGCTGGACGAGCCGTCCCTCGGCCTCGCACCGAAGATCATCGCCGGGATCGCCGAGGCCGTGCACGAGATCAACCGGCAGGGCACCGGGGTGCTGCTGGTCGAGCAGAACTCGGCGATGGCGCTCAGCCTCGCCGCCACCGCCTACGTCCTGGACGTCGGCCGGGTCTCGCTGTCCGGCCGGGTCGGCGAGGAGATCGACGCGGCCCGCGTCCGCGAGCTCTACATGGGGGTGAAGCCGTGACCGGGGCCCTGGCCGTCGAGGACGTCGCGCTGAGCTTCGCCGGGGTCACCGCCCTGGACGGGGTGTCGTTCCGCGTCGAGCCCAGCACCGTGCACGCCGTCATCGGCCCGAACGGCGCCGGCAAGACCAGCACCTTCAACGTCATCTGCGGCGTCTACACCCCCGACCGCGGCGGCGTGACGCTCGGCGGGAACCGGCTGACCGGCCTCCCGCCGCACCGCATCGCGCGGCTCGGCATCGGCCGCGCGTTCCAGAACATCGCCCTGTCGGGACGGCAGACCGTGCTGGAGAACATCCTGCTCGGCCGGCACGTGCTGACCCGGGCCGGGGTGATCGCGTCCGGGCTGCGGCTGCCGGCCGCCCGCCGCGAGGCCCGCGAGGGGCGCGCGAAGGCCGCCGAGATCGCCGAGCTGGTCGGGATGGCGCCGCTGCTCGACCGCCCCGCCGGGGGACTGTCCTACGGCGACAAGAAACGCCTCGAACTGGCGCGGGCGCTGGCGATGGAGCCGTCGGTGCTGCTGCTGGACGAGCCCGTCGCCGGCATGAACGACGAGGAGACCGCCCGCACCGCCGGGGTCATCCGGGACGTCCGCGACCGCACCGGCGTGTCCGTCCTGCTCATCGAGCACGACATGTCCCTCGTCATGGACGTCTCCGACCGGGTGACCGTCCTCGACTTCGGCCGGCTCGTCGCCGACGGCACCCCCGCCGAGGTGCGCCGCCACCCCGAGGTGCTGCGCGCCTACCTCGGCGGCGCGCTCGGCGACGACCCGGGCGGCGAGCCCGGCGACACGGCCGGCGGCGAGGGCCGCGACCACGACCACCACCAGGAGGACAAGTGACCAAGCTGATCGAGCTGCTGGTCAACGGCGTGTCGCTCGGCATGCTGTACGCGCTGATCTCCGTCGGGTTCGTCGTGGTGTTCCGCAGCACCGACGTGATCAACTTCGCGCAGGGGTCGACGCTGCTCGGCGGCGGCTACGTCATCGCCCGGCTGTCCCCGCACACCGGGTTCTGGCTCGCCGTGCTCGCGGGCGTCGCCGCGACCGCCGCGTTCGCGATGCTCGTCGACCGGCTGCTGATCCGGCCGCTGCGCCAGCGCGGCGCCCGCCACGACGTCGCCGCGATCGTCACCATCGGGCTGGACGTCGTCCTGCTCACCGACCTCACCCGCCGGATCGGCTCCGACATGCTGCACCTCGGCGACCCGTGGGGCAACGCGGTCGTGAACGTCGGGCCGGTCACCATCGCGCAGACCCGCGTCGCCGCGATGCTCACCGCCCTCGTCCTGATCGGCCTGTTCGGGCTCGCGTTCCAGCGGACCGGCTGGGGCGTGGCGATGCGCGCCACCGCCGAGGACACCGAGGCCGCCATGCTGTCCGGCGTCCGGCACAACCGGGTGACGCTCAGCGCGTGGGCGATCGCCGGCGCGCTCGCCGCCGTCGCCAGCGTGTTCCTGACCGCCTCCCCGTCGCCCGGCATGGACGCCGCGACCGGGCAGACCGCGCTCAAGGCGTTCCCCGCCGCGGTCGTCGGCGGGCTCGACTCGATGACCGGCGCGCTGGCCGGCGGCGTGATCATGGGCCTGGCGGAGAGCCTCGCGTCCGGCTACCAGGAGCAGCTCTCCTTCCTCGGGCAGGGCTTCGGCTCCGTCATGCCGTGGGTGGTGATGCTGCTCGTCCTGCTGGTCAAGCCGTCCGGGCTGTTCGGGACGAAGGCGGCCGCCCGTGTCTAGGCGCGTCCTGGCCGCCGCCGCGGCCGTCGTCCTCGCGGTCGTCCCGTTCTACGCCGACACCTCGCTGCTGCAGATGGGGCTGTTCGTCTGCGCCGCCACGATCGGCGCGATCGGCCTGAACCTGCTCAGCGGCGTCGCCGGGCAGCTCTCGCTCGGGCACGCGTTCTTCCTCGCGGTCGGCGCGTACGGGTACGTCGCGCTGGCCGGGACCGACGACCGGGCCGGGCTCGGCCTGCCGACCTGGCTCGCGGCGCTCCTCGCGCCCGCGCTCGCCGGGCTCGCCGGGCTGGCGTTCAGCCCGATCTCGTCGCGGCTGCGGGGCCTGTACCTCGGCGTCGCGACGCTCGCGCTGGTCTACATCGGCCAGCACGTCCTCTACAGCGCGACCGGCCTCACCGGCGGCTACGACGGGCGCCCCACCCCGCCGCTGTCGCTGTTCGGCCTGAAGTTCGGCGACGACTCCGGCATCACGGTGCTCAACGTCCCGCTCGGGCAGTACGAGCTGCTCTGGTACCTCGGCGTCGCGCTCGCCGTGCTCGCCTGGTGGTTCGCCCGCGGCGTCGTCGCCGGACGTCCCGGGCGCGGCCTGCAGGCCGTCCGGGACGGGGAGGTCCCCGCCGCCGCCATGGGCGTCGCGGTGCGGCGCGCCAAGACCTCCGCGTTCGTGCTGTCGTCGGTGTACGCGGGCGTCGCCGGCGTGCTGTACGCGCTGATCGTCGGACGGGTCGTCCCCGACTCGTTCGGCCTCACGATGTCCATCGACTACCTCGCGATGGTGGTCCTCGGCGGGATGGGCGTGGTCGGCGGCTCGGCCGTCGGCGCCGCGATCGTCACCGGGCTGCCGCTGCTGCTCGGCCGCTACGTGGACGCGCTGCCGCTGCTGGCCGAGCCGGGATCGGGCGGCGTCGACCCGTCCTCGTTCGCCCGCTACCTCTACGGCGCCCTGGTCATCGTGCTGATGATCTTCGAGCCGGACGGGCTGGCCGCCGTGGCCCGCCGCGTCCGCGCCCTGCTCCCCGCGCCCCCCGCCGTCCGGACGAGCCCATCCACCTCACCCCACCCCCGCGGAGGACGACCATGAACCGCACGCGCACCCTCGCCGGCCTGGCCGCGCTGGCCCTGCTCGCCGCCGGCTGCAGCTCCAAGGCCGTCAAGGAGGACTCCGTCGGCTCCGACGGCGTCAGGACCGGCCCCGGCGTCACGGCCGGCACCATCACGCTCGGCGAGATGGCCGACCTGACCGGGCCGTTCGCCGCCAACGACACCAAGATCACCAACGCGCACCAGCTGTACTTCTCCCAGCTGAACGAGAAGGGCGGCGTGTGCGGCCGCAAGGTGCGGCTGGACGTCGTCGACCACGGCTACGACGTGCAGAAGGCCACGACCCTGTACTCCGACCTCGCCCGCAAGGTCCTCGGCTTCAGCCAGGTCTTCGGCTCCGGCGTCAACGCCGCGCTCATCGACAAGTACGCCGGCGACAAGGTCCTCGTCTACCCGGCGAGCGGCGCCGGGCCGCTGCTGAAGAGCGAGAACATCCTCGGCGCCGGCTCCACCTACGATTACGAGATCATCAACGCGCTGGACGCGTGGCTGCAGGAGGGGACGGTCAAGCAGGGCGACACCATCGCGCACGTCTACCTGGAGGGCGACTACGGCGGGACGGCCATCAGCGGCAGCCGCTACATGGCGCGCAAGCACGGGCTGAAGCTGACGGAGGTCAAGATCAAGCCGACCGACACCGACCTGACCTCGCAGATCGCCGGGATCAAGAACGCCGGCGCGAAGGCGATCCTGGTCAGCGCGTCGCCGAAGCAGCTCGGCTCCGTCGCGGTCGCGAGCGAGTCCGCCGGGCTGCGCGTCCCGATCGTCGTCAACGGCGCGGGATGGAGCGGCGACCTGCTGGAGGGCGCGTCCCGCAAGCCCGTCCTCGACCGGGTCACCGTCGCGCAGTCGTGGGCCGTCCCGTCGATGAAGCTGCCGGTCGTCGAGAACTTCGTCGCCGCCTACCAGAAGAAGTACCCGAACACGAAGCTCGACGGGAACGTCACGCTCGGGCAGTCGTCCGCGGTCGTGTACGCCAAGGTGCTCCAGCAGGCCTGCGCCGACAAGGACCTGACGCGCGAAGGGGTGCTGAAGGCGGTCGGCCAGTTGAAGAACGTCGACACCGAGGGCCTGCTCCCGCCGCTCGACTACTCCGTCAAGGGCCACGCGCCCGCGACCGAGTCGCTGCTGCTGCGCCCGGACGCGAGCGTCCCCGGCGGCGTGAAGGCCATCAGCGAGACCCGCCACGAGAGCAAGGACATCGCCGGCTACACCCCGGACTACGCCAAGTGACGCGGGGCATCGCGGCGCGCCGGGCGCCTCGCAGAAGATCGAAGGGGGACGCATGCGCCTGACCGGCAAGGTGGCGCTCATCAGCGGCGGAGCGCGCGGGCAGGGCGCCGCGCACGCCGAGATGCTGGCCCGCGAGGGGGCGAGCGTCGTCATCGGCGACATCCTCGACGACGCGGGCGAGGCGACCGCGGAGCGGCTGCGCGGCGAGGGCCTGCCAGTGCACTACGCGCACCTCGACGTCCGGCTCGCCGCCGACTGGGACGCCGCCGTCCGGCTCACCGAGGAGCGCCACGGGCGGCTCGACGTCCTGGTCAACAACGCCGGGATGATGACGCCCGGCGACGTGGCCGAGGAGACCGAGGACAACTGGGACCACGTCGTCGCCGTCAACCAGAAGGGCCAGTGGCTCGGGATGCGCGCGGCGATCCCCGCGATGCGCCGCTCCGGCGGCGGCTCGATCATCAACGTCGCGTCGACGTTCGGCGTCCGGCCGCCCGCGCACGGCGTCGCGTACGCGGCGGCGAAGGGCGCCGTGCGCGCGCTGACCCGCAACGCGGCGATGGCGCTGGTCAAGGACGGCATCCGGGTCAACTGCCTGATCCTGCCGATGGTCGACACCGACTTCCTCGCGCGCGCCCGTGCCACCGGCGGGCTCGCCAAGCGCGTCCGGGACTACCCGATGGGCCGGATCGCCACGCCCGCCGACATCTCGCCCGGCGTCGTCTACCTCGCCTCCGACGAGTCGTCGTACATGACCGGCAGCGAGCTGGTCATCGACGGCGGCCTCCTCGCCGGCACCGCGACCCGGCTCGACGAGGGGGACTGACGATGCTCACCGTCCACTCGCCCATCACCGGAGACCCCCTCGCCGAGCTGCCGGAGACCCTGCCGGACGACCTCGACGCGATGTTCGCGACGGCCCGCGCCGCGCAGCGGGAATGGGCGCGCACCCCGGCGCCCGAGCGCGGCCGGGTCCTCGCCGAGGCGGGCCGCCTGTTCGCCGCCGACGCCGACGCGCTCACCGAGCTGGAGACCGACAACACCGGCAAGCTGCCGTCGATCACGCGCAACGAGGTGCGGCGCAGCGCGTCCGCCCTCGCGTACTACGGCGGCTGGGCCGACAAGGCCACCGGCACGACCGTCCCCGTCTCCGGCGACCTGCTCGCCTACACGGTCCGCGAACCGCACGGCGTCGTCCTCGGCATCACGCCGTGGAACGTCGGGCTGCGGATGGCGGCGAAGAAGGCCGCGCAGGCCATCGCCTTCGGCAACGCCTGCATCCTCAAACCGGCCCCCGAGACGCCCCTCACCACCCTCCGGCTCCTGGACGCGCTGCACGCCGCGGGCGTCCCCGAGGGCGTCGTGCAGGTCGCGCTCGGCGGCGCCGACCTGGGGAAGGCGCTGGTCGCGCATCCGGGCACCGATCTGATCAGCTTCACCGGCAGCACCCTGAACGGCCGCAGGATCGCGGCCGCCGCCGGCGAACGGCTGACCCCGGTCGTCCTGGAGCTGGGCGGCAAGTCGCCCCAGCTCGTCTTCGCGGACGCCGACCTGGACCAGGCCGTCGAGGGCGTCCTCGCGGGCCTCTACACCACCACCGGGCAGATGTGCGTCGCCGGGTCGCGCCTCTACGTCCAGCGGGACGTCTACGGTGCCTTCGTGGAACGGCTGGCGGAGCGCGTCGCGGCCATCAAGGTCGGCGACCCGCGCGAGCCGGGCGTCGACCTCGGCCCGCAGATCACCGCGGTCCAGCGGGACAAGACCCTCGCCGCGATCGACCGGGCCCGCGCCGACGGCGCCCGCCTGCTGGCCGAGGCGCCCGTCCCGGACGATCCGCGCCTCGCGGGCGGCTACTACACCCCGCCCACCCTGTTCGGCGGCGCCGGCGCGGACTCGGACCTCATGCGCGAGGAGGTGTTCGGGCCCGTGCTGGCCGCGGCGCCGTTCACCGACGAGGCCGACGCGCTCGCCAAGGCGCACGACACCCGCTACGGCCTCGCCGCCGGCGTGTGGACGCGGGACGGCGCCCGCGCCCACCGGCTCGCCCGCGACCTGCGGGCGGGCGTCGTCTGGCTGAACACCTACCGCGTCCTCAGCGACCAGGTCCCGTTCGGCGGGAACGGCGACTCCGGATTCGGCCGCGAGAACGGCGACGAGGCGCACCGCACGTACACGCGCGTGAAGTCGGTGGTGGCGGCCCTGGCGCCGCCCTTCTGAGGTCCCTACGGCGGACGAGAGTGTCCGGTGCCGGCCGGTGCCGGGCGTGCTCGTCCGCCGGTGGGGTCAGGTCGGGCGGGGGGTCTGGCAGTGCTGGCCTGTCCGCAGGTTCGCGGTGGCGGCGGAGATGACGGTGTCGAGCCGGTCCCGGGTGCCGGACAGGTCGCTGATCCGCCGGTCGATGCGGTCGCGCTCCGCGGCGAGCCGGTCGAGGAGTTCCGGCGTGGCCTCGCCGTCCACCACGCAGGGCAGCAGTTCCAGGATCGACCGGCTCGACAGGCCCGCGGCGTACAGCCGCTGGATCAGCCCGACGCGGTCGACCGCGGCGTCCGCGTAGTGCCGCTGCCCGCTCGGGCTGCGCTCCGCGGCGAGCAGGTCCTGCTCCTCGTAGTACCGCAGGGCGCGGACGCTCACGCCCGTCCTGGCGGCGAGCTCGCCGATGCGCATCATGCCTCCCGGTGTGACTCCGGCCACGCTACTTGCCTCTGACGTCAGCGTCAGCTTTTAGCGTAGCCGCGAACTCGCACCCCTCCGCTGAAGCGGTTGACGAAGGAAGAGCCATGACTGCAACGGAAACGCCGGCCCCCGGCACCGCGGCGCCCGCCCCCGTCGTCTCGGTGAAGCCGGTGGTGCTCCCCGCGCCGGGCCGCGGCGAGGACCTGCGCGTGCGCGTCTCCGCGCCGGCGACCGGGACCGGACTGCCGATCATCGTGTTCTCGCACGGCTTCGGCTCGTCGCTGGACGGCTACGGCCCCCTCGCCGACTACTGGGCCGCCCGCGGTTTCGCGGTGATCCAGCCCACCCACCTCGACTCGCGGACGGTCGGCCTTCCCGAGGACGACCCGCGGGCGCCTCGGATCTGGCGCTTCCGCGTCGAGGACCTGAAGCGCGTCCTCGACCACCTCGACCTCCTGGAGGCCGCCCTTCCCGGCCTCGGCGGGCGCCTCGACCGCGGCCGCATCGCCGCGGCCGGGCACTCGTTCGGCGGCCAGACGGCGGGCAACCTGCTGGGCCTGCGCGTCATCGACCCCGTGACCGGCGAGGAGGAGGACCTCTCCGACTCCCGGGTCAAGGCGGGCGTCCTGCTCGCCACGGCCGGGCGCGGCGGAGCCGACCTCACCCCGTTCGCCGCCGAGCACTATCCGTTCATGAACCCGAGCTTCGCGTACATGACCACGCCCGCCCTCGTGGTCATGGGGGACCGGGACGACCTCCCGCTGACCGTCCGCGGGCCGGACTGGACGGCCGACCCCTACCACCTGAGCCCGGGCCCCAAGAGCCTGCTCACCGTGTTCGGGGCGGAGCACTCGCTCGGCGGGATCCCCGGCTACGAGGCCAGGGAGACCACGGACGAGAACCCGGAACGGCTCGCCCTCGTCCAGCGGCTCACGCTGGCCTACCTCCGCCACGCGCTCGGCATCGACGGCCCCGGCTGGCGGGCGGCGTGCGAGGCGCTGCTGGAGAGCGACGATCCGCTGGGACGGGTCGAGTCCAAGTGAGGAGCCGCGCCCGCGTCGCTCAGGCCGTGCCTCAGGCCATCGCTCAGGCCGTGCCTCAGGCCATCGCTCAGGCCGTCGCGAGCCATTCGTCGAACGTGGTCGGCGCGATGCGGGCGCCCTCGCCGGGCAGGAGCGCGTTCCCCGCCATTTCGGGGCCGAACAGCCCCGCCCAGGTCGGCACGAGCTTCACCGTGCGGCCGCGTGCCTGGTAGGTGCGGCGGGCCATGTCGACCAGGTCCTGCGGCTCCGGCCCGGCGAGGTCGGGGCAGCGGCCCTGCGGCGTGCCCGCGGCGACCTCGGCGAGGACGCCGGCGACGTCCGCGGGCGCGACCGGCTGGACGAGCAGCGGCGGGATCGTGGCCACGCCGTCCTGCTCCGTCCAGCCGGCGAGCATCGCGGCGAAGTCGTGGAACTGGGTGGCCGGGACGATCGACCACGGCACCGTCCCGGCGGTGACCAGCCGCTCCTGCTCCCGCTTGCCGGCGTAGTGCGCGTTGCCCTCGACGCGGTCGACCCCGGCGATCGACAGCAGAACGTGGTGGCGGACCCCGGCGCGCTCCTCGGCCGCGAGCAGGTTCCGGGTGACGGCGCCGAAGAAGGCCACCGTCTCCGCCGGGTCGGCGGCCGTCGCGTTCGTGGCGTCGACGACGGCGTCGACGCCGGTCAGGGCCGCGTCGAGCCCCTCGCCGGTGACGAGGTCGACGCCGAGCGAGCGGCTGATGCGCACGACGTCGTGCCCGGCCTTCTGGAGGGCGGTGACGGTCAGCGCGCCGATGTTCCCTGTCGCACCCGCAACGGCGATCCGCATGATGATCTCTCCTCGTCTCTGGACCGGTCACGACCCTATCTCGGACTAAATGGATCCGCAATATCTCCGATAGGATCGGGGCCATGAAGCTGCCCGTGAGCACCGAATGGCTCCTGCACTGCGCCACGACGCTGGCCCAGCTCGACCCGGGCGCCACCGCGTCGGCGGCCCAGCTCGCGCAGTACTACGACCTGCCGGCGCCCTACCTCGCCAAGCAGCTCCAGGCGCTGGTGCGCAGCGGCGTCCTCGCGGCGACCACGGGCCCCCGGGGCGGGTTCCGGCTCGGCCGTCCCGCCGCCGAGATCACGCTGCTGCAGATCGTCGAGGCGGTCGACGGCGGGGCCTCGCCCTACGAGTGCCGCGAGATCCGGCAGCAGGGCCGCGGTGCGCTGCGTCCCGAGGACTGCCGGGAGACCTGCGTCCTCGCCGCGAAGATGGCCGAGGCGCACGAGGCGTGGCGGAGCAGCCTCGCCGCCACCTCGCTCGCCGACGTCCTCGCCACCCTGCCGGCGACCGCTCCCGAACGGACCCGCCGGCGCATGGCCGGCACGGCATAGGGCGGCCGCAGCGCGGTGTCAGCCGGGACGGCGGGCGGTGACGATCCAGGCGCGGGAGTCGAACCGGACGCCGTCGCCGGACAGATGGGCGTGGAACGTTTCGCGCAGGCGCTCGACCGCACGCGCCGCGGCGGCGGAGTCCAGCCGCTCCAGTGCCACCCTGGTGGATGTGAAGCCGCGGACCCAGCCGAGGGCGGCGGCGACGCCCGGACCGTAGTAGACCGGCTCCTGCACGTCGGTGAAGGCGATGTCGGCGAACCCCGCGTCGTCCAGGATCCGCGTGACGGCCGGCGGGTCGCCGAGCGAGAACGGATCCGGGCCCTCGGCGGCGGGCGGCGGCGCGTCGGATCCCGCGAGCGCTTCGCGGATGGCGACTTCCCATTCGTTGCGCTCGGCGGACTGCCAGACCATCATCACCAGGCGCCCGTCCGGGCGCAGCGCCCGCCTGACGTTGGCGAAGGCGGCGCCCGGGTCGGCGAAGAACATGGTGCCGAACCGGCTGGTCACCAGATCGAAACGCTCCTCCGGAAAGCGGTGGCGCTGCGCGTCCCCCTGCTCGAAGGCGACGTTCCCGAGCCCGTCCGCCCGGGCCAGTTCGCGGGCGCGCTCGATGGCGGGCGCGGAGACGTCGACCCCGAGCGCGCCGCCCGCGCGGGCCGTGCGCGCGGCGTCCCGGGTCGTCCGCCCGGTGCCGCATCCGATGTCGAGGACGTGGTCGTGAAGCCCGACGCCCCAGGCCCGGCGCAGCACCTCGTGATGCCGCCGCAGTTCGGCGTCGTAGCCGACGGGGTCGAGCGCCTGTTCACCGGAGGAATGTCGCACCACTGCCCCTTGACCGCGGTCGGAGAATCGCCGGAACGCCGCAGGAACCGGCCCTGCGTGCCGTCGGTAGAACCCTTTCAAGTGTGAGCCGAAGCGGCAAGAACGCTCCTCGCGATGGCTGGCCGCGGCCGTTTCCGAACGCGGAGCGCCGGGAGATGGTGGCCGTCGCGGTCAGGGCCGTCAGCGCGCGGGCAGCAGCGGCGAAGGCTTGTGGGCCGCCCAGTCGCGCGGCTGGAGGAACCGCGCCACGTCGCTCTCCGGGCTGCCCGGTTCCGGCGTGATGTCGAAGCCCCAGCGGGCCAGCGGCGGCATCGACATCAGGACGGCCTCGATGTTGGCGTTGGTCTGCAGGCCGAACAGCGTGCCGCGGTCGTAGACGAGGTTGAACTCCGCGTACCGGCCGCGCCGCGCCAGCTGCCAGTCGCGCTCCCGGTCGCCGTACGGCATCGGGGCGCGGCGCGCGACGATCGGCTGGTAGGCGTCGAGGACCGCGCCGAGCCCGTCCTCCACGAACGCGCCGTACGCTGCGGGCGGCCGCGGAGCGTCGGCGGCGATCCGGTCGAAGAAGACCCCGCCTATTCCGCGCATCTCCTTACGGTGCTTGATGTAGAAGTACTCGTCGCACGTCGCCTTCCACTCCTCGTAACACGCGATCTCGTGCCGCCCGCACCACTCCTTGACGGTGCGGTGGAAATGGACGGCGTCCTCGTCGAACCCGTACATCGGGGTGAGGTCCATTCCGCCGCCGAACCACCATTCGCCGCCGTCGATCTCGAAGTAGCGGAAATTGGCGTGGAAGGACGGCGCGTACGGGTTCAGCGGATGCAGCACCATCGAGATGCCGGTCGCGCGGAACCCCCGGTCGGCCAGCTGCGGGCGGGTCCGGCTGACGGCCGAGGGGACCCTGTCGCCCGCGACGAGCGAGACGTTCACGCCGGCCCGCTCGAAGACCCGGCCGCCCTCCAGGATCCGCGCGCGGCCGCCGCCGAGGCCGTCGCGGGTCCACCGCGCCGTCCGGAAGCGGGCCCCGCCGTCCTGGTCCTCGAACGCGGCGACCAGGCGGTCCTGGTGCCGCCGGAGCATCTCGGTGACGGACTCGGCGTGACTCATGCCGCGGCCTCCTCGCGGGGGTCTGGTGAACCAGGTCGACGAGACGGGCCACGTCGTCCGGCGGCGTGCCCTGCAGGACGCCGTGGCCGAGGACGACGACGTGCGCGCCGCCCGCCCCGGCTCTGATCACCTCGCGTGCCGCGGCGAGCATCGTGCCGTCGTCGGCCAGCATGACCGGTCTGGTCCAGATTCCCTTGCAGCGCCTTGTCCGGCAAGACCGCGCGGGCGGCGTCCAGCGGCTGCCGCCGGTCGACGCTGATGACCTCGGCGGGGAGCCGGGCGATCTGCGAGTAGAGGTGCGCGGCGCCGACCGCGAGGCAGATGCGCGCCGCCCGCCGCGCCCTTACTGGCCGTGCCGCCCGCCGCGCCACGCGCTGCCCGCGAGCAGCCGGAGCCCGTTGAGCCCGACGATGACGGTGGAGCCCTCGTGGCCCGCGACGCCGAGGGGCAGTGGCAGGGTGCCGGCGAGGTCCCAGATCACCAGGCCGGTGATGAACGCCGCGGCGATGGCCAGGTTCTGCACCACCAGCCGCCGGGCCCGCCGCGACAGATCGATGACGGCGGGGACGGCGGCCAGCTCGTCGCGGACGACGACGGCGTCGGCGGTCTCCAGGGCCAGGTCGGAACCGGCGCGTCCCATAGCGATGCCGGTGTGCGCGGCGGCCAGCGCGGGCGCGTCGTTGACCCCGTCGCCGACGACCAGTACGCGTCCGTCCATCGCCCGGACGGCGGCGACCTTGTCCTGGGGGAGCAGGCCGGCGCGGACGTCGCCGATGCCGACCTCTCCGGCCAGCCGCCCGGCGGCGCGCGGATTGTCGCCGGTCAGCAGGACCGGGGCGGTGCCCGTGAGGGCGGTCAGGGCGGCGACGGTCGCGGCGGCGCCGGGACGGACCCGGTCGGTGATGCCCAGCACGCCGGCCGGCGCGCCGTCCACCTCGACCAGCACCGCAGTGCGGCCCTGCTCCTCCAACCGCTCGGCCAGGGCGGCACCGCGGTCCCCGGCGAGCCGGGCGGGGGCGCCGACCGCGACGCGGCGCCCGCCGACGGTGGCCGCGACGCCGGTCCCCGGTTCGGACGTGAAGTCGGCCGCCGCCGGGACGGCCAGGCCCCGAGCGCGCGCGGCCCCGACGATGGCGCCGGCGAGGGGATGCTCGCTCGGACGCTCGGCGGCGGCCGCGAGCGCCAGCAGCTCGTCCCCGGTCAGGCTCGAGCCCGCGAGCAGGCGCACCTCGTCCACCTGCGGGACGCCTTCGGTGAGGGTGCCCGTTTTGTCGAAGGCGACCTGGTCGACCTGCCCGAGCCGCTCCATCACCACCGCCGACTTCACTAGCACGCCGTGCCGTCCGGCGTTGGCGATGGCCGACAGCAGCGGAGGCATGGTCGCCAGCACCACCGCGCACGGCGACGCGACGATCATGAAGGTCATCGCGCGCAGCAGCGCCCCGGCCGGCTCGGCGCCGAACGCCAGCGGCACCGCGAACACCGCCAGCGTCGCCGCCACCATCCCCACGCTGTAGCGCTGCTCGACCTTCTCGATGAACAACTGCGTCGGGGCCTTGGTCGCCGAAGCCTCCTCCACCATCGCCACGATCCGCGCGATCACCGAGTCGGACGGCTCGCGCTCGACCTTCACCCGCAGCGCGCCGGTCCCGTTCAGGGTGCCGGCGAACACCTCGTCCCCGGCCCGCTTGGCCACCGGCAGCGGCTCGCCGGTGATGGTGGCCTGGTCGACCTCGCTCGCCCCGTCCAGGACGCGCCCGTCGGCGCCGACCCGCTCGCCCGGCCGCACGAGGACGACCTCGCCCGGACTGAACCGGTCGGTCGGGACGAGCTCCTCGGTGCCGTCGTCGGCGAGCCGGGTGGCCGTCGCGGGGGCCAGGTCGAGCAGTCCGCGGACCGAGTCGGCGGTGCGGGCGGTGGCGACCGCCTCCAGCGCGCCGGACGTGGCGAAGATGACGATCAGCAGCGCCCCGTCCAGCACCTGCCCGATCGCCGCCGCGCCCAGCGCCGCCACCACCATCAGCAGATCCACGTCCAGCGTCCCGCCGCGCAGCGCCCGCAGACCCACCCAGCCCGGCTCCCACCCGCCGCTGACGTAGGCCGCCGCGAACAGCGCACCCCACGCCCAGGCCGGACCGTCCAGCAGATAAACGGGCAACCCGGCCAGGAAGAGCCCGAGCGCTGCCGCCGCCCACCGTGCCTCGGGCAACGCCGTGACCCTGGTGCGGCTCCGTCCGGTGACCAGCGTGGAAGACAAGGAAGAGACCCTTCATGTGCGGCTCCGACGACGACCACCGTAGCAGGAACATATGAACAACAATTCATTCCTTCATGGTCGGCGTAGCATGGCGCCATGGGTCATGGAGCGCCGAAGCCGTCCGTGGACGCCGCCCCCCGCGCGCGGCTGGACCCCGCCTCCGCGGCCCGGGTCGCCACCACCCTGCAGGCGCTGGCCACCCCCTCGCGGCTGCTGATCCTGGCGCGCCTGCGCGAAGGCCCCCTGCCGGCCACCGAACTGGCCGCCGAGGTCGGCATGGAGCAGTCGGCCTGCTCCCACCAGCTCCGCCTACTGCGCAACCTCGGCCTGGTCGTCGGCACCCGCCAGGGCCGTTCGGTCGTGTACGCCCTGTACGACGACCACGTCGCCGAACTCCTCGACCAGGCCCTCTACCACGTCGAGCACCTCAACCTGGGGCTCAGCGACTCGCAGTGAGACCGTTCAGGTGAGCCGCTCCCGACGCGCGTTGGCCTCCGCACGCACCTCCTCGGCGAAGTCGCCGTCGTCCTCCGAGGCGTCCTCCTGATAAATGAGCCAGCACCCGCGGATGCCGCCGAGAAGGTCCTCCAGAAGGTCGTGCGCAGGCCGCTCGGGGTCCAGGGGAGTGGTGCGCAGCTCCTTGAGCAGCGCGCTCCGGAACCCCGGATCATCATGGAAACGCGCGAGCGTCTCGGCCTGGGACACATGCTCGAGCAGCTCGTCGAGATCGGGGATCCGCCCCTCCGCCACGACCATCGCCCCCCGGATCAAACCAGTGACCGTCTCGTACGGGCTGAGGCCCAGTTCGAGCCGCTCCAGCACGAGGGTCGGAGTCTCGTGGGCGAGGGCCTCGATGCCGTCCGCCTCCTGGAGGATCTGGGTGGTCTCATAGCCGGTCGTCTCGGACGTCACGTCGGCGGCGGCCTGGAGCCAGTGCGCCGCCGCGATCGCGGCCGCCGCGGGCTCGACCTCGGTGAACAGGCTCGCGCCGCCGAGCGGGTCCCGGTTCAAGATCCTGTCCGCGGCCTGCACCTGGACGGGCGACGCGTCGGCGCGGGTGAGCGCCAGGGCCTGCCGGGCACGCCCCGTCAGATCGCCGAGCCCCGCCTGCTCGATCGCGTCCAGCTCGGCCCGCACCTCGACCTCGACGCGCCTGCTCAGCTCCGCGTCCCCGACCTCGTACAAGACGCGGCCGACCCGATGCGCGCACTCCTCAAGGGGGTCGTACGACACATCGAGCATGCCGTCAGAAGGCAGGTTCGGCTCGCTCAAAGCCCGCACCACGTTCGCGAAGGAGTGTTCCGCAGGCCGCGTATACGCACGCCAAGCCTGAGCGGACAACCGGGTCATGGCCTGAGCCAGATGCTGAGCCGCACCCCCGGAAACCTCCCCCGCAAGCTCAGCGAAACCAGAGGCAACGCAGCCCGACCCGGTCTCCCAAACCGCAACGATCGCATGCCGACCCTCATCGAACGCATAAGTGGTCACGCCCCCACGGTGCCACCCCCCACCCCAAAACACGCCGCAATCGCCCACCCCACCCACCGCCCCATGCCCAGCCCGCCCCCGACCAGCCGACGAACGTCTCCTTGGACACACCAAACGCCCGCACCCTCGCCTTGGTGTACCCGGCCGCGCCTGGCCAACGGCTGCTACCCCGCCAACCCGATCCGGGAGGAGTGGTCGGCCAACGCGCCGAAGTTCGCTCCCGCATCGGCGAGGTCGCACGCTCACCGCAGCAGCCGTTCCCCCCACACCACGTACCCAGACCGCGACCCACTGGCCGCCATGGACGAAGACCGCCTCACGCTCACCCTGATCGGCTACAGGGGGAGCGAGCGAGAGCCCCAACACCACACCGCTCTCGCCACAAGGGGTGTCCCTACTCGCTGGCAATAAAGGAGGGAATCCGCCTGCCGCCGGGGGATGCGCCAACGTCGCAGGGGCCCGGCACCTGGTCATGCTCGACGGAGCCGCACGGCCCTCGGCCTACCCGTAAAGAGTTCGTGCGGGTAGCCGGCCGTCCGATGAGGTGGCCTGGTGACCAACCACATCGAGGCGGCGACTGTCCGACCGTTGACCCTGGCGTGGGTGGGCCGGCTCCTAGATTGGTCGCGGTTGATCCGACCGCCGCGCATTGCGAATATCCATCGCTTCTCATGACACACCTTCCGGGCCGGACGGTCCTCGACGACGAGGGATTGGGGAGGCGCATCCCTCAACTGGCCCGTCAGCTCGTGGCGATCCACACGTTGCGTATGAGCGGGCCGGCGGGTGCTGGCCGCGGACGCGAGCGAGCGACTGTACTGGCTAATCCGGGACGCGCTGGCATCCTCAGAAGAAATGCAGTTGGTGGCGCAGACCTGGCGTGAGGCCGGGAGGACCGACCTGACGACGCGGGCCGTAGAGCAACGGCTGGATGCCTACGTAACCGCACTGATGGACTGACCCATCGAACCAAGCCGGACTGGGAAACGCAGGCGCCCAGGCGTGGTCGATCCCGAATACCCGTGTTCACGGAACCTCAGGACACCTCGGATCAGCCCCGAGCATGCCTGCTGATCATGCTGAGGTGCATCTGTCCAGGGGAGGGGCGGTTGACATCCCGCAGCGCCTGCGTGGCCACGTCGCTTGAGGTTCCAGCGCCGTGCCGGGGCGGAGAGGGCGTACCTGGCGGCGCCGGAACGCTCGTGCTCGCGAGTTTCGTCGTCGTGTTCGAAAGCACTCGTGTTCCTATCAGCTGCGGATAGCCGCTCCGAGTATGTGACCGGAGTTCCGGCGCGCGTCGTGTTGATGCATTGAGCGGCTTGATGCATTGAGCGGCGAAGACAGCGCTGAGGGGACCGGACGGAGCCACCGTTCTTTCTGCTCGGCGTCCTGGCGCTGCCCCTGGCGCGCGTATTGCGGCCGGCCCCGTGTGAGACTTTGCTGTCCGCAGCCGTGGGGCACCTGACCCCCAGGTCAAGATCAGGCACCGGCGCGCGCCCGGTGCCGGAGTGCCCCACACGGAGCCCACGCCGATCGGCGCGCCGGATCTGGCCGGGGTGCGCCGGCTCGGCGACAACCTCGCCGTTCTGGAGACGGTGGAAGGCGAGACGGTCGTGTGCGTCCACTGCGGCACGCGGATCGGGCCGCTGTCCGGCGGCGCGTTCTTCGCGGCGCTGGCGCGTCGCGACGCGCGCCCGACCGAAGCGGGTCCGCACATCTGGCACGACCCGTCGGAGTACGTCGACGCGGTGGTCGTCTTCTGGCAGCTCTTCTGCCCCGGCTGCCTGACCGCGGTCCACTCCCGTGTCGTCCCCGTTGACCGTCCGCTCCCGAACGACGACTACCGGAACTGGCTCTGAGCTGGGGCCGCGGCACGCCGGCCTGCGAGTGATCTTCAGAGTACGGAGGTTTCGAAGGACGTCGCAGGCCCTCTGGCCAATGGGATGGTTTCACTTGCCGTGGTTGGCCGCGCCGTAGCGCAACCCGTCGTACAGCAGCGTGACGACCTGTATCGCATCGTCTTTCCAGCCTTTGGCGCGCATCCCGCAAATGCCGCCGAGGGCGCGAAGCACGACGCGTCCCTCGACGTCATCGCGGACGAGCCCGGCCGCAACGCCTGCGGCGAGGAGTTCGTCGAGGGCGCGGGCCATCTCGACGCGTGCGTCGTCGAAGACCGGCGAATCGGTCGCCATGATGCTCTCCAGCGCTTCGCCCATCCCTCTGCCCACTGCCGCATGCTCGACGAGCAACAGCAGGAAGGTGCGCAGTGCTTCGTCCGGGGCGTGCTGGGCGAGCAGCCGGGCGGGGGTCTGGCAGAGTTCGGCGACTTCCTGGCGGTACACCTCCTCGACGAGTGCTTCGCGCGTCTCGAAGTGGCGGTAGAGGGTGCCGACGGCCACGCCGGCCCGGCGGGCGATGTCCTCCACATGGGCGGCGTCACCGGCGAGGAACGCCTCCCGCGCCGCGACCACGAGTGCGTCGCGGTTGCGGCGGGCATCGGCGCGCAGCGGACGTGATGACGGCAACGGTCCTCCATAAGATGAGTCGGGCTCAGGTTGTTGTAGAGTTTCCGGAGCCAGGTTCATGTTACTGAGGGGGCACGCCATGACACAGGAGCACGAAGGGCTCGCTGGCCTGCGAGTGCTGGTGACCGGCGGAAGCCGGGGACTCGGGGCGGCGACGGCCCGCCGTTTCGCCGCAGCCGGCGCCACCGTGCTGACGGCCTCGCGAACCGCTCCTCCGGAAGACCTGCCCGCCACCTTCATTCCCGCCGACCTGGGGACGGAGGAGGGGGTGGCGGAACTCGGCCGCCGGGTGGTGGACGCCGTCGGTGGCGTCGACGTCCTGGTCGACAACGCGGCCGCTCCCGCGACCGGTCCGATGCCGACCCTGGAGCGCTCGGATGCGACCTGGCTCGCCGACCTGGAGATGAATCTGCTCAGCGCGGTCCGCCTGGACCGGGCCCTGGTGCCCGGGATGGTCGAGCGCGGCTCCGGCGTCGTGGTGCACGTCTCCTCCATCTCCAGCCGCCTTCCCCAGCCCGCCGAGGCCTCCTACGACGCCTCGAAGGCGGCGCTCAACGCCTACAGCCGCCAGTTGGCGACGGAGGTGGGACGGCACGGCGTGCGCGTGGTGTGCGTCCTGCCGGGCTTCATCTTCACCGAAGGAGCGGCCGCCCACCTCCAGCACATCGCCGACGGCCAGGGCATAGGCGTCGAGGCCGTCAAGCAGCAGATCGTGGACGAGTTGAAGGTGCCGCTGGGGCGCCCGGGCGAACCCGAGGACGTCGCCGAGATGATCGCGTTCCTTGCCTCCGGCCGTGCCAAGTGGCTCACCGGCGCCCAGTTCCGGGTCGACGGCGGCATCATCCCCGTGGTCTGAGCCGCGCCCCGACACCCGATGCGAGGAGAGACAGCATGACCTTCAGCCTGACATCACTGATCCTGGACGCCGCGGACTTGGAGAGCGAAAGCTCCTTCTGGCACCGGCTGCTCGGCGGCTCGATCACGAGGACGGCGACGCACCACTTCCTGCGGATCGACGGCTTTCCCGTGATCGTGATCCAGCATGCTCCCGGGCACCTGTCGCCGCAGTGGCCCGACGGCGCCGCACAGCAGATGCACTTCGACCTCGCCACGGACGATCCGGTGAGCGCGGACAAACGCGTGCTCGACGCCGGCGGCCGCCGGCTACGACCGTCCGGTGATGTCAACACGTCCCCCCGGCAAGGCTCCCTGGTGTACGCCAGCCCGGCCGGTCACCCCTTCTGTCTCAGGCCGGTCTGACCCCGCCGGCCGCGGCATGTGCCTCCAGCAGGACGTTCCCGTGTCGTCGATCACCCAGATGTCCAGCTCGGTGTGGTCGGCCTGCCAGATCTCGTTAAGGCCTTTGGCTTCCCGGCGGTGCACCAGGTCGTAGGTGTCGCGGTACTTGGTGGGCCGTCGTGGGCGAGGGCGCACAGCGCTGGGTCCACGCCGGTCACGATGCGGTGGACCGTCCAGTAGCAGGGGACCGCCCAGCGGCGACGCTGGCGGCGCCCCGGTGGATCTTGGCGGCGCTCGCGCGGGTCGCTGGAGCGCCGGCGGGACCGCCTCGTGCAGGCGCGGCGCCAGCACCTCCTAACGGGCCATCGCCACCCCGCTCGCTAGCCCGCGCGACCCACCCTGGTCTGCGCCTTCACCGTCCGGCGCGTGCTGGTTGCCCGCCTCGCTCACCCTGCCATCGTCGGCCCAAGGTGCGCGACCGTGCGCCACGCTCTTGCAGGCCGCACCTCGCCCAGCTCGATGCGGACGGTTACCGGCCGCTGTGGGAACCGATGAACAGCTGACCGGCCAGGACGGCCTACGACGACTACTGACCGCTCGGAGGGGCTCTGGCCGGTCGGCGGATCAGCCAGAGCCTCCCGGCGGTCAGGCGGTCAGCTGCCGGAGCATCTCGGCCGAGTCGTGCAGGTTGGTCATCTGGACGAAGCGGCCGTCACGGACCTTGTAGATGGCGTACTCGACGATCTTGAACGAGGCGCCGGAGGCTGGGACGCCGAGCCACTCCTTCACCGGGGTGCCGGTGTTGATGGCGCGGACGGCGATGCCGTCCCGGTCGAACAGCAGTTCGTCGACCTCCCAGTGAATGTCCGGAACGGCGTCGACGATCCCCTTCAGCACCTTGACGACGTCGTCGCGGGTGCCGGGCTGGTCGCCGAGCAGCACCTGATCGTTGATGAACTCGTCCATGCGGTCGAACTCGTGGGCGTTGAGCGCCTCGGCGTAGCGCATGTACCAGTCACGCAGATCACTCTCGGTCATGGCGTTCCTCTTTCCCGTGCCGTCAAGAGCGGCTCTGAGCTGATCAAATTTCTGCACCGATCGGTGCAGAATGAGACCGTACCACTTCAGCATCGATCGGTGCAGAAGGGGTAGGATGTGGCGGTGCACACGTCACGAATCGGCCGCCCACGGGCGTTCGACCCCGAGGCGGCGCTAGAGAAGGCGATGATGGTCTTCTGGGCGCAGGGCTACGAAGGCGCCAGCCTCACCGACCTGACCGAGGCCATGGGCATCTCCCGCAAGAGCCTGTACGCGGCCTACGGCAACAAAGAGGACCTGTTCCGCAAGGCATTGCAGCGCTACGCGGAAGGGCCGGGCGCCTACGTCACCGAGGCGCTGCAAGCACCCACCGCCCGCGAGGTCGCCATGGCCTTCCTGGTCGGCGCGGCCCGCGCCAACACACTGCCCGGACTCCCCGCCGGCTGCCTCGGCGTCCAGGGCGCACTGGCCGCCGGTGAGACCGGACGAGTCGCCCGCGACACCCTGGCCGAGTGGCGTGCCCACGGCCAGACGCTGCTCCGGGACCGGTTCCGGCAAGCCGTCCAGGTGGGAGACCTGCCCGCCGACGCTGATCCGGGAAAGATCGCCCGCTACGTCATGACGATCGCGAACGGCGTCGCCGTACAGGCAGCCGGCGGCGCGACATGCGAGGACCTGCAACAGGTGGCCGACGCAGCATTGCGGAACTGGCCACCGGCCTGACGATGCAGGCCCTTGAAATCAGTCCTGCCCGCGCGGTCCGCCACCCGCATACATGACCAGTTGTGACAGGCCCGCGAGACGGCATCCGCCAGGCGCGTCCGCCCAGGTAGCGATTCGCAGAACTCCTCTCACAACCCCCGGGTTTTGACAGAGGGTTCTGCGAGGATTGCCGCGTTGAGCTGACCCCCGAGCAGGCCACGGCCGCCGTCGAACGCCATCGGCGCCCCAAGCGCCCCCTTTCGGAGAGATATCCACCGGGATCAAGCTCCGGCCCGAGCTGGAGGAAGCCCCGGCGCTGTACCACGACATCAGAGACGCCGCGCCGGAGCAGGCGGTCATCGTGACCACGCACGAGATGAAGCCCTTGGTCCGCAACGCCGCCGGACTGATGACTCGGGCCGGCGCGATGCTGTTCACGGTCCTGGCGTCGCCGCCCAACTCGATCGCGACTACATCCGGGAGAAGACACTGAGCCGTTTCCATCCTGGGATGCTGGTCACAAGATGGACGCGGTCTGCTGGTTCTGATCATCAAGCAGCCGACTTGGGCACGCGGGTGAGCAGGTTGCGCAGGTAGTGAAGTCCGCTGCGTCCGCAGACCAGGCGGAGCCCTATGGTGGCACTGGGTCTGGTGGGACGGCGCCCGGCACGGCTCACCCGAACTCCAGCCCCTCTGCCCGATCGATGAGACCTATCAGGCCGCCAAGCGAATCGCCCCAATCCTGACCGGCCCGACCACCAGGACGCCATGGTGGGCGTGAGCTGGAGCGGACCCGACGACCCCGAACTGTCATGGGTCTGGCGGGAGAGCACGCGGCGCCGACGCATCCACAACCCCGCCTCCAACGCACCAAAGCCACCGGGGAGAGCGCGACCGGGCAGGGCTCATCGGCGATGCCCGAACCCAGCGGAACGAAACAGACGACCGGCGGGGACACCTCGGCCAGCGCCCGGACAGGCCCCCAACCGGGCGAGTCCCTGCTCTCAGCTTGAGGTTAACCCTCGGTTGCACAACGTCACGACGTCGGCTCCGGTGTCGCCGCCGACGGTGGATGTGAGCGCTTCCTGCCGCAAGCGGAGCTGGTCTTTGCTGCTGTCGGCGTGTTCGGGACGACGCGGATCGCCTCGATCGTCCGCGCGGATGGTCGTGTGGTACTGGGGATCTTGGACCCACAGTCGGCACACCATGAGGGAACGTACGACATCACCGCGGGATCGGGCGGCTGTTCCTGGTCAGATGATGGCGATCCAGCAGGCGGGGTCGTGGTCGCGCGGATGCGGGTGGAGGCGGCTTCGCCGAGACGGATGTAATGCCCGAGGCCGCCAGGTGCTGGTGGCGGGACCGGCCTACGGCTTGGCGGCGAAGCGCTTACCGGCGGCCAGGGGTTGTAATGCGGAATGCCGGAGTTGATGGAGTGTCCAGCCTTGCCCGTGCGGGTCCAGGGCGGCGGTGGCGGTCTTGAACAGGAGCTCGGCGCGCGGGTAAGACAGGCGGCCGCGGCCGATCCCAGGTGGAGGATGTCACGGTGACCGAGCGTGACCGGTCGGGAGTGAGGGACGTGGGTCGTGGGTCGTGGGTCGTGGGTCCAGACTGACCCATGGGCGAAGGACATGGGGAGGAGATGAGAGTGGCTTGATCGTGGGCGGGCGGGGGCGGGGGTAGGTCGCTGAGGTGATCTTTCAGCGTTTCTGGTGGGTCGTGGCCCTGACCGCCGGCGGGGTGCTGCTTGCGGGGTGCTCGGGCGGCGCGCCCGGACGACGGGTGGAGTCGCGGGTGGTCACGACCTCGGTGCCGAGCCCGGACCGGACGCCGCAGGTGAAGATCCGGAACTTGATCGTGCTGGGGCCGGAGCCGCCGGCTGAGCTCGCGGCCGGGGCGGACGCGCCGGTGTACGGAACGCTGATCGCGCGGATGGGTGGGCCCGGCGACAAGTTGGTCGCGGTGGCGTCACCGGACTTCGCGGGCGTCACCGACGTCAAAGGCGGGACGATCGCGCTGCCGGCCGGTGAGGGCGTGTCGCTGAACACCGGGAGCGGTTCCAAGGTCGTGCTGAAGGGTCTACGGAAGGCCGTGCACGGTGGTGCGTACACGACGCTGAAGCTACGGTTCGAACGGGCTGGGGAGATGAGCCAGCGGGTGCAGATCGTCCCGCGGCAGGGGCATTACCGGACGTTCTCGCCCGCCCCGGCAGGGACCAGGCCGCCTGCGTGAATCAGCTGCCCCGCCAGTCCATTCGGCCATAAGCCCGGATAGGCGCCCTTCTCCCAAAGCGTGCTACCTCACCGCGTATCTGCTCAGGGAGCAGCGTGCATCGTTGCGAGGGCGCCGACCGCGACCTCGGCCAGTGGGGCGAGAACGCCGCCGCCGACGCGATCGTGGTCGCCGGGGCCGGCGCCGACCTCGTCGAGGCCGAGCCGGTGGTCCTGGCGCGCCTGCACTTCGACGACCCGCGCGAGACCGACCACGCCTGGACCGCCACCACCGCGGGCCTGTCCCGGCTGCCCCCGCCCCGTCAAAGTCGTCGCCGGCGACGACGCCACCGGCACGCCCCGGTTCCCCTTCGCCGACCTGGACACCCCTGGACCAGACGCTGGCCGCCGGCGGCGAGCTGTACCCGGCGTGGGCCGTGCTGGCCCAGGCGCTGGGCCACCTCGCCGCCGTCGTGGCCGCCGAGCCCCGACGGCCACGGCGCCCACCTGCTAGCCGTGGATTCCCGGGCCGTTCCCCGAGCTGCACCCGGAGCCGGAATCGGCGGAGGCCGCTTCGCCGGTGCACACCGACCCGCCCTGGCCGGCTACCACCACGCGCACGTCATCAGTGCCGATGAACGCCAGGGCGCGTTCGACCCGCGCGGCCCTGGACGACCTGTTCACCGCGTTCCGGGAGCCGGAAGACAACCGGTGCCGCGCAGTACCTCAAGCTCACCGAAGCCCAGGGCACCGTCCTCCGTGCGCCGCGAGGCCTTGGCCGTGTGAACCGTACGCGGTCTCGGCGCCGGAGAAAGCCGAGCCCGAGCAGGCCTGGCCTGCCAGAAGGTCCGGGTGGTCGAGGTCAACCGACCTGACCGGCGCCAGCGCAGGGCCAAGGGGAAGGCTGATCCGCTGGACTCCTACGCTGCTGCCGAGGCCGTCCTGCAGACAAGGCCCATGCCATCCCGAAAACCGGGACCGGTGTCACGGAGTCGATCCGCGTCCTGCACCTGGTCGCGCTGTGCTGGATTTTGTCGCCCGCGTCCCGTAGATATGTGGCCGGTCTCGTCCGCGACCATCGCCGCCGGATCGGCCGCGATGTCGGGCGCTGCCCGCCGGACGCCGAGCCCCGCTGGTCCTGGTGCACGTGCGCCGCAACGAGACCTTTCCGGCCCTGGCCGCCGCGTTCGGCGTCGGCCTGGCCGCGGCCCACCGCTACCTCACCGAGGTGATCGAGCTACTCGCTGAACAGGCGCCCGACCTGCGCGCGGCCATGCGCATCGCGGCCCGGAAGGCCTATGTGATTCTAGATGGCACGCTGGTGTCGATCGACCGGCTCTCGGGCACCGACGACCGGCTGTTCTACTCCGGCAAACATCGTCGGCACGGCGTGAACGTCCAGTTCCTCACCGACCCGCACGGCCGCCTGATCTGGGCGTCGGCGGCGCTGCCCGGCTCCACCCACGACCTGACCGCCGGCCCGCGTCCACGGCACCCGATGGGCGATCGCCTGTTACGCCGACAAGGGTTACATCGGCGCCGGTGTTGCGGCCGGCACGCCCTACCGCCGCGGCAAGGGCCGCGAACTCGGCCGGCGCAAGAAGCTGTTCAACCGGCACCACGCCAAGGTTCGAGCACGGGGCGAGCAGGGCGCCGCCACCCTCAAACGCTGGCACATCCCGCGCCATGCACGCTGCTCACCGGCCCGGCTGACCGCCATCGTCCAGGCGATCCTCACCCTGCACCATCACGCCAACTGAAGTTGGAAAGAGCTCACTGGTGGGCCAGCAGGCTGGAGCTGCCAAGAGCAACCACGGCGGCCGGCTGAAGGCCATCGGCGACGACATGCCCATCTTCGCAAGCGCGCTGAAGGACAAAGGCGTCCCGGTCTCCGAGATCGCCCGCAAGCTGGCCATCAAGGCAGGCAAGAACGCGTCACAGACGGCGATGCACCACTTCCCGCGGATCGGCGGCTTTCCCGTGATCGTGCTCCAGCATGCGACCGGGCACGTATCGCCGCAGTGGCCCGACGGTGCCTCACGGCAGATGCACTTCGACCTCGCCACGGACGATCCGGTGAGCGCGGACAAACGCGTACTCGACGCCGGCGGCCGCCGGCTGCGACCGTCCGACGATGTCAACGTCTCCGCCCGGCAAGGCTCCCTGGTGTACTCCAGCCCGGCCGGATATCCCTTCTGTCTCAGGCCGGCCTGACACTGCCCGCTGCCGCATGAGCATCCAGCAGGCCGTCGACGCCTCGCAGGAAGGTCTCGCAGATCAGTTCCGGGTCGAAGAGGCAGCCGGCGGCCATGGCGCCGTCGCGCAGCATCACGAAGTGCCGGGCGGCGGGTTCGGCGGGCGCCTCCCCGACGCGTGCCAGCAGCTCGGTCACGGTGTCCAGGAACCATTGCCGGTGGGCGAGGACGGCCTTGTGCACCGGGTGATCGGGGTCGGGGTATTCGGCGGCGGCGTTGAGGAACGCGCATCCCCGGAAGCCGGGGGAGCGGATGCCTTGCGCGATGGATTCGCCGAGGGCCCGGACGGTGTCGGTCGCCGCCAGCCTGCGGGTGACGGCATCGTCCACCTGGGCGCGGGTGGCCTGGTCGACTTCGGCCAGATAGGCGAGGACGAGGTCCTCCTTGCTGGAGAAGTGCCGGTAGAGGGTGGCCCGCGTCACGTGGGCCTCGGCGACGATCCGGTCGATTCCGACCGAGTGGATCCCCTCTGTGTAGAAGATCCGGGTCGCCGTGGCGAGCAGGCGGGAGCGCGCCTCGGAGGGGCGGCCTGCGGGTTCTTGCCTCATGAGGGACATCCTAGCGAGAGGTAGAACGTTCGGTCTTGACAGGTGTGCGGTGGCGCTGCGACGCTGAGCGAGACAGAACGTTCGTTCTTCTTCGTTGATTGAAAGGGACCACCGTGACCACCATCGCTTCGCGCGGCATCGCCGGTACCGCCTTCAGCCTGCGGCGGCTGTACTTCGTCCGCTTCGGATTCGCCATCGTCTGGGCCCTCGCGATGTTCACGACGGCCTCGGACCTGGGTCCGCTCGCGGTCACCCTGCTCGTGTTGTATCCGCTGTTCGACGTGGCCGCCGCCGTCATCGACGCCCGCGCGTCCCGCGCCACCGGATCGCCCGTGCTGCTGTACGTGAACATCGCGGTCAGCCTGCTCACCGCCGCCGGCGTGGCCGCCGCCTGCGCGTCCGGCATCCCGGCGGTGCTGCGGGTGTGGGGCGCCTGGGCGATCGTGGCCGGGCTGGTCCAGCTGATCGTGGGCGTCACCCGCCGCACGATGGGCGGCCAGTGGCCCATGATCATCAGCGGTGCGATCTCCGTGCTCGCCGGCGGCTCGTTCATCATCGGCGCCTCCGCGGACGACCCGACCCTGACCAACGCCGCCGGCTACGCCATCCCCGGCGGCATCTTCTTCCTGATCTCAGCGATCCGTCTCGGCCGGGCCGCGAACGGCGGCCGACACAGCGTCAGCTGATCCAGAACCGTGTCCGGGCGGCCGGCCATGGCATATCCGAGACGGCCGGTGCGTCACGATCGAAACATCGAGAGGAAGGCCGACAGTGATTTCGAGCAGGATCGCGGCGCGCGGTCTCGCAGTCACCGCACTGATGCTCGCCGCGGCGCAAGTGCCCCTTCCCCAAGCCGACGCTGCAAATGCACCGATGGACGCCGACTCCTCGAATGACGCCCTCGACCCGGACAGATCGCCCGGCGGGCTCGGCCAATTGACCGGTCTCGTCATCCAGCGGCTCCGCGTGAGCGACGACGTGGCTGCGTCCAAGTTCGGTACCGGCTCACCGATCGACGACCCCGCACGCGAGCAGCAAGTTCTGGAACAAGTGCGCAGCCGAGCCGGCGAACTCGGACTCGATCCGGTGTCGGCGACGGCCTTCTTCCAGGACCAGATCACCGCGAGCAAGCTCGTGCAGGAAGGGTTGTTCGCGCGCTGGTCCGCGCACCCCGGAGAAGCCCCGACGACCCGTCCTGATCTCGGGCGGATCCGCACGCGGCTCGACCAGTTGACCGCGGACCTGCTCCGCGAGCTCAAGGCCACGGTTGGAGTGCGCGACGAGCCGACGGCATGCGCCGTGCAACTCGCTGTGGCCGCCGGTTCCGGCACGGTGCTGGAACGGTTGGACGCCCTTCACCGCCAAGCGCTCAGGCGGGCGGTGCACTCGGTGTGCGCCGCCCCCATGACCTGACTACCGGGCGAGCGTGGGAATCATGCGGCGCCGTTTTAACGAATGCTCCATACATAGGAGGTCACCATGGCACGACGCCTCGATGTCGATCGCAGCGACGAAGTGAGCGCCGCGCTGTTGGCGGACCTGCGTTCCATGATCACCTCAGACCGCGTGCTCGCCGACGGCCCGGACCATGTCAGGTCAGTGACGCTGTTCAACGGGGCGGTCGACATTCGTCCCGCTGTGGTCGTGCGGTGCGGGACCACAGGCGACGTACAGGCCGCTGTACGGGCGGCTCGCGAGCACGGCGTGCCGGTGTCGGTACGCGGTGGCGGACACGACTTCTGGGGGCGGGCGCTTCGCCCCGGGGGGCTGGTCATCGATCTGGCCGACATGCGCGGAGTCCGTGTCGACGCCGACCGGCGCGTTGCGACGGTGGAGGGTGGCGCACTCTCGTCCGGCGTCGTGGCCGCCGCCGAGCGCGCGGGCCTGACCGCCGTCACCGGGACGGCCGGCGCCGTGGGCATGGTCGGACTCACGCTGGGCGGCGGCTACGGGCCGCTGACCGGGCGATTCGGGCTCGCGGCCGACAATCTGCTCGGCGCCGAGGTCGTCCTCGCCGACGGCTCCAGGATGGACACCGACGCCGAGCACGAATCCGACCTGTTCTGGGCGTTGCGCGGTGGGGGCGGCAACTTCGGTGTCGTGACGTCGGCGCGGATCCGTCTGCACCCCGTACCGACCGTCGTGGCCGGAACCATTCTCTACCCGATTTCGCAGGCCCCTCGCGTTCTTGCCGATCTCGCCGAGATCCTCCAGGGCTGCCCGGACGAGTTGACGGTGGACGTGGGTCTTCTTCCCGGGGCGGACGGAGCCCCTGTGGTCTACGTCGCGCCCACGTGGTCGGGAAACCTGGACGAAGGAGCCGCCGAGAACGGGCCGGTGTACGCGCTGACCCGGCTGGGCACGCCATCGCTGGTCGACATCGGGCGGACCACTCGTTCCGCCGGGCTGGCTGCGACGGATGCCATGTTCCCGGTCGGGCGGATGGGCGCCATTCGCTCCCGCAACATATCCAGGATTTCAGGCTCCATCACCGATGTTCTGGTGCAGGGCGCTCAAGCGTTCACCTCACCGTTCTCCGCGATCCTGCTGCACCAGTTCCATGGGGCCGCCGCCCGGGTACCGCTCGACGCGACGGCCTTCGGCCGGCGCGAACCGCACCAGATGGCGGAGCTGATCTCATTGTGGGAGAAGGACGCCGACATCACTGTCGACGACGACGGCGAGGCACGCCATCTACGCTGGGTCGAGCAGTTGCATGCAGCGCTCGAGCCGTTCTCGCTGCCGGGTGGATACGTGAACTTCCTCGGGCCGGAGACCCCCGATCAGGTCGCCCGCTCCTACGGGCCTAACACCGAACGCCTGCTCGCCATCAAATCCGCGATGGACCCGGACTCGGTGTTCGTCGGCACACCGCTCCCCAACGACGCCCAGGGGACCGCTTCGACGACGGTCTGACGCCACCTTTTAGCCGATCACGGTGGTGCGCCGTGCGCAATCGGCACTGCCTTCTCCGCGAACCGCTGAACCTCACCGGCCCCGTCCTGGCCAAGGCCTCCCTCGCAGCCCACAATCAGCAAAGGACCGCGCATGTCCAAGCCATCTCCGTCCTCGGTTCTGTCCCTGGATCTGAGCGACGACCCGTCCGGCGGCCTGGAGGCCGCGACCTGGGCACTGGCGGCCCTGATCGCCACCTTGGACGATGCCGCAACGAAGCCGCTGGCCGACGTCTTGGCGGCCGACCCGCAGCGCACAGCCGTGCTGGAAGCGGTAGGGCTGATACAGCGAGACGGCGAGACACTGATGCTGCACTCGTCGTACCAGTACCCCGACGGCCCGACGAACCGCAGCGCGGCGCAGGCGCGTCTGAGTTCGCTGCGGCAAGCAGTGGCGGCGGCTGCGGGGGAGCCTGGCGAGGCCGGCGGCTGGGCGGACCAGGACGACGAGGTGCTGCGCAATCAAGGTCGCGCGTCCGCAGGCACCGGCCGCGCCATAGCCGGCAAGGTCGTCCCCGCGCTGCCCGGTCTCGCGGAGCGGCTGGAGGGGCGGGGCAGCCGCATCCTGGACATCGGCACCGGGATCGGGGCTCTGGCGCTGGCCCTGGCGGAGGCGTTCCCCCGCGCCGAGGTCGTCGGCATTGACGTCATGGAGCGCGTGCTGGGACTTGCCCGCAAGGAACTGGCCGGCGCGGGCACCGAGGCTGCCGGCCGTATCACCCTGCGTCACGCCCACGCCGTGGACGTGGCGGAGCAAGCCGCCTACGACATGGTCTGGCTGCCCGCGCCCTTTCTGGCGGAGGCCGCCCTGACCCGGGCCTTGCCACGGCTGATCGAAGCTCTGAAGCCGGGCGCCTGGATCGTCGTCGGCACCAACCCGGCGGCCCCCGACCCCTTGCGCCGGGCCGTCGCGGGCTGGCACGCCACACGCAACGGCGGCAACGCCTACGGCGCGGACCGGATGACGAAGACCCTCACCATGCACGGACTGCGGGATGCACGGCAATTCCCCACAGTGCCGGGAGGACCCGTCCTTGTCGCGGCACGGCGCGACTGACGCCGATGCCGCAGGAAGCGGCGCCGAGGCACCCAGCCGGCCCCCGGCCGTGCGCCGGGCCGGTCCGGGTTTGTGGTGCCCGCCGCTGAAGCGCCGGAGACAGTACCGCATCAATTCTCTGTCCACTGATTACTCGAAGGGATCGTTGTGACCGCCTTAACCTCATCCACCGCCCCCGGGATCGCGCCGGCCCTGCGCCGGATGTCCTTCACCCGGTTCGGGTTCGCCCTCCCCTGGGCGATCGTGTCCGGCCTCGACCAGCTGGCCGTGGGCGCCGCCCACCGCACGATGGCCGACCGGCGACTGGGCGCCGCCGCGAAGGAGCTCTGACATGGAAACCACGATGTATGACGTGGTCGTCATCGGCGCGGGCCCGGTGGGGGAGAACATCGCCGACCGGATCGTGCAGGGCGGTCTGAGCGCCGCGATCGTCGAGCGGGAACTGGTCGGCGGCGAGTGCTCCTACTGGGCCTGCATGCCGACCAAGGCACTGCTGCGGAGCGGGACAGCGCTTCGGGCGGCCCGGCGGGTGCCCGGCGCCCGTGAGGCGGTGACGGGCGACCTGGACGTGGCGGCCGTGCTCCGCCGTCGCGACTCCTTCGCCTCGAACTGGAAGGACGACGGGCAGGTGTCCTGGCTCGGCCAGGCGGGGATCTCGCTGTACCGCGGGCAGGGGCGGATCAGCTCCGCCCGGGCCGTGGAGGTGACCGGCGAGGACGGCGCGACCGTCTCGCTGACCGCGCGGCACGCGGTCGTCATCGCGACCGGAAGCGGCGCGCTGGTCCCCGACATCGCCGGCCTGCGCGAGTCGGCGCCCTGGACCAGCCGGGAGGCGGCCGCCGCGACCGCGGTTCCCGGGCGGCTCGCCATCATCGGCGGCGGCGTGGTGGCGTCGGAGATGGCGACCGCGTTCACCGGGCTGGGCGCGTCGGTGACGATGCTGGCCCGCGACGGTGTGCTGCCGATGGCGGAGCCGTTCGCCGGTGAGCTGGTCACCGGGTCATTGCAGGACGCCGGTGTGTCGGTGCGCCTCGGCGCGGAGGCCGCATCCGTCAAGCGCGACGAAGACGGAACGGTCCACATCACTCTCACCGACGGGGAGACGATCGAGGCCGACGAACTCCTCGTCGCGGTCGGCCGCACCCCGAACACCCAGAACGTCGGTCTGGACGCCATCGGTCTAACGCCGGGTGCCTGGCTCGTGGTCGACGACACCCTGCGGGTCGTCGGGGAGGAAGGGACGCCGATCGGTGACGGGTGGCTGTACGCCGCCGGGGACGTCAACCGGCGCGTGCTGCTGACCCACCAGGGCAAGTACCAGGCCAGAGCCGTCGGCGACGCCATCGTGGCCCGTGCGAAGGGCGAAGCGGTCGAAGACGGACGGTGGGGCCGGCATGCGGCCACGGCCGACGAACGCGCGGTGCCGCAGGTGATCTTCACCGAACCGGAGATCGCGTCGGTCGGGCTGACCGCGGCCGCCGCCGCGGCCGCCGGACTGCGGACCCGGGTTGTTGACCAGGACCTGGGCGCCGTCGCCGGATCCGCCCTGCACGCCGATGGGTACCGGGGGCACGCGCGCATGGTCGTCGATGAGGACCGGAAGGTCATCGTCGGTTTCACGCTCGCCGGCCCCGACGTCGCCGAACTGCTGCATGCGGCGACTATTGCGGTCGTCGGCGAGGTTCCGCTGGACCGGCTCTGGCACGCGGTTCCGGCCTACCCCACCATCAGCGAGGTGTGGCTCCGGCTGCTCGAGACCTACGGCCGCTGACCACTCCGCCGAATACCCGCCCCGCCGCGAACGACGGGACGACACATCAGCATCATCTATTCGCGAAAGGACCGATCTATCATGCGTTTTCGCATTCCCCGATGGGCCGCCATCACCGGCGCCACTGCGGTCGCCCTGCTCAGCGTGACGGTACCCGCCATGGCGACCGACATCGGCAAGCCGGCCGGACCGCCGAAACCGACGGTCGTGCTCGTCCATGGAGCGTGGACGGACTCCTCAAGCTGGGGTCGGGTCATCGAGCGGTTGCGAGGCGATGGCTATCCCGTGCGAGCCATCGCCAACCCGTTGCAGGGCCTGACCAGCGACACCGCCTACCTCAGCAGCTACCTGACCACGATCCAGGGACCCAAGGTGCTGGTCGGCCATTCCTACGGCGGCGCCCTCATCACCAACGCCGCGACCTCCGCCACCGACGTCAAGTCCCTGGTGTACATCGCCGCGTTCATTCCCGCCAAGGGCGAGACCATCGGTGAGCTCGCCGCCAAGTCGACACCGGCGCTGCCGCTGGTCTCCACCCCGGTGCCCGGCGGCACGGAGGTCACCATCGACCCGGCCCAGTTCCGCACGGCCTTCGCCGGAGACCTCGACAAGACCACCGCCGCCGAACTCGCCATCACCCAGCGGCCCGTCAACACCAGGGCCGTCACCGACCCGAGCGCCGAAGAGGGCTTCCGCACCATCCCCTCCTGGGCCCTCATCACCCGACAGGATCACGCCATCAACCCCGACGTGCAGCGCTTCATGGCGGCCCGGGCCAACGCCCGCACCACAGAGGTAGACGCCTCGCACTCGGTCATGCTCAGCCGTCCCGGCGCCGTCACCGAGATCATCGAGCGTGCCGCACGGTGACCGCGGCACCCGGCGGGCACCTGGTGCCGACCCGCGGGGAGCTCATGCCCCTGGATGACGCGGTCACCACGCACGCCCGAACCGCGCCGATGACTCGTGTGCAGATCCGGCAGGCCTTATCCGCCCTGCACATCGGCATCGTCGTGGCGGCTGAGGTCGGTCCGCCGGCTGGCTAAGGCCGAGCTGCCCGCGCCGGTTCGAGCGGCGTCCCTCCCGGGCGACTGGAAATGGATGTGCCCGGCGGCTCTATCTTGGAGGCCGCCGGGCACGGCAGTGCGGGAATTACGATCCGACATCTGCGAAGAATGGCCACTACCGCGGCGATGACGGCGGTGGCGGCCGCTCGCCTCGATCTCCTATCCAGTGGTAAGAGGGTGAGCGGGCGGGGACTGTAATCGGCACCCAGCCGGTCCAGGACGACGTACACGCCGTTCTGGATCGGCTTGCTGGAACAGAGCACAACTCGTGAGGCAGGCATGCTTGTCCGGCGGGTGCGGTCCCGATCGCCCTGGCGTCGTGCGCCGTGAGGCGATCGGGACAGCAGATACCCGACACCGTCGGCCGTGGCCCGGTCAAGGTCCGTGCCGCTCGCCGAGGCTCCGGCAGCCGCTGGACGGTGGGTATCGGCGCTCCTCAGTCCAGTACGAAGGTGCCGTTTGCGGCCGTCACAAGGTCGGCCCCCGAGGGCGGCTGCCGGCGTCCAGGCCCCGGGCTTGCCGACGCCAGGCTGCTACCGCTGGCGCGAGGCCGCAACATGAAGATCCACAACTGTGGATGAAGTCTGAGTTGACCGACCCCAGTAGCAACCGACCGAAGTCCGCGCCGCCCGAGAGGCCGCTCAGACCGCGATCAGCGCCGCCAGGGCTCGGTCCATCGCGGCGTTGAACTCTTCTGGCGTCAGCGGCAGCCGGGACTTGACGTCCCGACTCCACTGGTCGGCGAGGACCTCGGCGGAGCCTGCCTCGACACCGTCGAGCGCCGCGTCGGCCAGATCCGATGGCGCGATCTTGTCCACGGGCCAGCCCGCGGCCATGTCGGTGTCGGCGAGTCCGAGGTGCACTGCTGTCACGAGCGTGCCCTGTTCGGCGAGTTCCAGGCGGACGCCGTTGGTCATGGCCCAGGCGGCGGCCTTGGTCAGGTGGTAGGCATTGGAGCCCTTGCCGCCGAACCACGACATGGCGGAGAGGACGTTGACGATCGCACCCCCGCCGTTCCCGGCGAGCGCCGGCGCGAACTCACGGATCATTCCCAGGTGCCCGAACACGTTGGTCTCCAGCTCATGCCGTACCGCGTCCAGCGAATCGGTCACCAGGTCGGTCCCCGTCTGGATCCCGGCATTGTTGATGAGCAGTGAGACGTCCCGGGCGGCCTCTGCGGTGGCCTTCACGGATGTGGGATCGGTGATATCGAGGGGCAGCACCTCGACCCCGGGTAGGTCCACGGTCTCCGGCCGGCGTGCCGTCGCGTAGACCTTGCGGGCGCCCCGTTCGAGCAGGCGCTGGGCGAAGGCGCGGCCCAGGCCGCGGTTGGCTCCGGTGACAAGGGCGACTGAGTTGTTGATGTCCATGCCCGGTACGCTAAAACCTGACGTTAACGTTAGGGGCAAGTGTGGCCTTCAGGCCTGGGGGGAGTCACCATGACCGTCGGTCAGGCTGCGGGCGAGCGGCTGATTCGCATCGGGGAGGTGGCACGGGGTGCCGGCGTCTCAGTACGCGCCGTGCGTTACTACGAGGAGCAGGGGCTGCTCATCGCGGAGCGCAGCCCATCGGGCCAGCGCCTCTACCGGCAGGACGCCATCTCCCGGGTCCGTTTCTTCCAGCAGATGTTCGCCGCCGGTCTGACCAGCCGAAGGATTACGGAGCTCCTTCCGTGTTGGGACTCCGGTCACACCGACGCCGAGCAACGAGCCATGCTGCGCGCCGAGCGCGATCGCATCCAGGCCAAGGTCGACGACCTGCAGGGTGCCCTGGACCGCCTCGACGAGGTCATCGCCATCACGGACACGCACCCGTAAGCGCGGTCGGCCGGGCGTCGCACCAGCGATCTACGGCTGGAGTACTAGGACATCGCCGTGTCGGCATCCACGCCAGCGCCGCCTGCAACGTCAGCCGCACCGGTTGGGGATTGGCCGCGGAGTCCGAGGGATGTGAGGCCATCGCCCGGGCCCGCCAAGACGCCACCAGCCGCTCGGAGAACCCACCGAACAGATCCGCCAGCAACCCTCACGCCTTGGCCCGCCGCAGCTTGACGATCTCCTCCAGCAGCATCTCCAACCCCAACCGCCCCGGATCGGATTTCAACTCCGTCAAGAACCCGTCCGCGCCCGTCGCCGGCTCCAGCAGCGCCACGCTGGACTCAGCCGACAACCGCGCCGTCAGCTGCTCACAGAACGCCCGCTCGAACCGCGCCCGGCACGAACGTACGATCCGCTCGCCCCGACTGGCGGCTCGATCCGCAGCTTGCGGCACCGCGCCAGCAGCCCCGCCCGCACCCCCTCATCGGCCAGCACCATCGGGCAGATCTCCGCCGCAAGCCACTCGATCAGCTCGTCCTCATTAGCTCGGGTCGACTCCCGAAACCCCAGAGCCTCCCTGATCTGGCCCCGGTGCCGCTCGATCGTCCGCCCCGCCCAGTCGTAATCGGCCAACAGCCCATTCGCCCGAACCATCCCCGAGACCAGGAACACGCTCGAACCCGCCACCCGCACTACCTCCCGGTATGCCCCACCCGTGACGACCGCGAACCGCAACCGTGATCTACCTCAGCGCTACATGACGGCTGGAGACACGTTCGGAAGAACCCCGCCGACACCGCCGCGGGGCCGCCTGATGCTGGGGGTCGCTCGCCGGAGCCGCCCTCGCCTGAGCCAGGCTCGCCCGGGCTCAGTTCAAGCGTCGCTGCTCTCGGTGCTGTTGGGGACGGCGTTTGGGAGGAGGACGACCTTGCCCAGAGGGTGGTCGTGTTCCCGTAGTCGAGTGTGTTGACCCTGCGTGGCGGTACCCCCAGGGAGAGTGCGGTCCGCGGGTAGTCGCCGCCGTGGAAGTCGAGGAAGGCGTGCGCCGTGCCGGTCCCGTCGCCCTCGATCGTCCGGCGGAGGCGTTCGGTGACTCCACTCCCGTAGTGGACGGGGGTGGCGCCCTGGGACTCCAGCCAGTCCCGGTGCCGCGGGGAGGCGATCGCGATCACGTGCGCCCTGCGCAGGCGCAGGAGTTGGACGGCGATGGTGCCGACCCCGCCGGTGGCCCCGCTGACCACGACCGTCTTGCCCGCCCTCGGATCGACAGCGGTGACTGCGGCCCAGGCGGTACTGCCTGCGACGTAGAGGGCGCCTGCGGCGGCCCAGGGGAGCCCGTCGGGCTTGCGGACGAGCTGGTCGTGCGGGACGACGACGTATTCGGCGTGGCTGGATCGCTCCCAGGACCAGCCGAGAACCGGGTCCCCGGGCGCCCAGCCGGTCACTGCGGCCCCGGTCGCGGTGACGGTGCCGGCGAGGTCGCTGCCCTGTCCGGAGGGGAACGTCGCGGGGAACCGCTCGTGCAAGGCGCCGGTACGGATCTTGACCTCGCCCCGGTTGATCCCGGCGGCCCGCACCCGTACCAGCACGTCGCGCGGGCCCAGCGGACGCGGCTCGACGTCTTCGACGCCAAGCACGTCGATGTCTCCGTAGCGGTGGAAACGTACGGCTTTCACGGGCGTCCCTCCGGCTGGACGTGGCCGTTGATGAAGGCGGCGACTTGGTCGAGGGCCTGCGCCGCCTCGGCGACGAGCGGGGCGAAGCCCTGGAAGACGTGCGGCGCTCCGGGGAAGGTCTGCAGGGTGACCGAGACGTCGGCGTGGGCGGCCCGGGTGGCCAAGCGCAGGGCGTCGTCGAGCAGGATCTCCCGGCCGCCGGCCTGGATCAGCAGCGGTGGCAGTCCGCGCAGATCGGCGTGCAGGGGGCTAGCCAGCGGGGTGCGTGGATCCGCCCCGGCGAGGTAGTCGGCGGCCCTGGTCTGAAGGGCCCGGCGGGTGAGCGCCGGATCCGCGTCGGCCCGGGTGGTCATGGTGCCGCCGGACTGGGTGAGGTCCGTCCAGGGGGACAGGACGATCGCGGACGACGGCTGCGGCAGCCCCGCGTCCCGGATCGCCAGCAGCAGGGCGAGGGCGAGGCCGCCGCCGGCCGACTCGCCGGTGACCGCGATCGAGCCGGCTGGGGTGCCTCGGTCGAGCAGCGTCCGGTAGGCGGCCAGCGCATCGTCTACCGCGGCCGGGAAAGGATGCTCGGGGGCGAGCCGGTAGTCGACGGACAGGGCGGTGGCCGCGGTGCGCCGGGCGATCTCCGAGACCAGGCCGACGCTGGCGGCGGCGGAGCCGATCGCGTAGGCGCCGCCGTGGAAATAGAGCAGGGTGGCGGCCGTCGGCGCGGTGGCGCCGGCGCGCACCTCGACGGCGGGCACCCCGCCCAGGTCGGCGGTCCGGGTGCGGACGTCGCCGGGCAGTGGCGCGGCGCCGAGCAGTTCTTCGAAGACGCGGCGCATCTTGGCCACGTCGCCGCCCAGGTCCAGCGGCGAGTTGAGCAACAGGTCGGAGACGGAGTCCAGTTGGCTACGGGTCATGTCGTCGTTTCCTTGCGAGGGGAGGTGATGTGATCGGTGACGGAACGGGCGCGGGGCGGCCTACGCCCGGGTGACGTGCAGGACCTCCTCGAAGCCCATGCGCCGCACGAAGTCCGTGCGTGCCTCCAGCACGGCGGAGTTGGCCTGTTCGACCAGGGAGTTGGTCAGGTCCACCACGCTGCGGAAAGGGCGCTCGCCAAAGGGCAGGGACAAGATCCTGGTGATCTCCTTGGCGACGGCCGAGGGGGCTGCCTGCGTGCCTGGGGTGAACAGACTTTCCGTGGCCTGCTCGTTGCGGGCCACCAGGGGGTCCAATGTCCGGTAGCCGGCGGTGACACCGGTGGCGTCCACGGGCCGTCCCGCCTTGGGGAAGTGGTCCGTGCCCTGGGTGAAGGCTCCCGGCATGACGATCACCGTCTCGATACCGAGCGGGGCCACCTCGTAGGAGGTCACCAGGGCCAGCGAGTCCATCGCCGCCTTCGAGACCACGTACGGGCCGAGGAACGGCGGTGTGGTCACCGGGATGGTGCTGCCCACGTAGAGAAGGGTGCCGCTGCCCTGCCCGCGCAGGTGCGGCAGCGCGGCGCGGTTGAGCCGTTGGACGCCGAGGGTGTTGACGTCGACCAGATGGGCGATCTCCTCGGCGGTGAAGGCCTCGACGTAGCCGGTGACGAGGTGCCCGGCGTTGTGGATGACGACGTCGAGCGCCCCCGCGTTCTCGAGCACGGCCGCCACCGCGCGGTCGGCGGACTCCTGCGAGGTGACATCGAGTTCGACCACTTTCAGGTCGAGCCGCTCGGCCTGGGCCAGGCGGTGCAGTTCCTCGGCGGGGGCGGAGTTGCGGGTTCCGGGGGCTCGCATTGAGGCGTAGACGCGGTGACCGGCCCGGGCCAGGGCTCGCGCGGTCAGGTTGCCGATGCCGGTGGCGGCACCCGTGATGAGCACAGTCGACATGGTGGGTCTCCTATCGGAGGAGTGAAGGGGAGGAACGGAGAGGGAGAAGGGAGGCGGAAGTGGTGGAGAGGATCAGGCGATGCCGCCGTTGCTGAACAGCACTTGGCCGTTGATCCAGTGACCGGCGGGCCTGGCCAGGAAGGAGACGGTCTCGGCGATGTCCTCGGGGGTGCCGAGCCGCTCCAGCGGTGCGGCGGCGGCGATTCGGGCGATCAGTTCCTCGCCCTTGCCCTCGACGAACAGCGGTGTCGCAGTGGGCCCGGGAGCCACCGCGTTGACGGTGACATCCCGGCCGCGCAGCTCGCGTGCCATGATCAGTGTCATGGCCTCGACCGCGCCCTTGGTCGCCGCGTAGCCGCCGTAATCGGGCTGCTGGAGCCGGGTCACCGAGGTGGAGAAGTTGATCAGCGCGCCGCCGGGGCGCAGTCTGCGGGCCGCGAGCTGGGAGACGACGAAGGTCCCCCGGACGTTGACCCGGTGCATGCGGTCGAAGGCTTCCAGTTCCATCTCGGCGAGCGGGGCCAGCAGCATGATCCCCGCAGTGTTGACGACCACGTCGACGCCCCCGAAACGTTCCTCCACGGCGTCGAAGAGTCCGGTCATCTGCGTCGGCTCGGCGACGTCGCCGGGCAGGGCCACCGCCGTGCCGCCGGCTGCGGTGACCGACTCGACGACCGCCTCGGCCTTCGCCGCGCTGCCCGCGTAGTGGACGACGACGGCCATGCCATCCGCGGCCAGCCGGCGCGCGACCGCGCCCCCGATGCCGCCCGAGCCGCCGGTCACCACGGCCACCCTGGGCCGGCTGGATCCGTTCTGCGATACCGCGTCGTTCATCACTGCTCCTGATCCGGCGTCCGGGCGGACGCCTGGCCTTGTGCGAGTTCGCGGGCGGACCACCCGGCGACGGGATCAACCCTCCGTCACCTGCAAGTATTTGTCCAATGCATTATTTAGATGTAAGTTATTCGAGTGGTGCATATTGAACGGGTCGACCTCAATCTGCTGGCTCCGCTGGCCGCACTGCTGGAGGAGCGGCATGTCTCGCGCGCAGCCGAAGTCGCCGGAATGAGCCAGCCGGCGATGAGCCGGGCGTTCCAGCGGCTACGGGACACGCTCGGCGACGAGCTGCTGGTGCGCACGCCGGGCGGGTACCGGCTCACCCCGCGGGCCGAGCGCGTCCAGCGTCAGCTGCGGGCAGTCCTGCCGCGGCTGGAGAGCCTGTTCGCCCCGGAGCGGTTCGACCCCGCCGAGGCCGCCGAGACCTTCCGGGTCGCGGGGACCGACTTCACCCAGGTGTTCGCGCCCGCGGTCTTCCAGCGTGTGTTCCGGGAGTCGCCGCGCTCCACACTGCACTTCCGCACCTGGCACGACGCCATCTACGAGGACCTCGACCGGGGGGTCGTCGACCTGGTGTTCTTCGCCAGATCAACGCCACTCCCCGCCCTGCACACCGAACATCTCCTCGACGACCGGTTCGTCTGCGTGCTCTCCGCCGACCACCCGCTCGCCGAACATCCGGCGATCGCCCTGGAGGAGTACCTGGACGCCACCCATGTCATCGTCGGCACCATCGGCGAGCGCCAGACCGCGATCGAGCAACGCCTCGAAGACCTCGGAGAGCACCGCCGGGCCGGACTGACCGTCCCCTACCATTCGCTGGCCCTGCGCTCGGTCCCGGGCACCCGGCTGATCCTTACACTGCCCGGGCGCCTACTCGCAGAGCAACATCCGGACCCCGGCGTCCGAATCCTGCCCGCTCCCGAGGAAATCCGCCCACTGGGCTACCAGATGGCCTGGCACCCCCGGCTCGACGACGACCTGGGGCAGCGCTGGCTCCGGAACGCCATCCGCGCCGTCACCTCCGAACTGCCGGAGCCGACCCGGCACTAGAGCCTGTCCGGTAGATCTTGGTGTTTTGCTGAGGACGATCTGGTGGGTGTGGGTTGATGGTGTGTCGTGGTGCGACGGCATGAGTTGACCGATGCGGCGTGGCGGCGGATCGAGCCGCTTTTG
>NZ_WBMR01000280.1 GCF_008923365.1 Actinomadura montaniterrae
GACGAGCAGCGGTCCCGTCCGGACCGGCGGCGGCAGCCGCGCCACGAGGGCGGCGAGCCGCCCGTCCACCAGCCCGCACAGGGCGGGGCCCGCCGCGACCAGGCGCGCCTCCAGCCCCGCCGCGACCGCCGGGTCGCTGACGTCCGACACGACGCAGTGGTACTCGGCGTCCGGGTCGAGCGGGGCGAGGACCGGGACGGACTCGCCGTGCAGGAGCTGCCGCAGCATCTGGACGCGGCCCTCCCGCGTCGTGCGGGCCATCTCCAGCTCGGCGACCCGGTGGGCGTGCACCATCCGGTGGACGAGCGCGGTGTTGATCTCGTCGATGCGGCTGACGCCGTCCAGGAGCAGCGCGTCCGGCACGCCCCGGCGGCGGCCGTCCTCGATGAGCGTGCGGACGAGATGGGCGCGGCCCGCCTGGAACCCGTCCAGGAACGCCGCGACCGGCACGCCCTGCCGGGCCCGGTCCGAGCCGAGCCGCTCGGCGGCGGCCAGCAGCTCCTCGCCGGGGGCGCCGTCCGCGAGCGCGGCGAGCACGCCCCGCAGCAGCGCGCGGGTGTGCCGCCGCGTCTCCTCCTCGGGCAGCGCCGCCACCATCTCCGACCGGCCGCGCGCGGCCCGGACCGCGCCCTCCAGGAGCCGCGGGTCGTCGCCGCGCTCGCTCACCAGCCGCAGGAACCGGTCGTCCTCACTGGGCTCCATCCCGCCATTGTCCCCCGCCGTTGTCCCGATCGGACAACGAGCCGGGCGGTACTTGGGCCGCCTCCCCTAGCGGACCGCCCGCCGCCTGGTGTTCGCTGGCGGTAGTGCCCAGCGGTGTCCCGCCCAGAGCCCGAGGAGTTCGCCGATGCCCGACGACGAGCAGTTCCTGGAGAAGCTGCCCACCGACCTGATCTTCCGGCTGCCGCCGGCCTTCGACAATGTCGAGGACGAGCGCCGGCACCGCAAGGAGCGGCTCGCCGCCGCGCTGCGGATCTTCGGCAAGTTCGGCTTCGAGGAGGGCGTCGCCGGGCACATCACCGCCCGCGACCCCGAGCGCACCGACCACTTCTGGGTCAACCCGTTCGGGATGTCGTTCAAGCACATCAAGGTCAGCGACCTCATCCTCGTCAACCACCAGGGCCAGGTCGTCGAGGGCCGCTACCCGGTGAACGAGGCCGCGTTCGCGATCCACTCGCAGGTACACCAGGCCCGACCGGACGTCGTCGCCGCCGCGCACAGCCACTCCACGCACGGCCGCGCGATCTCCGCGCTCGGCCAGAAGCTCGAGCCGATCACGCAGGACGTGTGCGCCTTCTACCAGGACCACGGCCTGTTCGACGACTACACCGGCGTCGTCACCGACCTGGAGGAGGGCAAGCGCATCGCCGCCGCCCTCGGCGAGTACAAGGCCGTCATCCTGCGCAACCACGGCCTGCTCACCGTCGGCGACACCGTCGACGCGGCCGCCTGGTGGTTCATCACGATGGAACGCTCGTGCCAGGTGCAGCTGCTGGCGAAGGCCGCCGGCCAGGTCGTGCCGATCGAGCACGACAACGCCGTCCTCACCCACGAGCAGATCGGCAACGACCTCGTCGGCTGGATCAACTACCAGCCGCTCTACGACCAGATCACCCGCGAGCAGCCCGACCTGTTCGACTAGGACGCCCGTGGCGGCCGGCGAGGCGGGCTCCCACCACGGCCAGGGCCGCCGCGCGGTGACCACCGGCGGCCCCGGCGGCCCCTACGCTCCGCCCGTGGTCCGGTGGTCTCGCGGTCGCGTGTTCGCGGCCCGGTAGCGGCCGGGGGTGATGCCGTACTCGCGCTTGAACGCGGCGGCGAAGGCGACGTCCGAGGAGTAGCCGGCCTGCCGCGCCACCACGCGCAGCGGCGTGCCGGACCGGCGCAGCAGCCGCGCCGCGATCGTCATCCGCCACCAGGTCAGGTAGGTCAGGGGCGGCTGCCCGACCAGGGCGGTGAACCGGTTGGCGAAGGCGGCACGGGACAGCCCGGCCCGCGCGCCGAGTTCGGCCACCGTCCAGGGCCGGCCGGGCGCGTCGTGGATGGCGGTGAGGGCCGCGGCGATCGCCGGGTCGGTGAGCGCCACCGTCCAGCCGGCGGCGGCCGGGTCCTCGGTCCGCTCCTCGAACCAGGCCCGCAGGATGTAGAGCAGCAGCGTGTCGAGCAGCGCCGGCACGATGGCCCCCGCTCCGGGGCGCGGCCGTCCCATCTCGTCGCCGAGCAGGTCGACGGCCGCGCGCAGCGAGGGATGGCGTCCGATCCGGGCGGGCAGGTGGACGACGGGCGGGACCTCCGACATCAGGGGGTGCGTCCTGCTGCCGTCCAGCAGGTAGGCACCGCACAGCACGACCGCGGGAGCGCCGGTGCCGCCCGGCCCGGCCTGCGGGCGCCGCATGTCGAAGTCCACCAGCGGGCTTCCGGGGTGGTCGGCCAGCCCGTGCGTGCCGGCCCCGTGCAGGAACGCCACGTCCCCGACGCCGAGCCGGATCGGCGGGGCGCCGTCCGGAGGCAGCAGCCAGCACGACCCCTCCAGCACGACGTGGAACGCGCCGCCGCTGTCGGCGGTGAAGCGCATGCCCCACGGCGCGCGCAGCTCGTGGCGGTTGGCGTGCGGCCGTCCCGCGTGCATGGCGGTGATCGTGTCGCTGAGGACGTCCATGGCGGAAGTCTAGATGCCGAGACGATCGATGGGTCTTCTCAGACGATCACTTATTGATGGTCTCGGACGCGGACTCCTACGGTGGCATGACCCGGCTCGCATCCGGCGCGGCCGGCCCGACCAAGGGAATCCGTGATGACCAAGGCAGTGTTCTTCGACGAACTCGGCGGCCCGGAGGTGCTCCGGCTGCGGGACGTGCCGCCCGGCGAGCCCGGAAAGGGCGAGGTCCGCATCCGCGTCGACGCGATCGGCCTGAACCGGGCAGAGGCCAACTTCCGGGCCGGCACCTATGTCTACCAGCCGAACCTTCCCGGGTCCGGGATCGGCTACGAGGCGGCCGGCGTCGTGGAGGCGGTCGGTGAAGGCGTCGCCGGCTTCGCGCCCGGCGACGCCGTCAGCGCCGTGCCCGCCTTCCTGATGACCGAGTACGGGACCTACGGGGAGTCGGCCGTCCTCCCGGCGCACGCGCTGGTGCACCGTCCCGACGGCGTCGACGCGGTGACCGGGGCCGCCACCTGGATGGCCTACACCACCGCCTATGGCCTCCTGGTCGAATTCGGCGGAATCGAGCCCGGCGGCACCGTGCTCGTCAACGCGGCGTCCAGCAGCGTCGGCCTCGCCGCGATCCAGGTCGCCAACCACCTCGGCGCCGTTCCCATCGCCACCACCCGGACCGGCGCCAAGAGGCGGCGGCTGCTGGACGCGGGCGCCGCCCACGTCATCGCGGTCCAGGAGCAGGACCTCCTCAAGGAGATCGACGCCGTCACCGGCGGCCGTGGAGTGGACCTGGCCATCGACGCCGTGATGGGCCCGGCGGTCGGCACCCTCGTCCAGGCGGTCGCCCCGGACGGCGCCCTCCTGTTCTACGGCTGGCTGGACCCGACCCCCGCGCCGCTGCCCATCGCCCCCGACTTCCGCGGCCGCATCCTCCGGACCTACGCCTTCACCGAACTCACCGTCGACAGCGAGCCCCGGCTGCGGCGCGCGAAGCACTTCATCAACGCGGGCCTGCGCTCCGGCTCCCTCTCCCCCGTGATCGACCGCACCTTCGACCTGGACGAGGTCGTCGCGGCCCACCATCACCTGGAGTCCAACGCCCAGTTCGGCAAGATCGTCCTCACGGTCGGGCACTAGCGCGCTTCCTCGCCCGGCGCGGCGGCGCCGGGCGTCAGCGGGCTCTCGGGTCGTGGTGCGCCAGGAGCACGCGCGCCATGCGCGCGAACTCGGCGCGGTCCGCCGCGGGCAGCGGGGCCAGCAGGTCGGCGTCCAGTTCGGCGGCGCGGCGGCCGATCTCGTCGAGCTCCGCGCGGCCCTCGGCGGTCGGCTCGACCACGTACCGGCGCCGGTCGGACGGGTCGCGCTCGCGCCGGACGAACCCGGCCGCCTCCAGCCGGCCGACCACCTCCACCAGGTCGCTCGGGTCGATGCGCAGCCGCGTGCCCAGCTCCCGCTGCGAGGCCGGGGACGCGTCGTCCAGCGCGGACAGCACGGCGAAGTGCCACAGGCCGAGGCCGTGCTCGTCCATCAACCGCCCCATCCGGACGCGGCCGGCCCGCCCCACCTGGGCCAGCACGAACGTGGTGATGCCGAGCAGGCGGGGCGGCAGCGGGCCCGCGGTGTCGTCCATCCCCCTATTGTAGGGTTATCCCCATCATTGGTGAGCACCCACGAATTGGAGGCGGCATGGACGCGCTCTACCCGCGCCTGCTGGTGGACGACTTCGACGCCTGCGCCCGGTTCTACGCCGCGGCGCTCGACGAGCTGCTCGGCATCCAGCCGGTCAAGCTGCTCCCCGACGCGCAGTACGCCAACTGGGACCTCGAAGGCGAGTGCGTCCTGGTCGTGATGGGGCGCGCCCGCATGGCGGAGACGGTCGGCACCGCGGACCTGCCCGCCCCGTCCGGGCAGGACGGCTCGATGCTGGTGTTCCGGGTCGGCGACGTCGGCAAGGCCGCCGCCGCGCTGGCCGCGCTCGGCGCCGTCGTGGTCGCCGAGCCGGCGGACCGCCCGGAATGGGGGCCCGGGCTGCGGACCGCGCACCTGCGCGACCCCGGCGGCAACCTGCTGGAACTCCAGTCGTACTGACTCCGCCCCCGAGGGGGTCGGCGCGGGAGCGGATGCCAGCACGGATGCCGGCACGGGCGCCGCGAGACGGGCGCTCGGCCCGGCGGAGGGAGGTTCCGCCGGGCCGACCCCGGTGTGAGCCCGTGCCCCAAGGACACCACTCACCCGGCGACGAGCGCTTGTCCCTCATCGACGAAAAGGAACGCGCCACCCCGCCGGAAACTGACAGGACCGGCGCCGTCAGTCCCCGTTGCGGGACGCCTCGGCCAGCGGCAGCAGCACCTGGAACCGGGTGTCGCCCGGCAGCGACTCCACCTTGATGTCGCCGCCGTGCCGGTCCGCCACGATCCGCCAGGAGATGTCGAGGCCGAGGCCCGTCCCCTGACCCACCGGCTTCGTGGTGAAGAACGGCGTGAAGATCCGGTCGATGTTCTCCTCGGGGATGCCGCCGCCGGTGTCGGCGATCTCCACCATCGCCTGGTCGTTCACCCGGGCCGTCCGGATGGTGAGCGTGCCCTGGCCGTCCATCGCGTACAGCGCGTTCACGATCAGGTTCGTCCAGACCTGGTTCAGCTCCGCCGCGTACACCGGGACGGGCGGCAGCGACTCGTCGTAGACGGTCTTGACCGTCACGCCCGGCCCGAACTTTCGCTTGAGCATCGTCAGCGTGCTGTCCAGCAGCTCGCGCAGGTCGACCCGCTGGTAGGCGGCCCGGTCCAGCTGCGAGTACTGGCGCGCGGAGTCCAGCAGCGCGGTGATCCGGTCCATCGCCTCGGAGATCTCCGCCTGCAGCTGCCCGACCTCCATCACCTCCGCCAGCCACCGGATCGCCGAGGGCAGGTGCTCCCCGGCCGCCCGCGCGACCTCCTCGGCCTGCTCCACCCCGACCCCGGCGGAGACCAGGCCGGGCGCCAGGTCCCAGGCGTCCTCGACGCCGTGCTCGTCCAGCCAGTCGCCCAGCTCGTCCTCGGCGTCGCTGACCTCGAGCGGGCTGCGCCGCGCGCCCGGCGCCGCGGGCAGCGTCGGCCGCAGCGCCACCAGCGCCGCGAGCCGGGTGCAGTCGGCGCCCTGCGCGGCGAGGTCGGCGAGCGTCTTCTGCGCCGCGATCAGCCGGTCGCCGAGCTCGGCGCTGGCCCGCGCCGCCGCGGCGGCCGGGTTGTTCAGCTCGTGGGTGAGGCCCGCGGTGATCGTGCCGAGCGCGGTGAGCCGCTCGCGCTGGTCGACGGTCCGCCGCAGGTTCGTCATCCCGAAGAAGATCCCGGCCAGCAGGTGCGTCGCCATCGGGAACCACTTGCGGACGGCCTTGCTGAACTTGCGGGCCGGCAGCACGAACACCCGCGACGGCCGCGTCGCCCTGAGCGTGTGCTGGTACTTCTGCTCGATCTGGTCGTCCAGGTACGCCTGGACGGCCCCGCCGTAGGTGCCGGGACGCGACGTCCGGCTGAACTCGACGGAGTGGTCCCGGACCTGCTGGCTCATCACCATCTCGCCGTCCAGCAGCACGTACAGGAACTCGGCCGGCTCGCCCTGCGCGCAGATCACCCCGTCGGCGGGGATCTCCGCGACCGTCCCGCACAGGGACAGCCATTCCAGCTTCTGGTCGTCGAGGTCCTCGAAGAGGAACAGCGACCGCAGTTCCTCCGGCGACGCGGTAGTGGTCATGCCTGCTCCAGGTAGCGGTGGACGAGCGCGACGGCCATCGCGCCGTCGCCGACGGCGGACGCGACCCGCTTCATCGACTCCGAGCGGACGTCCCCCGCCGCGAACACGCCGGGGACGCTGGTCTCCAGGTGGTACGGCTGGCGGGCGAGCGGCCACCCGGCGGGACGGCGCCCGCCGGCGACCAGGTCGGGGCCCGTGACGACGTACCCGCGGGCGTCGCGCTCGACGAAGCCGTCCAGCCAGTCCGTGCCCGGTTCGGCGCCGATGAACACGAACAGCCAGTGCGCGTCGATGGTCTTCTTCCCGCCCGGCCACGCGAACGTGAGGCGCTCGAGCCGGTCGGCGCCCTCCGCGGCGCAGACCGTCTTGCCGGTGTGCACCTCGATGTTGGGCGTCTGCTCGATCTGCTCGATCAGGTAGTGCGACATCGACTTCTCCAGGCCGTCCGCCCGGACGATGATGTGCACCTTCTTGGCGTACTTCGCCAGGTGCACGGCCGCCTGGCCGGCGGAGTTGGCGCCGCCGACGACGGCGACCTCCTCGTCCGCGCACGACGGCGCCTCGGTGAGCGCCGCGCCGTAGTACACGCCGCGGCCGACGAAGTCCTCGACGCCCTCGGCGTTCAGCCGCCGGTACGACACGCCGCTGGCGAGGATGACGGCGTGCGCCGCGATCTCCGTGCCGTCGGCCAGCCGCGCCACCCGGGCGGTGCCGCGCGCCTCCAGCGCGACGACCTCCCCGGCCTGCAGCAGCTCGGCGCCGAACCGGTCGGCCTGCCGGCGCGCCCGGTCGGCGAGCTGCTGGCCGGTCACCCCGTCGGGGAAGCCGAGGTAGTTCTCGATCCGGGAGCTCTGCCCGGCCTGCCCGCCGAGCGCGCGGCGCTCCACCACGACGGTCTTCAGCCCCTCGGACGCCCCGTACACCGCGGCGCCGAGCCCGGACGGCCCGCCGCCCACCACGATCAGGTCGTAGAACCCGGTGGACGGGGTGCTCGGCAGCCCGATCACCGACGCCAGCTCCGCGTCCGACGGCGCGCACAGCGTGTCCCCGCCGGCCGTCACCACCAGCGGCAGCTCCGGCGAGCCCGCCGCCGCGATCAGCTCCGCGCCCTCGGGGTCGGTGTCCATCAGCCAGGTGTAGGGCGCCTGGTGGCGGGCCAGGAAGTCGCGGACCTCGTAGCAGCGCGCCGACCAGCGGTGCCCGACGACCCGCAGCTCGGCGGGCCGGGTCCGGTCGGTGCGCCGCCACGCGTCCAGCTGCGCGTCGATCACCGGGTAGAACTTCTCCTCCGGCGGGTTCCACGGCTTCAGCAGGTAGTGGTCGAGGTCGACGACGTTGATCGCGCGGATCGCGGCGTCGGTGTCGGCGTAGGCGGTCAGCAGGACGCGGCGCGCGTACGGGAACAGGTCCATCGCCCGTTCGAGGAACTCCACGCCGTTCATCTCGGGCATCCGGTGGTCGGCGAGCAGGACCGCCGTGTCGTCGCCGCGCAGCCGCAGCTCGCTCAGGGCGTCCAGGGCCTGCCGCCCCGACTCGGCGCGGACGATCCGGTACGACTCGGCGTACCGGCGGCGCAGGTCGCGCGCCACCGCCCGGGACACGCCCGGATCGTCGTCGACGGTCAGCAGCACTGGTTTGGACAACGCGTCCCCCTCATCCCATGACATCCCCGGGCAAAAGCCTACGTGGCCCGGCCACGCCGCGTCCCGCCCGCACCGGCCGGCCGCCACCCCGCCGCCCCGCGGCCGGGACCGCATCGGTAATGATCGTCGCATGGACCTGCGTGTTGCGCTGATCGGATACGGCACCGGGGGCTCGGTGTTCCACGCGCCCCTGATCTCCTCGGTGCCGGGGATGCGGCTCGCCGCGGTCGTCACCGGGAACCCGGAGCGGCAGCGCGCCGTCGCCGAGCGCTATCCGGAGACGACCGTGCTCGCCAGCGCGGACCGGCTGTGGGAGGTGTCCGGCGCCTACGACCTGGTGGTGGTCGCCGCCCCGAACCGGCAGCACGTCCCCCTCGCCCGCACCGCGCTGACCTCCGGGCTCCCCGTCGTCGTCGACAAGCCGGCCGCGGCGACGGCGGCGGACGCCCGGTCCCTCGCCGCGCTGAGCGCCGTCCGCGGGCTGCCGGTGATCCCGTTCCACAACCGGCGCTGGGACGGCGACTACCGGACCGTGCTGCGGCTGGCCGGATCCGGCGCGCTCGGCGGCGTGCTGCGGTTCGAGTCCCGGTTCGAGCGGTGGCGGCCCGAGGTGAAGGCGGGCTGGAAGGAGAGCGCGGACCCGCGCGACGCCGGCGGCATCCTCTACGACCTCGGCTCCCACCTGATCGACCAGGCGATCGCGCTGTTCGGCCGTCCCGACCGGGTCTACGCCGAGATCGATACGCGCCGCCGCGGCGCGGCGGCGCCCGACGACGCCTTCGTGGCGCTGGAGCACCGCGGCGGGACCCGCTCCCACCTCTGGATGAGCGCGACCGCCGCGCAGCTCGGGCCGCGGTTCCGGGTCCTCGGCGACCGCGCCGCCTACACGGTGAGCGGAATGGACGGGCAGGAGGACGCGCTGCGCGCCGGCCTCACCCCGAAGGACCCCGGCTACGGCATCGCGCCGCCCGAGTCGTACGGCCTGGTCGGCACGCCCGGCGACGACCGCCCGGAGCCGACCGCGCCGGGCGCCTACCACGAGTTCTACGCGGCGGTGGCGCGGACGCTGCGCGGCGAGGCGCCCCCGCCGGTCACCCTCACCGACGCGATCGCGGGCCTGGAGGTCATCGAGGCCGCCGTCCGCTCGGCCGACGAGGGCGCCGTCGTGAGCACCCGCCCGGAGTGACGACCGGTCAGTAGCGCAGGTCCGCCAGCACGCCGTAGTGGTCGGACGCGACGACGCCGTTCACCGGCTCGGCGCCCAACAGCGCGCAGTGGACGGGATGCCCCGCGCCGCCCGCGCGGGGCCACGCGGAGAAGACGTGGTCGATGCGGCGGTCCGGCCACAGGACGGGCCGCGTCCACGGGTTGGCGTTGCTCCAGGTGTGACCGGGGGTCCCGTCGCCGGCCATCTCCCACGCGTCGTAGAAGACGACGCCGGGCGCGCCCACCGCGGCGCGCCCGGTGAGCATGCGGATCTCGTCGGAGTCGGGGTCGGCGTTGAAGTCGCCCGCGACGACCGCGGGCGCGTCGCGGCCCGCCGTCTCGCGCACGTAGGCGGTGAGGTCGCGGACCTGCTGCTGCCGCTGCCCGCTGTGCCCGAGCTTGTAGCCCAGCGCGACCCCGAACGCGTGGACGGCCCCGCGCGGGCCCTGGACCTCGGCGTACACGGCGAGACCGCCGTCGCCGCCGGCCGGGTCGCCGAGCGGGCGCTCACCGGTCCGGCCCTGCGGCCAGCGCGACAGGACCGCGACCCCCGAGCGGGCGCCCGGCACGGCCCCGGCGCCGGATCCGCCGAAGACCGCGTGCGGGAGGCCGAGCGCCTCCCCGAGGCGCGCCGCGAGCGAGTCGTCCTCGTCCTCCCACGCCTCCACCAGCACGAGCACGTCGGGGGCCGCGTCCCGGAGGACCTCGATGATCGCCGCCTCGCGCTCCTTGTACGGGCCGTAGCGGTCCCAGACGTTCCAGGTCGCCACCCGGCACGTCGTCTCGATCAGCGGCCCGTACGGCTCCTCGATGTCATAGCCCATGCGGTGAGCGTGTCATCGCGCGCGCCCGGCGGCCACCCGCCCCTCATCGCGCGCCCGGCTGCCACCCGCCCCTCATCGCGCGCCCGGCGGCCACCCGCCCCTCATCGCGCGCCCGGCGGCCACCCGCCCGTCATCGCGCGCGCCGCGCGGCCACCCCGCCCGCTACGGGACGGGCCGCGTCACAGCACGGACACGTGCACGTGGTCGTAGTGGTTCTGGGTGACGCTGCCGCGGTCCTCCATCTGGCGCCATCCGCCGCTGCCGCGCATGTCGTAGATGCGCTGCCGCCAGATCACGTACTTGATGCCGAGCCGGGACGCGTTGTCGATCACGTACTGGGCGACGCGGTCGCCGTGCGCCTGCGCCGACGCGCTCGGCATCTTCCCGCCGGTGCTCTCCATGAAGTCGCAGGCGGTGCCAGAGCCGTGGTCCTGCGGGTCGCCGGGGCGCGAGCAGCCGATGGTGGGGAACGGCCCGAACTTCCCGTCGATCTCCAGCAGGACCGTCCGCATCCGCGCGGTCATGGAGTTGCCGACGATGGGCGACTTGCTCCCGGAGACGCCGTCGGGCTTCCCGCCGCCCGCCGGGGCCTGCGGCACCTCGGGCTTGTACTTGGCGAGCAGCTTCTTGACCCGGGCGCGCTGGCCCTCCAGGTCGTCGATCTCCTTGCGCACCTCGTCCAGCTTCGCCTGGGCCGTGCGGTGCGACTGCGCGGCCCTGGCGTTCAGCTGTTCGAGGCTCTGGACGCGGCGGCCGTTGTCCTGGCTGATGTGCTCGACCACCGACGCATCGCGCAGCGCGGACGTCGGGTCCCCGGAGGTGACGAGTGGGATGACGTCGAGCCGCCCGGTCATGTAGGTGGTGGAGGCGATGCGGGCGACGGACAGCCGGGCCGCGCCGTACTCCCGGTCGGCCCGCGCGGCGTCGGAGCCCGCTCGCTCGGCGGCCTTCTTCGCCTCCTCCAGGGAGACGAGCTCGCCGCGGTACTGCTTGGAGAGGGTGTCCGCGCGCTTCTTGAGCTTCGCGTACTCCTTCTTGAGGTCCTTCGGCTCGGCGGGCACGCGGGCCGCGCCGCCGGCGGCCGGGGGGAGCGCCGCCGACAT
>NZ_WBMR01000281.1 GCF_008923365.1 Actinomadura montaniterrae
CGTCCCGGTACGGCCGGCGCCCGCGGCAGGGCCGCATCCGCAACGAGGTCGCGCGCCGCGCGGTGCGGGCGCTGGCGCTCCCGGCCGGCGAGCGGTTCGCGCTGATCGCCGTCACCGCCGCGCTCGCGGGCGCCCGCGTCACCTTCGCGGTCCTGCTCGTGTGGGGCTCGGCGGCGGCCGCGTTCGTCCTCGCCGGGCACGCCCGCGGCTCGTTCGCGCCGGCCGCGCCCGCGCCGGGATCGGCGGACCGGTGAACGCCGCCGTCCAGGTCGGGGACCACCGCGACGACGGCCCGGTGTGCCTCGTGCTCGGCCGGACGGCGCGCGGCAGGCTCCCGCCGCTGCCCGCCGTCACCGCCGCGGCGGGCGTCACCGCGCTGCTGCTCGCGGCCGGCACGCACGGCCCGCCGGCGCCCGCGTTCCTCGCCCCGATCGTGGTGATCCTGCTGGCCGGTCCTTCCGCAGGTCACCCGCACGTCGGACGGCTGGACTGGCTCGTACCGCCCATAATCCGCGCGATCGAGTATGGTTACCTCGCCGTACTGGGGTTTGCGCAGGGAGTGTCGGCACCGCTCGTCTACGTGCTGGCGGCCGTCCTCGCGCTCCACCACTGCGACGCCGCGTACCGCTCCCGCCAGGGAGTCCGGCCGTGGGGGCTCGCCCTCCGCGCCGGTCTCGGCTGGGAGGGGCGGATGCTCTGTGTGGCCCTCGCGGGCCTCTGCGGGCTCCTTCCGATCGCGTACGCTGCGCTGGCCGCCTACCTTGGTGTGCTGTTCGGCAGCGAGGGCGTCGCCATGTGGGCGCGGTCCGGTCGCGGCGGCGGTGTGATGGTCGACTGGGAGGAAGAGAAGGCATGATCGGCATGGTGCTGGCGGCGGGCGCGGGCCGGAGGCTGCGGCCGTACACCGATACCCTCCCCAAGGCCCTGGTCCCGGTGGACGGCGACACCACCATCCTGGACATCGCGCTCGGCAACCTCGCCGAGGTCGGCCTGACCGACGTGGTCATCGTCGTCGGCTACTGCGCGGGCGCCGTCGAGGAGCGCAAGGCCGCCCTCGAGGAGAGGTACGGCGTGTCGATCACGCTGGTCCACAACGACAAGGCCGAGGAGTGGAACAACGCCTACTCCATGTGGCTGGCTCGGGAGCACTTCTCCAAGGGCGTCCTCATGGTCAACGGCGACACGGTCCATCCGGTGAGCGTCGAGAAGACGCTACTGGCCCACCGCGGACCGGACATCCTCCTCGCCGTGGACAACGTGAAAACACTCGCCGACGAGGAGATGAAGGTCATCCTCGACGAGGGCGAGCACCTGAAGACGATCACCAAGCTGATGGACCCGTCCACCGCCTACGGCGAGTACATCGGCGCGACCCTGATCGAGCCCGCCGCCGCGGAGCCCCTCGCCGACGCCCTCAAGGCGACCTGGGAGGCGAACCCCGACCAGTACTACGAGGACGGCTACCAGGAGCTGGTGAACCGGGGCGGCCGCATCGCGGTCGCGCCGATCGGCGCGGTCGACTGGGTCGAGGTGGACAACCACGACGACCTGGAGAAGGCCCGCCGGATCGCCAAGACCTACTGAGGCCGCCGGCGCCACACGCGGGACGACCCCGAGCGAGGAGGCCCATGCCCCTGCTGACGCGGATGCTGAACGCGCCGCTCTCCATCGACGTGCGGCGCGGCGCCGTCGCCGCCCTCGGCGAGCTGCTCGCCGACAAGCGGATCGCCACCGAGGGACGGGTGGCCATCGCCGTCGGCCAAGGCCAGGGCGACCACATCGCCGAGCACGTCCGCCCGTCCCTGTCGGCCTGCGAGGTGTTCCAGGTCGAGGGCGGCACCGTCGACGCGGCCGTCGGCCTCGCCGGCCGGCTGCGCGGCGGGACGTTCGAGGCCGTCGTCGGGATCGGCGGCGGCCGGACGATCGACGCGACGAAGTACGCGGCGACGCTGTCGGGCATCCCGATGGTGTCGGTCGCCACGAACCTCTCCCACGACGGGATCTGCTCCCCGGTCGCGTCCCTGGAGCACGACAAGGGCAAGGGCTCGTTCGGCGTCGTGATGCCGCTGGCGATGGTCGTCGACCTCGACTACGTGCACACCGCGCCCGACCGGCTCGTCCGCGCCGGGATCGGCGACGTGGTCAGCAACTTCTCCGCGGTGGACGACTGGCTCCTCGCCGCCGACGAGTGCGGCGAGCGCGTCGACCGGATGGCGCTGACCGTCGCCCGCACCGCCGCCGAGGCGCTGCTGCACCAGCCGGGCTCCATCGAGTCCGACCGGTTCCTCACCGTCCTCGCGGAGGGCCTGGTGCTGTCCGGGATGGCGATGTCGTTCGCGGGCGACTCCCGCCCGGCGAGCGGCGGCGACCACGAGATCCTGCACGCCATCGACCAGCTCTACCCGGGCACCGCGAACCACGGGGAGCTGGCGGGGATCGGCGCGGCGTTCTGCTACCACCTGCGCGCCACCCGGCTCGACGGCGGCGGCGCGGGCGCCGGCGACACCGCCGGGGAGCGGCTCGCGGAGATCCTCGCCTGCCTCGGCCGGCACGGGCTGCCCCGGTTCCCGGCCGACGTCGGCCTGACCGAGGAGCAGTTCGCGGAGGCCGTGCTGTACGCCCCGCGCACCCGGCCCGGCCGCTATACGATCTTGGAACACCTCGGCCTCGACAAGGGCGAGACGCTCAAGGCGGTGGAAGAGTATGTCCAGGCCCATGGAGGCTGAGCTCCCCGGACCCCCCGCGGCCGGCCCCGGTTCCCCGGACCCGGGCGACCACCGCCCGCCGCGCAACGCGGCGCGGGTCGCCGACATCCGCCGGTACGGGCAGCCGCCCGGCCTGAAGGACCGGCGCAACGAGGAGCACTGGGCGGGCCGGCTCTACATGCGCGACCTGTCCCCGTACTTCGGGTGGATCGCGCTGCGGCTCGGGTTCAGCCCGAACCAGCTCACCTACCTGATGATGCTGAGCGGCATCGTCGCCGGGGTCGTGGTGTCGCTGCCCGCGTCCGGCACGGGCGCGCTGTGGACGGCCCTCGGCGGCGCCCTGCTCATCCAGGTCTACCTGCTGCTCGACTGCGTGGACGGCGAGGTCGCCCGCTACCTGCGGCAGACGTCGGTGGCGGGGGTCTTCCTCGACCGCATCGGCCACTACCTGTCGGAGATCTCGCTGCTCATCGGGCTCGGCTTCGCCGCCCAGGGCGGCTGGAGGAACGGCGGCTGGGCCGAGCTCGGGCTCGTCGCCGCGCTCGGCGCCGCGCTGATCAAGGCCGAGACCGACAACGTCGTGGTGGCCCGCGCCAAGTCCGGGCTGCCCGCCGACCCGTCCGGCGGCGACCGGGCGCTGCGGCCCCGCTCCACCGGGATCGCGCTGGCCCGGCAGGCCGCGTCGATGCTGCGCTTCCACCGCATCATCGGCGCCGTCGAGCTGTCGCTGCTGATCCTGGCCGCCGCCCTGATCGACACCCTGACCGGTGCGGACGCCCCCGTCGCGATCCGCGTGCTGATGGTCGCCGTCGCGCTCGTCGCGGTCGTGCAGACCCTGCTGCACCTGGTCAGCATCCTGGCCTCCCGGAGACTGAAGTGAAACTCAGCGTCGTCGTCCTCACCATGGGCAACCGCCCGGACGAGCTGGCCCGCGCCGTGCGCAGCGCACTGGAGCAGGAGCACGCGGACGTCGAGGTCGTCCTCGTCGGCAACGGCGTCGACCCGGTGGGCGACCGCGCGGGCGTCCCGCCGTTCGACGACGAGCGGGTCAAGACGATCAGCCTGCCGAAGAACGTCGGCATCCCGGCGGGCCGCAACCGGGGCGTCGAGGCGTCGTGCGGCGACGTGGTGCTGTTCCTCGACGACGACGGCTGGTACCGCTCCACCCGCCTCGGCACCTACCTGCGGGACCGGTTCGCCGCCGACCCGGGGCTCGGCGTCGTGTCGTTCCGGGTCCGCGACCCGGAGGGCGGGCGCGGCGAGCGGCGGCACGTCCCGCGGCTGCGCGCCGGCGACCCGGAGCGCTCGTCGGAGGCCACGACGTTCCTCGGCGGCGCCTGCGCGATCCGCCGCGCCGCGTTCGACGCGGGCGGCGGCCTGCCGGAGGACTTCTTCTACGCCCACGAGGAGACCGACCTCGCGTGGCAGATCCTCAACGCGGGCTACCACATCGTGTACGACGCGTCCGCGGTGATGTTCCACCCGGCCGTCCTGCCGACGCGGCACGACATGTTCTACCGGTACAACGCCCGGAACCGGGTGTGGCTGGCCCGCCGGAACCTGCCGTGGCCGCTGGCGTTCACCTACCTCGCGGTGTGGGTCGGCATGACCCTGCTGCGCGAGCGCAAGCCGAGCGCGCTGAAGCCCTGGTTCAGGGGCTTCGTGGAGGGCTGGCGGAAGCCGGCGGGCCCCCGCCGCCCGATCTCCTACCGCACCGCGTGGCGCATGACGCGGACGGGCCGCCCGCCGATCATCTGACCGCCGACAGGATGAGGTGGGTCAGCTCCCGGGTGATGTCGTCCAGGGGGATGGTCTGGTCGCGGGCGGACCAGTGGTGGACGAGGTTGTTCACCGCCCCGATGATCGCGATGACGGTGAGGCGGTAGTCGCGGTCGGCGGCCTCGCCGCGCTCCACCGCCTCCCTGATCATCGCGAGCATCGTCTCCTCCCAGTGCGCGCGCCACTGGAGCCGGTGCCGTTCGAGGCCGGCGCTGACCCCGATGACCTCGACGAACGCGATGCGCGCCCAGCGCGGGTCGCTGGCGGTGACGGTGACGAAGGCGCGGACGGCGCGCTCGACGCGGGCGGGCAGCGGCTCCCCGGCGGCGCCGGCGTAGGCGGTGTCGAGGGCGGCGCGGGCACGCTCGTTGATGCCGCGGTGCAGGGCGGTGAGCAGTTCCTCGCGTCCGGAGAACTCCTCGTAGAAGTTGCGGGTGGACACGCTGGCGGTGGCGCAGAGCCGCTCGATGGAGGTCGCCGCGTAGCCGCGGGTCCCGAACAGTTCGAGGCCGGCGCCGAGCAGCCGTTCCCGACGGTCGGCGCGGCGCTCCTCGGCGGAGCGGCCGCCGTAGCTGCGGCGGGGGGCGGGGTTCCGGCCGCTCATCAAACTCCATTCCGGCGGGGGTCGGGCTGGCAGCGCCAGCCTAACCGCGCCCGCACCCCCGCGCGCCCCGCTCACCGCCCGCCGCCGGCGCCGGGCCGCGGCATGTCGCCCTCAGGGCGGCCGGGAGGACGGCGACACGCCACGACTCAGCGGAGGACGGGGGTCTCCTGCGTCATGCGCGAGAGCTTCTCGGGGTTGCGGACGGCGTAGAGGCCGGTGATGAGGCCGTCGTCGACGCGGACCGCGATGACGGTGTCGATCTCGCCGTCGAGCCGGAACACCAGCCCCGGGTAGCCGTTGACGTGGGCGGGACGCAGCGACGCCGCCGCGCCGAACCGGTTCAGGCCCGCGGCGAGGGGCGCGACCCGGTCGGCTCCCGTGATGGGCTCCAGCGCGGCCTGCGCGAGCCCGCCGCCGTCGCCCAGGAACACGACGTCGGGGGAGAGGACGTCGAAGAGCCCCTGGAGATCGCCGGTCTCGATCGCCTGCTTGAACGCCTCCAGCGCGCTGCGGGTCTCGTCCGGGGAGACGGCGCCGCGCGGCCGCCGCGCGGCCACGTGCGCCCGGGCCCGGTGGACGATCTGGCGGACGGTGGCGGGGTTCTTACCGACCGCTTCGGCGATCTCGTCGTAGGGCAGGTCGAACACCTCGCGCAGCACGAACACGGCGCGTTCGGTCGGCGCGAGCGTCTCCAGCACCAGCAGCATCGCCATCGAGAGGCTGTCGGCCAGCTCGACGTCGTCGGCGACGTCGGGGGCGGTCAGCAGCGGCTCGGGCAGCCAGGGGCCGACGTAGGACTCCTTGCGGCGGCGGAGCGTGCGGAGCCGGCCGAGCGCCTGGCGGGTGGTGATCCGGACGAGGTAGGCGCGCCGGTCCCGGACGGTGCCGAGGTCGACGCCGGTCCAGCGCAACCAGGTCTCCTGCAGCACGTCCTCCGCGTCGGCGGCGGAGCCGAGCATCTCGTAGGCGACGGTGAACAGCAGGTTGCGGTGGGTCACGAACGCCTCGGTGGCGGCGTCGGCGCGGCCGGGCGCGTCCGCCGGTGCGTCCGCAGGCGGGCTCACCGGGTCCGCCGGTGTGTTCGTCGGGTGCCCTGGCTCGTTCATCGCCGGCTCCTGTCCGCTCGTCCTCAAGGCTGCCACGCGCATGAGATGCCGCCCGCCGCCGCCCTGTGACACCCGTGGCCGGTGGCGTACGTCACAGGGCCGCGCCGTCACAGGGACCGGGGCACCGGCATCTCCATGGCATCAGGACGCCGCGCAGACGGACCGCGCGGCCCGCGGCTCCGCCACGGAGCCCTGCTATGGAGGAGAAGACATGGAAGCCCGATTCGACCTGATGGCCAACGAGCTCGGCGCCAAGATCGGCAAGCGGTTCTTCAACGTCAGCCTGGCGATCCAGCAGTCGTCGCTGCCCCGGACCGTGCAGAACCTGGCGATGCTGCGCGCCAGCCAGATCAACGGCTGCGGCTACTGCGTGGACGTCCACAGCAAGGACGCCGCGGCCGCGGGCGAGACCGCCGTCCGGCTCGCCCTGGTCGCGGCCTGGCACGAGTCCACGGTGTTCACCGAGGCCGAGCGCGCCGCGCTGGCGTTCACCGAGGAGGGCACCCGGCTCGCCGACGCCCACCCGGGCGTGTCCGACGCGACGTGGGCGCGGGTGCGCGAGCACTACGACGACGACCAGATCGCCGCGCTCGTCTACCTCGTCGCGATGATCAACGCGGCGAACCGGCTCGGCGTGACGCTCCACACCAAGGGCGGTTCGTACGAGCCCGGCGCGTTCGCCGCGCTGGAGAACTGACCGGCACGGCGACGGCCTGGGCCTGCGCGGCCCGGGCCGTCGCCGTTCCTGCCGTGCCGTGCCGTGTCAGCCGTGCCGTGCCGTGTCAGCCGGACAGGAGGATGCCCTCCCACTCCGGCTCCGACGTCAGGACGACCAGGTGCTGCGTGGCCCGGGAGACGGCGACGTAGAGCACGCGGAGCCCGTTGGGGGACTGCGCGGCGACCGTCTCCGGCGCGGCGATCACGGCGGCGTCGAACTCCAGGCCCTTCGCCTCCAGGACGTCGAGGACCTGGACGCGGTCGGGCAGCCCGGCGGCGAGGCGCTCGCGGGCGGCGGCGTCCCACCGCGCCGACGCGATCTCGTGCGGGAGCGGGATCGTGCCCTCGTCGTGCGCCTCGGCCGGGTGGAACGGGACGATGACGCCGATCGTCCCCTCGACCTGCGCGAGCAGCTCCTCGGCGGCCTCCCGGGCCGCGGCGGCGAGCCCGGACTCGGGCAGGACGCGGACGACCGGCGCGATCCCCGACGAGCGGACGGCGCGGGCCGGGCGCGCCTCCGGCAGCGCGCGCGCCAGCACCCGCGCGGACACTGCGGCGATCTCGGTGGAGTTGCGGTAGTTCGTCGTCAGCTCGTACTCGTGCCGGGTGCGGCGCGGCGCGGGCTTGCGGCGGCGGTTCCGCGACGACGGGCGCTCCCCGCTGAGCGCCGCCTCCATGGCGGCGCGGGCGGCGGGGAGGTCCTCCCATGCGCTCTGCGCCGGGTCCTCGACGACCGTCCAGCTGGCCTGGCGGCCGCGGCGGCCGAGCATCCGCCACTGCATCGGCGACAGGTCCTGCGCCTCGTCCACGACGATGTGCGCGTACTCGGGACGCTCCTCCACCACGCCGTCGTCGACGCGGCGGGACCGTTCGAGCCGCTCCATCGACGTGGTGAGCTCCTGCATGTCCGGCTCCCAGTCGTCCTCCGCGACCTCCTCGCCGGTGAGGATGTTGACGCCGTCGACGACGAACGGGTCGTCCGCGGCGGCGGACGCGCGGCGGCGCGACGGGCGGGGCGGCGAGCCGAGCAGCGCGTCGATCTCGTCGATCAGCGCGACGTCCTGGTAGCTGAACGGCGCGCCGCCGGCCCACGAGGAGGCGAGCCGGGCGACGTCGTCGCGGTCCAGCTCGCGGCCCGCGGCGCGGCGCAGCCGGGCCGGGTCGCCGAGCGAGCGGAGCACGTCGGCGGGGCGGCGGATCGGCCAGAACGCCACCAGGAAGTCGGCGAACTCGCGCTGCTCGCGGACCCGGGCGTCGAACTGCTCGCGGGGCGTGCCGCTGCCCGCCGGGCGGCCGCCGGGCTCGTCGTCGAGGGAGGCCAGGCCGTCGGCGGCGAGGATCGCGTTCCACAGGCCGGCCTCGGCGCCCTCCGCCTCCCGCGCGGCCTCCGGCCCGCCGAGGTCGGTGAACCGCTGCCACAGCGCGTCCAGCAGCATCTCGGCGACCTGCCGGCGGGCCGCGTTCACGCTCCCGCGGCTGCGCCGGTGCACGTCGTTGCGGACGCGGTCGAGGACCCGCCGGTCGAGGGAGACGACGACGCCCTTGAACACCACGCGCAGCTCGTCGGGCGCGCCGGGGGCGTGGTCGGCGACGGCGCGGCGCAGCACGGCCGCCATCGTCTCCGCCCCCTTCAGCGCGGCGAGCGCGGGCGTGTCGTGGACGGTCGCGGTGGCGCCGTCGACGAGGTCGCCGAGGGAGCGCAGCGTCGCCGAGCCCTCGCCGAGGGACGGCAGCACCCGCTCGATGTAGGCGGTGAAGCGGCGGTTCGGGCCGACGACCAGCACGCCGCGCGACCCGAACCGGCGGCGGTGCCGGAACAGCAGGTAGGCGACGCGGTGCAGGGCGACCGCCGTCTTACCGGTGCCGGGGGCGCCGCGGACCAGGACGGTGCCGTCGGCGGGCGCGCGGATCACCTCGTCCTGCTCGCGCTGGATCGTCGCGACGATGTCGCGCATCGCGCCCTCGCGGGCGCGGGCGAGGGAGGCGAGGAACGCGCCGTCGCCGACGATCGTCATGCCGTCGGCGGCGTCGGGGTCGAGGAGGTCGTCCTCGAGGTCGACGACGGTGTGGCCGCGCGAGTGCAGGACGCGGCGGCGGACGACGCCGCGCGGGTCCTCCGGGGTGGCGCGGTAGAAGTCCTCGGCGGCGGGCGCGCGCCAGTCGATGACCAGGGAGTCGTGCTCGCTGGTGCGCACGCCGATCCGGCCGACGTAGCGGACCTCGCCGGCCGGCTTCTCGCCGGGGGCGAGGTCGAGCCGGCCGAACACGAGGCCGTCGTCGGCGACGTCGAGGGCCTGGGCGCGCAGGGCGGCCTGGTGGACCATCGCGTCCCGGTCCACCAGGGAGCCCTTCGTGCCCGCGAGCGATTGCCGGTAGCCCTCGCGGATCATCGCCTGGGCGTCCGCGCGCATCTCCTCCAGCCGCGCGTAGGCGATGTCGACGTACCGCTGCTCGGCGGCGATCTCACGGTCCTTGACCGTGCCGCCGTCTCCGGTCGGCCGCCCGTTGACCTGGGACGACATGCAGGCTGCTCCTCGCGCTCGGCTCGCCGGGACGACCCCGGCGCCCTAAGGGGCGAAAGAGACAAGCCTATGCGGTCCCTCCGACGTTCAGCGCGGCGGCGCGGACGCCCGGGCCCGGCGCGGACGGCGGAGCGCGAGGCGCAGCGGCCCGGGCGCTCCGCCGGGCGCCACGTACACCTCGCCGGGGCGCGCGAGGGACCGGTCGATCTCGTCGAGGACGAGCCGGTCGGGGACCCCGGCGTGCGGGCTCGCGCAGCGGAACGCGACGCCGCGCCCGCGCTGCTCGGCGGCGAGGGCCTCGACGAAGGCGCGGGCCGCGGCGGCAGCGGCGGCCGTCGCCGGGGACGCGCCGGACGGGGAGATGACGATGACCTCGCCCGCGCCGCGCTCCAGCATCCCGGGCAGCGCCGCGTGCACGAGGCCGGCGGGGCCGAGGAACGCGTGCCGCATCACCTCGTCCAGCGACGGTTCCGGCGCGGTGAGGGGCGGGGCGATGACGAGCCGGTGTACGGCCCCGGTCACGCCCAGGACGCCCGCGACGTCCTTGGGGTCGGTGATGTCGAAGGCCCGGACGTGGGTGTTCGAGGAGCGCAGGGCGGTGGCCGCGAGGCCGACCTCGTCGGTGTCGACGGCGACGACGTCCCACGCCGCCGCGGCGAGCCGCCGTGCCGCGAGCGCGCCGATGCCGCGGGCCGCGCCGGCGACCAGTGCCGTCCGCCTCACGAGTGAACCTCCTCGGCCGGATCGAACGTCATCGACAGGTGCCCGACCGTAGTGCTGCTCAGCGCGCGCGCCCGGTCCAGGCCCAGGGCCCGCAGTTCCTCGGCCACCGGGTGGTCGCCCAGGACCACCTTCGCGCCGCCCGGCCGCATCCGGACGTCGGACGGTGTGAGCGTCCACGGCGTCCGGCGGGTGACGCCGTCCAGGCACGAGTACGCGTCCACCTTGGGCGCGCCGGCGCCGCCCGGCATCGGCGGGCCCGGCCGTACGGCCACCTCGACGGCGGTGCGTCCGCCGAACTGCACGGCGCACCGCTTGACGCGCCCGGCGAGGTCCATCGGGATGTCGGCGAGCTCCTTGGGGAAGCCCCAGATGCTGCGCCCGCACTCCAGCGTGAACTCCTGGTTGACGGGGAGCCAGTGGATGAACGCCCCCACGTCCCGCATGCCGCGCAGCCGCCCGAGCCCGCCGGACGGCGGCGGCGTCCCGGGCGGGCGCACCAGGAACGCGACCGCGAACTCGTGGTACGGCCCGAGGTCGCCGTCGGCGTAGCGGACGAACGCCAGCGAGCAGATCGCGCGGCCCGCCATGGGCTCGGCGATCTCGAGGCCGGAGTAGGCGATGACGGCCTGCGCTGCGGCGGCCGGGACGGCGAACATGGCCGAGGCGACGGCGGCGTCCCGGATCTGCACCGGAAGCGCGACCTCGTGCCCCTGGATCGGATGGACTTGCGCGGCACTTGTCACACCGGTAAGTAGAACAGGTTCTCGTTTTGCTGCCAAGAGCGGGCCGCGCCCGCCGACTCGGCCGCCCGCGCGCCCGCGTGCCCCCGTCCGGGGCCGCCGTGGCGCG
>NZ_WBMR01000282.1 GCF_008923365.1 Actinomadura montaniterrae
CTCGCCCGGACGGCCCGCGCCGCCGGCCGCCACCGGGGCGCGGGCCGGGCCGTCCGGGCGCGGCAAAGCGAAGGCGCCGGCCGCGGGTCGCGGTCCGGCGCCTCCGTCATCGGCGGTTTCAGCGGCGCCTGCGCTTACGGCGCCACAGGACGAGGGCGGTCAGGGTGACCGCGGCGGCGGCGCCCGCGTAGACGACGCGCTTGTCGAGCCGACCGGGCTCACCGTCCTCGCCCTCGGGCCGCACCATCGCGTTCACGGCCTGGACGAGCTGCCCGGCCTCCTCCTTGATCCGCTCGGTGCCCTTGTGCGCGAGGTTCTTCGGGTTGACCCGCTCGGCCAGCTCGTCGATCGTGCGCGCGAGTTCCAGGCGGGTGCGCTCGATCTCCCGCTCCAGCGCCTCCGGGTCGCGGTCAGCCATGCCGTTGTCCTTGTCGTGTCGAGCGAAGCATGATCCGAACAGTGTTGCAGGTCTTCCCGCCGGACGCCCGCCGGACCCCGGGCGGTACCGTTGGATCCACCATCCGAGCGAAAGGCGGCACAGGGTGTCAGAGCGGCTAGAGCCGGGCGACGTCGCCCCCGATTTCGAGCTTCCGGACGCCGACGCGTCCCCGGTCTCGCTGGCCTCGTTCCGCGGCAGGCGGGTGATCCTGTACTTCTACCCGGCGGCCATGACCCCCGGCTGCACCAAGGAGTCGGTCGACTTCCAGGGCAGCCTGGCCGAGCTGGAGGCGGCGGGCGTCGCCGTCGTCGGCGTCTCCCCCGACAAGCCCGCCAAGCTCGCGAAGTTCCGCGAGAAGGAGGGCCTGACCTTCCCGCTGCTGTCCGACCCGGACGCCGAGGTCCTGCAGGCGTACGGCGCCTACGGGGAGAAGAAGCTGTACGGCAAGGTCGTGGTCGGCGTGATCCGCTCGACGTTCATCATCGACGCCGACGGCAGGATCGAGAAGGCGTACTACAACGTGAAGGCCACCGGCCACGTGGAGCGCCTCCGCCGCGACCTGGCGGTCTGACCCTCCGTCGAGTGTCGCCCTTAGGGAAGCCGTCCTAGGGGCGACACGCCGCGATCCGGCGCCGGACGGGTGCGGGCGGGGGGACTCGAACCCCCACGGTGTCTCCACCAACAGGACCTAAACCTGCCGCGTATGCCTACTTCGCCACGCCCGCGGATGCTCCGTGCAGGAGCGTGCTCAGCTTAGCGTCCTGGCCGGTCGGCATGTCGGCGGATTACCGGCGGCCCGCCCCATCGACGGCGTTGCCGGGCGCAACTCGGCGAATCGCCGCACCGTCCGCGCGTTTCCGCAGACGGGCGCGCAGATCCGGCGGCGGGACGCGGCGTAACCTGGCGCAATCGCGGCGACACGCTCCCGCAACGGCTCCTGCCTAGCGTCCTTGCACGTCGGCAAGGCCGGACGCGGGAGGTGCGATGGCGGTCGTGGAACGTAACACACCGGCAACTGCCGGAACATGCGGGGGCAACGGCGTCCGCCTAACGTCCCGGCACATGACTGCGACCAGGCCGTGGAAGGCAGCGGCGGCGGGAGCGCGGGCCAGAGCGGCAGGGGCGCAGGCCGGGGCGGACGTGCGGCGGGTCCGGGACCTGCTGCGGTCGGCGGTCCTGCGCGGCGCCTACCCCGGCGGCCAACTGCCCGGCGAGCCCGAGCTGATGGCCGCGCACGGCGTGACGCGAGCGACGGTTCGCGAGGCGCTCGCGCTGCTGCGGACCGAAGGGCTCGTCGAGCGGCGGCAGGGCGTCGGCACCCACGCGGTCGCGGAGGCGGTGCTCGCCCCGCTCGCGGAGGCGCACGGCGCCGCCGACCCCGGCGCGGGCAGCGTGTTCGACCGGCGGATGCGGCCGCGCGTGCTGGACCGTTCCGTGATCCCGCTGCCGGCGGTCGCCGCCGACCGGCTCGGCGCCCGGTCCGGAGAACCGTGCCTGCGCCTGGAGTACGTCGCGCTGCTCGGCGACGAACCGGTGGCCATGGCGACCAACTACGTGCTGTTCCCCGAGGCGGAGCGCCTCCGCGACGTCCCGTTCGTCTCGGACTGGTACGCGCTGCTCGCCGAGGCGGGACTGCCCTTGGGCGAGTCGGAGTTCGTCCTCGGCTGCCTGCCCGCCGACGCCGCCACGGCGGGCCTGCTCGGCCTCGCCGAGGGGGCGCCGGTCGTGACCATGGAGCAGGTCATCCGCGCGCCCGGCGGCCGCCCCTTCGACCTCGCGCACATCCACCACCGGGGCGACCGGTTCCTGCTGGTCTCCCGCCTTCCGCGCGCGTCCGCGCCCCGCTGACCCGTCCCCCGTCGCGAAGATCCCCGGCGACCGGCCACGCCCTCGCGGCGCGGACGGCCGGTCGGCCGCGGCATGCCCTCAAGGAGAACCATGGAGACACCCCTCACCCTGACCGAGGCCGCCGAGGCGCTGCGCGCCGGCGCGGTGACGAGCGTCCGGCTGACCGAGGAGGCCCTCGCCGCCGCCGACCGGCACGACGGCGAGATCGGCACCTACCTGGCCCGCTTCGACGACTACGCCCTGGAGCAGGCCGAACGCGCCGACCGGGAACTGGCCGAAGGGATCGACCGGGGCCCGCTGCAGGGCGTCCCGTTCGGCGTCAAGGACATCATCGCGATGGCCGAAGGGCCGACGACGGCGCAGAGCCTCGTCCTCGACCGGGCCTGGGCGCAGGGGCGGGACGCGCCGGTGGTGTCCCGGCTGAAGGAGGCGGGCGCGGTGATCACCGGCAAGGTCACCACGATGGAGTTCGCGTGCGGGATGCCCGACCCGTCCAAGCCGTTCCCGATGCCGCGCAACCCGTGGGACACCGCGACGTGGCCGGGCGGCTCCAGCTCCGGGACGGGCAACGGCGTCGCCGCCGGGCTGTTCTTCGCCGGGCTCGGCACGGACACGGCGGGCAGCATCCGCATCCCGTCGGCGTTCTGCGGGGTCACCGGGCTGATGCCGACGTTCGGCCGGGTGCCGAAGTCGGGCGTGGCGCCGCTCGGCTACAGCCTCGACCACGTCGGCCCGCTGGCCCGCAGCGCCCGCGACTGCGCCGCCGTCCTGGACGTCATCGCGGGGCCGCACGCGAGCGACCCCGACAGCGCGGACGTGCCGTACGGCGGGCCGGCGTTCGACGGGTCGCTGGAGGGCCTGCGGGTCGGGGTCGTGCGGGCCGGGCACTTCCCCGACGAGGCCGATCCCGCGCTCGCCCCCGCCTTCGACGCGGCGCTCGGCGTCCTCGCCGGGCTCGGCGCGACGCTCGTGGACGCCGAGCTGCCGTTCTGGACGGAGATGCACACCGCCAACCTCGTCACGATGTGCGCGGAGGCGTTCGCCTACCACCGCAACGACCTGGTGGAACGGTGGGGCGACTACTTCGCGGCGACCCGTCTCATGCTGGCGCGGGGCGCGCTCGTCACCGGCGCCGACTACGTGCAGGCGCAGCGGGTGCGGCGGGTCGCGCAGGACGCGGTGGCGCGGATGTTCGACGACGTCGACGTGATCGTCTGCCCGACCGCGGCGGTCGGCGCGCCGCGCTTCGACGAGCTGACCGATGGGGCGGGCCGGATCGACATCGAGGGCCTGTTCCGCACGATCTTCACCCAGTACTGGGACTGCGTCGGCAACCCGGTGCTGGCCGCCCCGATGGGCGCGACGGCCGCCGGGCTGCCGCTGTCGATCCAGTTCGCCGGCCCGGCGTTCGGGGAGGCGGGCGTGCTGCGCGCGGCGGACGCGTTCCAGCAGGTCACCGACTGGCACCGGCGCGTCCCCGCCCTCGTCGCCGCCTGACCGCCCCGGCGACCCACCGCACAGCCGCCGTCCGCCCGGAGCGACCGGGCGTCGCGAACCCTGGAGGAACCTTGACCGAGAACGTCCTGAGCGCCGCGCCGCCCGCCGACGACCCGCGCGTCATCGCGGAGGTGGGCCTGATGATGTCCCGTGCCGCGCTGCCGCTGTCGGCGTCCGAACTGGCGGAGCTCGCCGCCTCCTACCCGCTCCAGCAGGCGGGGGTGGAGGCCCTCTACGCGGTCCCTGAAGCCCGGTACGCCGACCCGGCTTTGCGCTTCCGGGCCGACGCCCGCATGGCCGACTGGGCCGCCTGAGCCGCACAGGGAAAGGGCCCCCGCGTCCTGCGGGGGCCCTTTCGCGTGCCGTCGCGGTCGCCGGGTGGCGGGCGGTCAATTCGCCGGCTCCGCGGCGGCGGTCTCCTGGCCCTCGCGGGCGTCGGCCGGGGCCGGGGCGGGACGGCGGTAGAGGACGCCCACCAGCACGGCGGTGACGGCGAGGACGACCGCGGCGGACAGCAGCGCGGTGTGCAGGCCGTCCACGAACGCGCCCTGCGCCTGCCGCATCACCTGGGGGCCGGCGTGCGCCGCCATCGCCAGCGACGTCCGGGCGTGCTCGGCGACCGGCCCGGGCAGGCCGGTGGTGTCGAGGTTCGAGCGGTAGCCGGACTGCAGGACGCTGCCGAGGACCGCGATGCCGAGGGCGCCGCCGAGCTCGCGGGCCAGGTCGTTCATCGCCGACCCGACGCCCTGCTTCTCGGCCGGGAGCGCGTCGGTGATGGACGCGGTGGCGGGCGTCATGGCGAGGCCCATCCCGGCGCCGAGCGGGATCAGGCCGCCCAGCATGACCCAGTAGCTGGTGCCGGTGTCGAGCAGGGACAGGACCAGCATGCCGACGCTCACCAGGATGAGCCCGGCGACGATGACGCGGCGCGGCCCGACCTTCGCGGCGGCGCGGGGCGCGATGCCGCGGGCGGCCGGCATCATCGCGGCGGCCATCGGCAGCAGGCTGCCGGCGGCGAGCAGCGGGCCGTCGTCCTTCACGAGCTGCAGGTACTGCAGGACGATGAAGACGAAGCCGAAGAAGGCGAAGAACTGCACGGTGATCGACAGGGTGCCGGCGGAGAAGGCGCGGTGCTTGAACAGCCGCGGGTCGAGCAGCGGGTCGCGCCGGGTCAGCTCCCAGCCGACGAACCCGGCGAGGACGACGACGGCGGCGCCGAGCCCGATCAGGGTGCGGGCGCTCGTCCAGCCCTCGGTGGGCGCCTCGATGATCGAGTAGACGCCGGCGCCGAGGCCCACGACGGTGATGAGGGCGCCGGTGACGTCGAGCCGCGGCGCGTCCGGGTCGGCGGACTCGGGGACGACCGCGAGGGTCGCGGCGAGGGCGATCACGGCGAGCACGATGTTCAGCAGGAACACCGACCGCCACGACCACTGCTCCAGCAGGCTGCCGGAGACCAGCAGGCCGAAGATCGCGCTGGCGCCGGCGACGCCGGCCCAGGCGCCGACCGCGCGGGTCCGCTGCCTGGGCGGGAACGTCGAGGTGATCGTGGACAGCGTCGCGGGCATGACCAGCGCGGCGCCGACGCCGAGGACGCCGCGCATCGCGATCAGCCAGCCGGGGTCGCCGGCGAACATCGCGGCGGCGGACCCGGCGCCGAAGATGACGAGCCCGGCGGCGAGCGCGCGGCGCCGGCCGTAGCGGTCGCCGATCGCGCCGCCGAGGAGCAGCAGCGCCGCGAACACCAGCGCGTAGGCGTCGATGATCCAGGACAGCTGGGTCTGGGTGGCGCCGGTGTCGCGGGCGATCGACGGGATGGCGGTGTTGAGGGACGCGACCGCCGACACGACGGTGGCGAGGGCGAGCATGACGGCCGGCAGCACGGCCCGGTGGACCTGCCCTCCGGGCGCCGTTCCGGTGGTGGCCATCGGAGCCTCCTGGTTGCGGGATCTCTTCGCTGTGACACTTCGAATCTGGCGCCCGCCGCACTACATTTCAACCATGATGAATAAATCCGGGAGCGCGCCTCCGGCCGTGGTGTCCGGGCGGGCCTCGCGCGGCCGCCGGCGCGGCAGCCCCGACACCCGCGCGCAGATCCTCGCGGTGGCCCGGAGCCGGTTCCTCGCCGACGGGTACGCCAAGGTCACGCTGCGCTCCATCGCGGCCGAGGCCGACGTCGACGCCGCCCTCATCAGCTACTTCTTCGGCTCCAAGAAGGGCCTGTTCGGCGCGGTGCTCGGGCTGCTGGCCAACCCGCCGGACGTGCTGGCCGCGGCGCTCCCCGGCGACCCCGCCACGCTGCCCGAACGCGTCCTGCGCGCGATGCTCGGCACCTGGGACGACCCCGAGCGCGGCCGGCAGTTGGCCTTCATGGTGCGCGCCGCGACGCAGGACGCCGAGCTGATGGGGCTGCTGCGCGACGTCGTCGGCCGCGAGATGATCGACCGGATCGCCGAGCAGGTCGGCGGCCCCGACGCGCGCCACCGCGCCGCCGCGGCCGGCGCCCAGCTCGCCGGAGTGATCTTCGGCCGCTACATCCTCGCCGTGGAACCGCTCGCCTCGATGACGGCCGATGAATTAATCGCCGCGCTCGCGCCCGGCATGCGCGCCGTCCTGTACCGGCGGCCGCGCCCCGCATCCCGTCGCACTATGTGAAAAACCGGTCGCGGTTTTTGCGGGACGGCCCGGCGCGCGGACGGGCGGTCGGCCTACCCTTGTTGGGTCTGCCGGCGCCGCGGCAGGCACAAGGGGAACGCCGGGACCGAAGACGCGACCTGGGGCCGCCGTGAGCGAATCCTTCACCCATTGCGTCCTGCCGTACGACCGGGTCGACGACCTCCTCGACGGCGCCCTGCCCTTCCTGCGGGACGGCGCCGAGGCGGGCGACCGCGTCCTGGCCGTCTGCGGGATCGCCCGCGAGATGCTGCTGCGCGAGGCGCTCGGCCCCACCGCCGCGTCCGTCGAGTTCGTCGAACCGGGCACCTGGTACTCCCACCCCGCGCGGACCCTCGCCGACTGCCTGAGCGACGCCGACGACATCGCCTGGCACGGCCGCCGGCTCCGCGTTCTCGGCGAACCGGTCGTGTGGGCGTCGCGCCCGCCGCTCGAGGTCCTGGAATGGCAGCGCGTCGAGGCCATGGTGAACATCGCCTTCCGCGGCACCGGCGCCGCCATCATGTGCCCCTACTCCTCGTCGCTGCCCGCCGGCGTGGTCGCGGCCGGGCGCCGCACCCACCCCGAGACGGTGCGCGGCGCCAGGTCCATCGCCAACCCCCTCTACATGGACCCGTGGGCCTACAGCGCGCAATGCGACGGCGAGCCCCTGCCCCCGCCGCCCGGCGACGCCGACGAGCTCGAGATCGACCGGCCCGACCTGTTCTGGCTGCGCGCCTACGTCACCGAGTACGCGCGCCGCACCCCGCTGCCCGACGAGGACCTGCAGCGGCTGCTGGTCGCGGTCACCGAGGTCGTCACCAACGCGCTCCGGCACGGCGCTCCCCCGATCATGCTGCGGATGTGGACCGAGCCGTCCGGCCGCGACCCCGCCCTCGTGTGCGAGGTCACCGACCGGGGCAGCTGGGAGCCCGGCTCCGGCTACGGGCTCGTCCCGCCCCGCCCGTCCGGCACCGCCACCGGCGGCCGGTTCGGGCTGTGGGCGGTGCGGCTGCTCTGCTCGATCGTCCAGATCCGCACCGGACGCGGCGGCAGCACCGTGCGGCTGCGGCTGCGCCTGCCCGCCGTCCCGGCCGCCGTGAACGGAGTGTGAGGAACTCGATGCGTTGGGCTTCCAAATACCCGCCGCGGGCGTACGCTGAACGAATCCGTACCGACCTCGATGGGCAGGCCATGGAGACACCCTGGTTCGCCAAGCGACCCGTCAAAGACATCCGGCCCGGCGACCACAGCTGGCTGGCCTACAGCGGCCTCGAGGAGCGCGACAGGGTCATCGGCCCCTTCGTCCGGGAGGGGCTCGAGACCAACGAGAAGGTCGTCTACGTGACCGACGCCCCGGCCGAGCTGCTGCCCGGCGTCGGCCCCCGGCACGGCGTGGACGTGCACGCCTACAGCAGGACGGGCCAGCTGCGGGTCATCTCCCGCCGGGACGCCTGCCTCGACCGGCGCGGCGCCTTCGAACCCGGCCGGATGCTGGAGACGATCGGCCGGGAGGTGGACGCGGCGTTCGGCCAGGGCTTCCGCGCCGTCCGGCTGACCACCGACTACAGCTGGCTGCTCAGCGAGCCGGGGCGCTCCGACATCGCCGAGATGCTGGGCTGCGAGCACCGGGTCGGCGACGCCGTCTCGCCCAGCACGATGGCGATGGCGATCTGCCAGATCGACCGGCACGCCTGCCCGCCCGACGAGCTCGCCGCCCTGCGCGACACGCACGAGGTGCTCGTGGAGGTCGACCCCGAGTTCGACGACGGGATCCTGAAGACCGTCCGCACCTTCGAGCCGAACGGGCTGCGGGTCGAGGGCGAGCTGGACGCCGCCCGGCACCAGGTGTTCGCCGAGCAGCTCGCGCAGGTGTGCCTGGCCCGGCGGCGCGTCCACCTCGACTTCACCGACCTCGGCTTCATCGACCTCGGCGGGCTGAACCTGCTGGCGCAGCAGGCCACCGTCCTGCCGGCCGACGAGGCGCTGGTGCTCGACCACCTGCCGCCCGACGTGGAGAACGTCATCGAGATGGTCGGCTGGCACCGGCTGCCCGGTCTCGAACGCGGCCGCGAACGCGCGTTCACGGAGACGGAGGGCATGGCCTGATGAGCTTGGAGCACAGGGCGTTCGTGTACGGCGGCACGGACCACTTCCTCGCGGTGACCGAGCCGTTCCTGCGGTCGGGGCTGGAGGCGGGCCAGGCCGTCGTCGCCGTCGCCCAGGAGCCGAACCTGTCGGCGCTGCACGACCTGTTCGGCGACGACGCCGAGATCGAATGGGTGGACGCGGCGACGTTCTACCTGCACCCCGTCCGGACCCTGCGCGACTACCAGGCCCTGGTGAACAAGTTCGCGCCGCGGACCGTGTGCGCGCTGGCCGAGCCGGTGTGGCGGGGCTGGGACGAGCGGCAGACCCTGGAGTGGATCCGCTACGAGTCGCTGATCAACGAGGTGTTCAAGGACTCCGGGGCGCGCGCGCTGTGCCCCTACGACAGCGAGGCGCTGTCGCCCCGGATCCTGGAGGAGGCGCGGCGCACCCACCCGATGATGGTGACCGACGGCCCCGCGCTCGCCAGCGGCGCCTACGTCGACCCGGTGACGTTCGGCGCGAACTGCGACCGGAGCCTGCGCTTCTCCCGTCCCGGCGACGCCGAGTACTTCGCCGTCGAGGACGACGACCTGCACGCGCTGCGCTCGTTCGTCGCCGAGCGGGCGCTGCTGCACGGCCTCGCCAAGCGGCCCGCGCAGAACCTCGTCACCGCGGTGAACGAGGTGGCGGCGAACGCGCTGCAGCACGGCGTCCCCCCGGTCGGGATGTGGATCTGGCAGGACGGCCCCGAACTGCTCTGCGAGGTCGGCGACAACGGGCTGTGGCGGCCCGCGCCGACCCCGCTCACCGGCTTCATCCCGCCCGACTCGGCGCTGCAGCGCGGGTTCGGGCTGTGGACCGTGCGGCTCCTCGTCGACCTGATGGAGCTGCGGGCCGGCTGGGACGGCACCTTCGTCCGGCTGCACATCAGGTAGCCGGCGTGGAGCCGCTGAGGATCGTCCGCACGGACGAGCCCGCCGGTCTCGCGCTGATCGGCGAGCTGGACGCCGCCCGGCACGCGATGCTCGTCCGGGCGCTGGAGTCGGCGCTGGCGGAGCTGCCGCCCGACCGCGAGTTCCACCTGGACCTCGGCGGGCTCGACTTCATCGACCTCGGCGGGATCGCCCTGCTCGGGGACGCCGCGTGGAGCCGCGCGTGCGGCGCGCCCGTGGTGCTCGACCGGACGCCGCCGCAGATGCGCGCCGTCCTGGAGACGGTCGGCTGGGGCACCCTCCCCGGCCTGTGCTTCGGCGACCCCGCCTAGTTCCCGCCCAGTTCGCCCAGTTGGGCTAGTTCCCGCTGGTCGGGGTGGGTGCCGTGCGCGGCTGCTTCGAGCCGGGACCCGTCGGGCTCGACGACGGGTACGGCGTCGTGCCGCCGTGCGCGGGCGGGACCGTCCGGGGGTCGCGGGTGCCGGTCGGCCGGGGTGTCGGGTCGGCGCCGGACCGTCCCCGGGGCGGGACGCCGGGTTCCGGGATCCGCGTCGGCGACACCGACGGCCGTCCCGGAGGCGTCGCGGTGGGCGGCGCCGTCGCCGGGGCGGACGGGGAGGCGGGCGGCGCCATCGGGTGCGGCTTCGCCGGCCGGCCTCCGCCCGGCCACAGGAACAGCGCGATCGTCACCAGGACCGCCGCGGTCACCGCCGCCGCCAGCGCCGGGAACGCCCAGCGCCACCGGGCGCGCTCCGGGAGGCGGGCCGCCCGGCCCGCGTCCTGGAACCTGCGGACCGTGCCGGGGCCCGCGGTGACGTGATCGGCGGCCGCCCGGTAGTGGTCGCGCAGCAGGGCTTCGAGCTCGTCGTTCACGCCCGGCCCTCCTTCATGTGCTCCCGCAGCGCCGCCATGGCCCGCGCGGTGTGGCTCTTCACCGTTCCCCGGGAGATCCCGAGCGTCTCGGCGATCTCCTTCTCCTCCAGGTCGCACCAGTAGCGCAGCACGACCACCGCGCGCTGCTTGGCGGGCAGCGCGCGGAGCAGCTCGTCCAGGTCGCCCCCGGCGGCCCCCGCCGCCGGGGGCGCCCCGGCGAGGCGCTCCACGTCCGCCACCGACCCGACCGGGGTGTCCCGGCGGCGGGCGCGCCGCTTGTTCTCGTCGATGGCGAGGTTCACCAGCACCCGCCGCGCGTACGCCTCCGGGTTGCCGCCCGACACCCGCTTCCACCTGCGGGCGACCCGCTCGTAGGCGGTCTGCAGCAGGTCCTCGGCGAGGTGCCGGTCGTAGACGAGGAACACGGCGGTGCGCAGCAGCCGGCCCGCGGTGGCGGTCACGAACTCGTCGAACGTGATCTCCGCCCCGCGGATCTCCTGGGCGCTCATCGTGGACAGGCGGCTACCTCCGGGACGCCGAGGGGACGGGCGCGGGCTTCGCCGGCCGCTCGGCCGGCGCCGGCGCCGCGGTCGGAGGCGTGGACGGCACCGGCCGCGGCGCC
>NZ_WBMR01000283.1 GCF_008923365.1 Actinomadura montaniterrae
CCGCTGCCGTCCGCCGCCGCGGCCCTCGCCGCGGTGACCGGCGCGCTCGCCGCGTCCCGCGCGCGCCCCCGCGCCGCCGTCCGAGCCGGGTACGCCCTGATGGCCACCGGCATCGCCCTGGCCCTCGCCGCCGGGCCCACCGGACGCTGGACCCCGGTCGTCCTGCTCGTCCCGCTCGGCACCGGCGCCGGCCTCGCCCTCGCCGCCTCCCTGCGGGACGCGCAGGTCGGCGCGGCGCTGTTCGGCCTCTCCCTGTGCTTCCCCGCCGTCCTCACCGGACAGCTCTTCGTGCTCTCGCTGCAGGCGGACCGGCTGCGGCGCGCGGACGCGCCCGCCGGCCCAGGGCACCTCGACGCGCTCGCCGCCGGCTACCGCGCCTGGCTCCTCGTCGCCGGCGCGGCCGCCGTCCTGCTCGCCGCCCTCACCCTGCGCGTCATCGCCCGGCACCGGCGCGCCGGAGAACGACACGGCCGAGCCGGACAACGGCACGACCGCGCAGGACAACGACACGACCGCGCCGGACAACGGCGCGGCGCCGCCCGGCACCACGGCCGCGCCGCCGAATCCGCTCCCGCCCCGGAAGCCGGGTAGGATTCGCGCGCTCACCCAATCTGAATTCCTCAAGGAGAAACACACGTGTCCGAGCGCACTCTCGTCCTGGTCAAGCCCGACGGCGTCCGGCGCGGTGTCGTCGGCGAGGTCGTCTCCCGGATCGAGCGCAAGGGCCTGACGCTCGTCGCGCTCGAACTGCGCACCCTCGCCCGCGAGACCGCCGAGACCCACTACGAGGAGCACGCCGACAAGCCGTTCTTCGGCGAGCTGGTCGAGTTCATCACCGGCGGCCCGCTCGTCGCCATGGTCGTCGAGGGCCCGCGCGCCATCGAGGCGTTCCGCGCCCTGGCCGGCGCCACCGACCCGGTCAGCGCCACGCCCGGCACCATCCGCGGCGACTTCGCCCTGGAGATCGGCGAGAACATCGTCCACGGCTCCGACTCCACCTACTCCGCCGAGCGCGAGATCAAGCTCTTCTTCCCCGAGCTCGGCTGACCTCCTCCAGGGGCCGTCCCCTGGAACCCCGCCACGTCCGGCAGGCCGTGGGACGGGTCGCGCACGACACGCGGGCCGGAGTTCTCCGGCCCGCGTTGCTTTAGCCAAAAGCGGGCTGCTCAGGACCCGTTTTTTGGGCGACGCGCGGAGCGGGGGCGACTGCCCGCGAGCGCGCCTGCACGTTACGATGGACACGCCGCTATACACGCCCGACAATCATGAAGGGCTCCCTTTCTTCATGGGTAACAAGCTGTCGTTTCTCGGCCGTGACATGGCGGTCGACCTTGGCACCGCCAACACGCTCGTGTACGTGCGGGGGCGCGGCATCGTCCTCAACGAGCCGTCCGTGGTCGCGATCAACACCAACACCGGCAAGATCGTCGCGGTGGGCATCGAGGCCAAGCGGATGATCGGCCGCACGCCCGGCAACATCGTGGCGGTCCGCCCGCTCAAGGACGGTGTGATCGCCGACTTCGACGTCACCGAGCGGATGCTCCGCTACTTCATCCAGAAGGTCCACAAACGCCGGCACTTCGCCAAGCCGCGGATCGTGGTGGCCGTGCCGAGCGGGATCACCGGGGTGGAGCAGCGCGCCGTCAAGGACGCCGGCTACCAGGCCGGGGCCCGGCGCGTGTACATCATCGAGGAGCCGATGGCCGCCGCGATCGGCGCCGGGCTGCCCGTCTACGAGCCGACCGGCAACATGGTGGTCGACATCGGCGGCGGCACCACCGAGGTCGCGATCATCTCCCTCGGCGGCATCGTGACGAGCCAGTCGGTGCGGGTCGGCGGCGACGAGCTGGACCAGGCGGTCATCTCCTTCTCCAAGAAGGAGTACTCGCTGATGCTCGGGGAAAGGACCGCCGAGGAGATCAAGATGGCGATCGGGTCCGCCTATCCCGGCGGCGACGAGGAGCCGCACGCCGAGATCCGCGGCCGCGACCTCGTCAGCGGGCTGCCCAAGACCGTCGTGATCTCCGCCGAGGAGGTCAGGCGGGCGATCGAGGAACCGGTCAACGCCGTCGTGGACGCGGTGAAGACCACGCTCGACAAGTGCCCGCCCGAGCTCTCCGGCGACATCATGGACCGCGGGATCGCCCTGACGGGCGGCGGCGCGCTGCTGAAGAACCTGGACGAGCGGCTCCGCGAGGAGACCGGCATGCCGATCCACCTGGTGGACAACCCGCTCGACTCGGTCGTGCTCGGCACCGGCAAGTGCGTCGAGGACTTCGAGTCGCTCCGGCAGGTCCTCGTACCGGAGTCGCGGCACTGAACCGGCCGCGGCACTGAACTACCGGCGGCGACCACAGAATCCGGAGGTCGGTGGGTGAAGGACACCCGGCGCACCCGCGCGGTCCTCGGCGTGCTGCTCGTCGCGGCCCTCGCGATGATCACCGTGGACTACCGCGGCGGCGACCACTCGCCGCTGAGCGGGCTGAGAAGCGTCGGCGCGGCCGTGTTCGGGCCGGTCGAGCGGGCGTCGGCGTCGGTGGTGCGGCCCGTCGGCAACACCTTCGACGCGATCACCGACGCGCCGGGCGAGAAGCGCCGCGCCGACCGGCTCGCCCGCGACAACCAGCGGCTGCGCGAGCAGCTGCGCTCCACCCGGCTCGACCAGGGCCGCTCCGCGCAGCTGCAGCGGCTGCTCGGCACCGCCGGGATGGGCGGCTACAAGATCCTCGCCGCGCAGGTGATCTCCGCCGGGCAGGGCTTCGAGGACACCGTCACCATCGACGCGGGCAGCAGCAGCGGCGTCCGCCCCGACATGACCGTGATGAGCGCGGACGGGCTCGTCGGCCGGGTCACCCGGGTCGGCCCCGCCACCGCGACCGTGCTGCTCGCCACCGACCAGACCTCGTCCGTCGGGTCCCGCCTGGAGGACTCCAAGGAGATCGGCATCGTGCAGGGCACCGGGCGGCGCGGCCTCGGCGGCGGCGCCACCCCGCTGCGCTTCCAGCTGCTGGACGCGAGCGCGCCGATGCGGGTCGGGCAGCGGCTCGTCACGCTCGGCTCGCAGGGCGAGCGCCCGTACGTGCCGGGCGTCCCGATCGGCACCGTGGAGCGCATCGACGCCGCGTCCGGCGGGCTGACCCGCACCGCCTACGTCAAGCCGTTCGTGCACTTCACCAGCCTGGACGTGGTCGCCGTCGTGGTGGCCCCGCCGAAGACCGACCCGCGCGACGCGGTACTGCCGGCCAAGCCCGCCCCGCCGCCGTCGCCGAGCCCGACGCCGTCCCCCAGCGGCTCGCCCGGCGAAAAGAAGAAGAAGGGCAAGAAGGGACCCAAGACCGAAGCGGACGGCACCGCCACCCCGTCCGCGAACCCGAGCTCGGGGGGATGACGTGCTGAACCCACCGGAGACGTCGCAGACCGGCCGCACCGTCACCACCGTGCTGGTCGTCGTGGTCGCGCTGATCCTGCAGGTGTCGGTGGCCAACCGGCTGCCGCTGCCCGGCGGCGTGCAGCCCGACCTGGTGCTGCTGGCGGTGGTGGCGCTCGCGCTCGTCTTCGGCTCGATGACCGGGATGGTCACCGGGTTCCTCGCGGGCCTCGCCGCCGACATCATCCCGCCCGCCGACCACACCATCGGCCGCTACGCGCTCGTCTACTGCCTCATCGGCTACCTGTGCGGCATCGCGTCCGCCGAGATGGACCGGCAGACGGTCGTGCCGTTCTTCGCGGTCGCCGCCGGCGCCCTCGCGGGCACCGTGCTGTACGCGGTGACCGGCATGATCCTCGGCGATCCGCGCGCCCAGTGGGACACCGTGTCGAGCATGGTGCCGCTGCAGGTCGGCTACGACGTGGTCGCCAGCCCGTTCGTCGTGTGGGCGGTGCTGCGCGTCACCCGCAGGTACGAGCGCGGCGAGCGCTCCCGCGGGGACCGCCTGTCGGTGCCCGCCGCCCGCTACCGCGCGATGTCGGGGCGGGGCGGCGGCCTGTGAACCCGAGAACGCACTTCCGTCTCGTCGTCCTGTACGTGCTGGTCGGGCTGCTGCTGCTGGTCCTGATGGGCCGGCTGTGGAGCATGCAGATCCTCGACGGCTCGCACTACCAGCAGCTCGCCGACCAGAACCGCACCCGCGACATCGTCGTCCCGGCCGTCCGCGGCATGATCCTCGACGACCGCGGGATCCCGCTCGTCCGCAACCGCAGCGCGCTCGTCGTGTCCGTGGACCGGACGACCCTGTCCCGGCAGAAGGACGGCGGCAAGGCCGTGCTGGACCGGCTGGCCGGCGTCCTCGGCACCACCTACCAGGACGTCGCGAACCGCATCCGGCTGTGCGGCCCCGGCATCAAGCGGCCGTGCTGGCCGGGCTCGCCGTACCAGCCGATCCCCGTCGAGGACCACGTCGACCCCAAGCGCGCGCTGCAGATCATGGAGCGGCAGGAGGACTTCCCCGGGGTGACCGCGCAGGTTCAGGCCGTCCGCGACTACCCGCGGCCCGAGGGCGCGACCGCCGCGCAGGTGCTCGGCTACCTGCAGCCGATCACCCAGGAGGAGCTCGACAAGCGCAAGGGTTTGAAGGTCACCGGCTACAGCGGCGTCGACCTGATCGGCCGGGCCGGGCTGGAGGCCCAGTACGACGCGGCGCTGCGCGGCGAGCCCGGGTTCCGCCGGGTGCTGGTCGACAGCCAGGGCCGCGTCACCGGCACCGCCGAGGAGAAGGCGGCCGTGCCGGGCGGCAACCTCGTCACCAGCATCGACGCCGGGGTGCAGGGCGCGGCGGAGAAGGCGCTGAAGCACGCGATCGAGAACGGCCGCAAGGCGGGCCACCCGTCCGACGCGGGCGCCGCCGTGGTGATGGACGTGCAGACCGGCCGGATGGTCGCGATGGCCAGCTACCCGACCTACGACCCCAGCATCTGGACCGGCGGCATCTCCCAGGACGAGTACGACGCGCTGCTCGGCAAGAAGAAGGGCGAGCCACTGATCTCGCGGGTCACCCAGGGCCAGTTCGCGCCGGGCTCCACCTTCAAGATCTCGTCGGTGGCGGCGGCGGTCGGCGACGGCTACCCGCTGAACGGCACCTACCAGTGCCCCGGGTCGTTCGACGTCGGCAGCCGCGCGTTCCACAACTTCGAGGGCGAGGCGCTCGGCTCGATGAACCTGCACACCGCGCTGGTGAAGTCGTGCGACACCGTGTTCTACAAGTTCGCGTACGAGGAGTGGCTGCGCGACGGCGGCATGCACCCGAAGAAGAACCCGTCGGACCCGATGGTGAAGATGGCCCGCGACTACGGGTTCGGCAAGGCCACCGGCATCGACCTGCCGAGCGAGTCCAGCGGCCGCATCCCCGACCGCGGGTGGAAGAAGGACTACTGGGACGCCACCAAGAAGGGCGACTGCAAGGCCGCCAAGACCGGCTTCCCCGACGTGCAGAAGACCGACCCGGCGCGCGCCGCGTACCTGAAGGCCGTCGCGGCGGAGAACTGCGTCGACGGGTACGTGTGGCGCGCCGGTGACGCGGCGAACTTCTCCGTCGGGCAGGGCGACGTGCTGGTCACGCCGCTGCAGCTCGTCCGCGCGTACGCGGCGGTCGCCAACGGCGGCAAGCTGCTGACGCCGCGCCTCGGCCTCGCGGTGATGCGCCCGGACGGCGGCATCGAGCGGCGCATCGCCGACCCGCAGCCGGCGAAGCTGCCGGTCGACCCGAAGGTGCTGGCCTACATCCGCAGCGGCCTCGCGGGCGTCACCAAGAGCGGTACGGCGGCCGGGGCGTTCAACGGCTTCGACTTCAAGAAGGTCGACGTGGCCGGCAAGACCGGCACCGCGGAGGTCTACGGCAAGGACGACAACTCGTGGTTCGCCTCGTTCGGCCCGGTGAAGCACCCGCGGTACGCGGTGGTGGTCATGGTCGCGCAGGGCGGGCAGGGCGCCGTGACGGCGGCGCCGGCCGTCCGGGAGATCTGGGAGGCCATGTACGGGACGAAGAAGCAGAAGCCGCTGCTGAAGGACGGGAAGCTGCCGTCCGACCTGCCGAGCGCGCCCGTCCAGGGGACCGCGCCGTGACCGCGGCGGGCGAGGCGGGCGCGGGGCGCGAGGCGGGCGCGGGCGGCGGCGAGCCGCCGATCGGAGCGGGGCGATGCTGAACAGCACCGGGGCCGGGTCGGTCGGCGGGTACGGCGACCGGAGCCTGTGGCAGGGGAGGCTCGCCGGGCTGCGGAAGCTGGACTGGCCGCTGACCGTCACCGTGCTGGTCCTGTCGGTGGTCGGGGCGCTGCTGGTGCGGTCCGCGACGTTCCAGCTGGCACTCGAGCACGGCGATGACCCCGAGGGCTTCCTCAAGCGGCACATCCTCAACCTGCTCATCGGCTTCGTGCTGGGCGGCGTCGTCACCGTCCTGGACTACCGGCTGCTGCGCGCCTACGTCCCGATCCTGTACGCGCTGGCGTGCGTCGGCCTGCTGGCGGTGCTGACCCCGCTCGGCTCCACGATCAACGGGTCGCACTCGTGGATCGTCATCGGCGGCGGGTTCCAGATCCAGCCGTCGGAGTTCGCGAAGGTCGGCCTGGTGGTGCTGCTCGCGATGATCCTCGGCGAGCCGCGGGACGGGGAGATCGGCCCGGGCCGCCGGGACGTGCTGCTCGCGCTGGCGCTCGCCGGGGTGCCCGGCGTCCTGATCATGCTGCAGCCCGACCTCGGCACCACGCTGGTGTTCATCGCCGTCGTGCTGGGCATGCTCGCGGTCTCCGGGGCGCAGAAGCGCTGGCTGGTCGGGCTCGTCGCCGGCGGCGCGGCGGCCGGGGCCGCGGTGTTCTTCTTCGGGCTGCTGAAGAAGTACCAGATCGACCGGTTCACCGCGTTCCTCGACCCGTCCGCGGACCCGCGCGGCGCCGGCTACAACGCCCAGCAGGCGCGGATCGCGATCGGCTCGGGCGGCCCGTTCGGCAAGGGCCTGTTCAACGGCCAGCAGACCGGCGGGCACTTCGTGCCGGAGCAGCAGACCGACTTCATCTTCACGGTCGCGGGGGAGGAGCTCGGCTTCGTCGGCGCCGCCGTGATCGTCCTGCTGCTCGGCGTCGTGCTGTGGCGGGGGCTGCGGATCGCGTCCCAGGCCGCCGACCTGTTCGGCACGCTGGTGGCGACCGGGGTGGTGTGCTGGCTGGCGTTCCAGACGTTCGAGAACGTCGGCATGACGCTGGGCATCATGCCGATCACGGGCCTGCCGCTGCCGTTCGTGTCCTACGGCGGGTCCGCGACGTTCGCCAACATGATCGCCTTCGGCCTGCTGCAGGCCGTGCACATCCGCCGCCGTCCCTTCGACTAGCCGCCCGTTCGACTGGGCGGGCGGCGGTAGGCTGGGCGTTCATCCCATGTCTGCAGCACGGAGGACACCGCCATGCCTGTCGAGTCGCTCTTCCCGCGCCTGGAGCCGCTGCTCCCGAGCGTGCAGAAGCCGATTCAGTACGTCGGCGGTGAGCTGAACTCGCAGGTCAAGGACTGGGACGGCACCGACGTCCGGTGGGCGCTGATGTACCCGGACGCCTACGAGGTCGGGCTGCCGAACCAGGGCGTCCAGATCCTCTACGAGATCCTGAACGAGCGGGAGGGCGTCCTGGCGGAGCGGACCTACTCGGTCTGGCCCGACATGGAGGCCGTCATGCGCGAGCACGGCATCCCGCAGTTCACCGTCGACGCGCACCGCCCGGTCGCCGCGTTCGACGTGTTCGGGGTGTCGTTCTCCACCGAGCTCGGCTACACCAACCTGCTGACGGCGCTGGACCTCGCGGGCATCCCGCTGGACGCGGCGGACCGCACCGGCGAGCACCCGATCGTGGTCGCGGGCGGGCACGCGGCGTTCAACCCCGAGCCGATCGCCGACTTCGTCGACGCGGCGGTGCTCGGCGACGGCGAGGAGATCGCGCTGGCGATCACCGAGGTCGTCCGGGAGTGGAAGGGCGAGGGGTCGCCCGGCGGCCGCGACGAGCTGCTGATGCGGCTCGCGGCGTCCGGCGGGGTGTACGTGCCGCGCTTCTACGACGTGACGTACCTGCCCGACGGGCGGATCCAGCGGGTCGCGCCGAACCGTCCGGGCGTGCCGTGGCGGGTCGAGAAGCACACCGTCATGGACCTCGACCAGTGGCCGTACCCGAAGAAGCCGCTGGTGCCGCTGGCGGAGACGGTGCACGAGCGGTTCAGCGTGGAGATCTTCCGGGGCTGCACCCGCGGCTGCCGGTTCTGCCAGGCCGGGATGATCACCCGTCCGGTGCGGGAGCGGTCGATCACCACGATCGGCGACATGGTCGAGCAGGGGCTGAAGGAGTCCGGGTTCCAGGAGGTCGGGCTGCTCAGCCTGTCCAGCGCCGACCACAGCGAGATCGGCGACGTCGCCAAGGGCCTCGCCGACCGCTACGAGGGCACGAACACCTCGCTGTCGCTGCCGTCCACCCGGGTGGACGCCTTCAACATCACGCTCGCGAACGAGTTCTCCCGCGGCGGCCGGCGGTCCGGGCTGACGTTCGCGCCGGAGGGCGGCTCCGAGCGGATGCGCAAGGTGATCAACAAGATGGTCACCGAGGACGACCTGATCCGCACCGTCACCACCGCGTACGAGAACGGCTGGCGGCAGGTCAAGCTGTACTTCATGTGCGGCCTGCCCACCGAGGAGGACGAGGACGTCCTCGCGATCGCGGGCATGGCGAAGCGGGTCATCCAGGCGGGCCGCGAGGCGACCGGCCGCAAGGACATCCGCTGCACGGTGTCGATCGGCGGGTTCGTGCCGAAGCCGCACACCCCGTTCCAGTGGGCCGCGCAGTGCGACCACGAGACCGTCGACCGCCGCCTGAAGGCCCTCAAGGACGAGCTGCGCGGCGACAAGGAGTACGGCCGCGCGATCGGCCTGCGCTACCACGACGGGCAGCCGTCCATCGTCGAGGGCCTGCTGTCGCGCGGCGACCGCCGCGTCGGCAAGGTCATCCGCGCGGTGTGGGAGGACGGCGGCCGGTTCGACGGCTGGAGCGAGCACTTCTCCTACGAGCGCTGGACGGCGTGCGCCGAGAAGGCCTTCGCCGGCGAGCCCGTCGACCTGGACTGGTACACCGTCCGGGAGCGCGACGAGGTCGAGGTGCTGCCCTGGGACCACCTCGACGCGGGCCTGGACCGCGAGTGGCTCTGGCAGGACTGGCAGGACGCCGTCGACGAGACCGAGGTCGAGGACTGCCGCTGGACGCCCTGCTACGACTGCGGCGTGTGCCCGACCATGGGCACGGAGATCCAGATCGGCCCGACGGGCCGGAAGCTGCTTCCGCTTTCGGTCGTCTGACGACGGCCGGCACCGCGCGGCACGCCCGCGAAACGCCCCTGGAATCAGGCTTTTCGGGCCCGTGGCCTGCGCGGGCGCCGCGGTTCGGGGGAAGGGGCCCGGCGCAACGATGCCCGCCGCCCCGTACTCTATAGGGAGACCTTGTTTTTCGACTCGGCACGAGTAGGAAGGACCAGAACCCTGGCACCCATGCCGGAGGGACCGGCGCCGGCCCCCGTGATCCAGCGACTGCGCGTGCGCTATGCGAAGCGCGGCAGGCTGCGGTTCACGAGCCACCGCGACATTTCCCGGGCCGTGGAACGCGCCGTACGGCGCGCCGGGATCCCTGTCGCGTTCAGCGGCGGATTCACCCCCCACCCGAAGATCTCGTACGCGGGTGCGGCGGCGACCGGGGTTGCCAGCGAGGCGGAGTACCTCGAGATCGGGCTGACCGAGACCCGCGACCCTGCGCGGGTGCAGGCCGATCTCGACGCGGCCCTGCCCCCCGGGCTCGACATCGTGGATGTCGTGCCGGCCGGGCCGGGACGCGCCGGCGACGCGCAGGCCAGACCGGCCGCGCTCGCCGATCGGCTCGAGGCGTCCGAATGGCGGATCCGGCTGGACGGGGTGGCGCAGGACGCCGCCGCCGCTGCCGTGGCCGCCTTCATGGCCGCCGGGAGCATCGAGGTCGAGCGCCTCACCAAGAAGGGGCGGCGCCGGTTCGACGTGCGCGCTGCCGTGTCCTCCTGTGAGCTGGACCGGCGCGCCGCGGAGGCGGCGGATGCCCCTTGTGCGATACTTCGAATGGTTGTTCGGCATTCCACACCGGCCGTACGACCCGACGACATCCTCACCGGACTGCGCCAGGTCGCCGACCTCGCGCCGCCGTCACCACCGCTGGTGACCAGGCTGGCGCAGGGGCCCCTGGACGCGGCCACCGGTGGCCTCGCGGATCCCCTGGATCCGGACCGGGAGACCGGCCTGCCGACCGGCGACGACGCCGGCCCGGCCGGCGGCGCGCGGCCGCGCCCCGGGGACCCCGCGAGCGCGGATGCCGTCAGCGCCTGATCGTGAGACCGAAGCCGTGGCGACACGGAACCGGTCCCGCAGGGGACGGCGGGCGCACCCCCGACGACTTCGTCGTCACGACCGGACCACCGTCCGGCGGTGACGACGCCGATGACTGACGGAGCGCTCCCGCGCGGCGCACCGCACGGACCGCCCCCTGGCGGAACGAGCGGTCGCGCCCGGGAGCCTGACGGGAGATTGCCCGGATGCTTGATAACGAAGCCGATGCGGCCAACGCCGAAGGCACCGAAGAGACCACTGGAACCGCCGGAACCGCGGCCGGAGGCGCGGGAACGGGGAACGGCGGCGAGAACGGCGCCGCCGCGGGCGTGACGTCGCGCTCGCGCCGCCGGGCGAGCCG
>NZ_WBMR01000284.1 GCF_008923365.1 Actinomadura montaniterrae
CGACGACCCGGGCGGTCGGGGTCAGGTGCGGCGGAAGGTGACGACCTCGGCGCTGTCGCCGACGGCCTCGCGGGCCTGCGGGATGATGCGCTCGCCCGCGTTGTCGGCGAGCAGCGCGCGGGCCCGCAGCACGATCTCCAGGTCGAAGCGCAGGTCCGGGTCGAGGAGCTGGTCGCCGAACAGCTCCTCCAGCTGCCGGAGCCGGTACCGGACGGTCTGCGGGTGGACGTGCAGCCGCATCGCGACCTCGTTGGCGTTGCGGCCCGACTGCAGCCACGCGAGCAGCGTCTCGGCGAGCCGGTCCTGCTGGCTGGCGCGCAGGTGCGACAGCGGCGCGAGGCGCAGGTCGGCGAGGGAGGTGATGAGCCCCTCGTCCTGGAACAGGATCAGCGTCGACATGTGCTCGACGCTGCGGATGACGCCGTCGTGGGCCTCGATGACGCCGCGCTGGACGAGGCACAGCGTCTTGCGCGCCCACTGGATCGACCGGGCCGCCTCCATCAGCGGGACGGTCGGGCCGACGACGGCGAGCGTGCCGGCGAGCGCGCGGTCGACGAGCTTCGCGCGGCCGGGGCCGTCCGGGTCGGGGATGATCAGGCTGGGGGTGCGGCGGGTCAGGTCGGCGAGCACGTCCGGCGGGAACGCGGGCTGCCGGGTGTCCTGCCCGGGGCGGCCGAGGGCGACGGCGGCGACGGTGCGCGGCAGCGGCCAGTGCGCGGCGGCGGCGAGGTCGGCGATGGCCTCCTGCGCGGCGGGCGGGTCGGCGAACAGCAGGTCGAGCAGGCGCTTGCGGCGGCGCTGCATCTCGCCCGCGACGGCGGCCTTGGCCTGCGAGAACCCTTCGGCGGCGGCCTTGGCCAGCTCGTCCTGGAACTGCATCAGGGCCTCCCCGACGGCGCCCAGGGTGCGGGGCGAGACCTGCTGGGCCTCGGCGCCCTCGGTGATCCGCCGCCAGGCGACCATGCCGCCGACGCGCATCGCGGACTGCATCGCGTCGAGGCTGCGGCCCTCGCCGGCCTCGCCGCGGCCGATGGCGCGGAAGAAGTCGGTGACGGAGGCGGGCTCGTGGCCGGGATCGGCCACCCGGTCGACGAAGTAGTGCAGCACGCGCTCGACGGCCTGGCGGAGCGTCCCCGAGTAGGAGCCGTCGCCGGGGCGGTCGTACTCGCGGACCTTGGTCTGGATCTCCTGGATCATGTCGTCGGCCACCTCGTCGAGGTGCGGCCTCATGTGATCCGCCAGTTCCCTGGGCAGATCCGCCCACGGGCGCCCGAACGTGGTCGAACCGTCGTCCGACACGGAACCTCCCCGCCGCTCGTCCCCCTGCGTTGCGCGCCGTACACACGGGGTAATTACTTACTTATGGGACTCGTGTGGGGCAAATCATGACCCGTGGCGTGCCCGGGCGCAAAGTCTAGGTCGAGATACGACCAGGTTCGGCCGGTCGGTTCGATGGTTATCCACAGTCGGCGCGACCCCTGGCCTGACCGCCCGTCCGGTGCGACAGTGAAGGCACAGCAGAGCATGCGCACGTCCCGGACCAGCAGGCGTGAGGTGGTGCCCGGTGCCCGCGAGCCCAGCCGACCGCGTCCCCCCGAAGGCCCTCGCCGCCCTCGCCGCCCCCGGCCGCACCGTCGACGACCGGTTCGGCGGCGCCGCGTTCGCGCGCAAGGCGCTCCGCAAGGCGTTCCCGGACCACTGGAGCTTCCTGCTCGGCGAGATCGCCATGTACTCGTTCCTCATCATCGTGCTGACCGGGGTGTTCCTCACCCTGTTCTTCGTCCCGAGCATGAACGAGACGGTCTACGACGGGTCGTACGTGCCGCTGAAGGGCGTGCGGATGAGCGAGGCGTACGCCTCCGCCCTGCACATCAGCTTCGACGTGCGCGGCGGGCTGCTCATGCGGCAGATCCACCACTGGGCCACCGACGTCTTCATGGCGGCCATCGCCGTCCACCTGCTGCGCAACTTCTTCACCGGCGCGTTCCGCAAGCCCCGCGAGCTGAACTGGCTGATCGGGATCCTGCTGTTCATGCTGGTGATGGTGAACGGCCTGTTCGGCTACTCGCTGCCGGACGACCTGCTGTCCGGCACCGGCATCCGGATCCTGGAGGGCGTGCTCGCCTCCGTCCCGCTCGTCGGCTCGTACCTGGTGATGTTCGTGTTCGGCGGCGAGTTCCCCGGCACCGACATCATCCCGCGGCTGTACATCGTCCACATCCTGCTGATCCCGGGCATCCTGCTCGCGCTGATCCCGCTGCACGCCGTCGTGCTGACGTGGCGGCAGACGCACACCCAGTTCCCGGGGAAGGGCAGCACGAACACGACCGTCCGCGGCTACCCGTTCTTCCCCGTCTTCATCGCCAAGACCACCGCGTTCTTCCTGTGGGTCTTCGGGGTCACCGCGCTGCTCGCGACGTTCTTCCAGATCAACCCCATCTGGCTGTTCGGCCCGTACGACCCGGGCGCGATCAGTTCCGGCTCGCAGCCCGACTGGTACATGGGCTGGCTCGAGGGGTCGCTGCGGATGATGCCGGCCTGGGAGATCAGCGCGTGGGGCCACACGGTGCCGATGAGCGTGCTCGTCCCGGCGCTCGGCGTGCCGGGCCTGCTGTTCACCGGCCTCGCCGCCTACCCGTTCGTCGAACGCTGGGTGACGGGCGACAACCGCGTCCACCACCTGCTCGACCGGCCCCGCGACGTCCCGGCCCGCACCGGCATCGGCATGGGCGGCGTCGTGTTCTACGGGGTGCTGTGGGCCGCGGGAGGCAACGACGTCATCGCCGACCGGTTCGACATCCCGCTGTTCTGGACGACCTGGTTCTTCCGCTGCGCGATCATCCTCGGCCCGGTCCTCGCCTACGCCGTCGCGTACCGCATCTGCCTCGGCCTCCAGCGCCGCGACCTCGGGCTCGTCCGGCACGGGCTGGAGACCGGCGTCATCCGGCGCCTCCCGAACGGCGAGTACATCGAGGTGGAACGCCACCTCCCGGCCGAGGAGACCGCGCGGATCACCGACGACCGCCCGCCCGCCGCCGTGTCGCTCGCGCGCCCGGACACCAAGGGCGTCCAGGCGCCGGAGCGGCGCTCCGGCCTCGGCCGCGTCCGCATCGCGCTGAACCGCCGCTTCGTCCACGACCTCGCCACCCCGGACCGCACCACCGACGGCCACACGGCCCCCGAGCACACGGCGGAAGAGGAGCGGCCCGCGCTAGGCCCCTGAGCCCCGCGGTGGGTGTGCCCGCGCGCGGCGGACCCCGGCTCCCCGAGCCGGCGGCCCGCCCGCGCGGCCTCCCCTCAGCCTGCTTTGGGGGTGGGGAAGCCGTAGTTTGGCCAGTTGGTGAGGACGCGGGTGCGGATGTCGGCGGGCCAGCCGTTCTCGAAGCTGCCCTTCACCGGGCGGCGGCCCTCGGGGAACAGGTCGGCGAGCAGGCAGTTGTAGACGACCTTGCCCGCCATGAAGCTGTGCGCCTCCTCGCGGTCGAGGTAGACGGCGAGCTGCATGCTCAGCTTGTGCGGGAAGTGGAACTCGCCGCGCTCGGGGTGGGAGCGGGTCGCGAACGCCCAGACGACCTCGGACAGGTCGGTGATGTCGACGTCGTCCTCCACCACGAGGATCTTGGGGGCGTTCACCGACGGCTTGCCGGTGAAGATGACGTCGGCGATCCGGCCGATCAGGTCGGCGGACGAGATGCCGAGCGTCGCGTGCCAGTCCTGGCGCATCGACACGACGAGCCAGTGCACCGCCGCCTCGAACGGGTACCAGGCGGACGCGGCGGGCAGGCCGGCCTTGCGGAGCTGGTAGAGGATCTCGGCGGCGCTGGTCGTGCCGATGACGGTGTGGTCCTCCTCGACGGGCGGGCCCGCGGCGACGACGGCCTGGAGGGCGCCGTCCCGGTAGGTGATCGCGCTGACGCGGAAGAGCGCCTTCGGGGACGCCTCGGTCGCGTTGTAGCCGGGGAACTCGTTCATCGGGCCCTCCATGACGGTCTCGTCGATGGAGATGTGGCCCTCGATCACGATCTCGGCGGTGGCGGGGACGAGCAGGTCGACGGTCTCGGCGGGGACGACCTCGATGCCCTCGCCGAACAGCGCGCCCAGGTAGTGGCTCTCGTCGGCGCCCTCGGGGATCGGCATCCCGCCGACGAACGGCAGGCCGGGCTCGACGCCGATGGCGAGCGCGATCGGCATCGGCTTCCCGATCTCGGTCCATTTCGCGCGGATGATGCCGAGATGCTGGGGCGGCGGGATGAGGCAGGCGAGGGTGTCCTTCCCGGCGATCATCATGCGGTTGACGGACCAGTTCGTCCACGACCCGTCCGGGGTCTTGGCGATGTTCATCCCGTAGGTCTGGATGTAGCGGCCGCCGTCGTTGCCGTGGATCAGCGGCGTCGGGAACGCGAACAGGTCGATCGCGTCGCCGGTCATGACGTTCTGCTTGCAGGGCGCGGCGGCGCGGTCCACGACGACCGGCGGGACGCCCTCGGCGTCCCGGGCCGCGGCGAGGGCCTCGACGATCTCCTGGCCGGGCGCCTCGGCGGGCAGCCCGAGCGCCAGCGCGATCCGGGCGAGGGGGTGGCCGGACGCCGACAGCGCGCCGGGCGCGCCGAGCAGCCCGAACCCGGTGCCCTGGTAGCCGGTGAGGTTGGTGAACAGCGGCGCGGGCGCGCGCAGGTCGTAGCAGCGCCGGATGATCGCCCCGGCCTCCAGGTTCCAGTCGACCTCGGCGTCGATGCGCTGCAGGTCGCCGATCCGGTCCAGCTCGTCGATGTATTCGCGCAGGCTGCGCAGGTGCTTCAAGGTGGGTCCTCTCACCGGGAGGTCGGCTGTTCGCCCCAGCGGGGCAGGTCCGGGACGTCGATCCCGAACAGGTCGAGCGCGCGGCCGACGGTGTGGTCGACGAGGTCGTCCACGCTCGCGGGCCGCAGGTAGAAGGCGGGGACGGGCGGCATGACGACCGCGCCGGACTCGGTCGCGGCCGTCATCGCGCGCAGGTGGCCGAGCGTCAGCGGCGTCTCCCGGACGAGCAGCACCAGCCGGCGCCGCTCCTTGAGGGTGACGTCGGCGGCGCGCGTGAGGAGGTTGTCGTTGTTCGCGTACGCGATGGCGGACAGGGTCCGCACCGAGCAGGGCGCGACGAGCATCCCGCCGGTCGGGAACGAGCCGGACGCGATGGCGGCGCCGACGTCCGCGGGGCGGTACGCCACGTCGGCCATCGCCGCGAGGTCGCGGGCGGACAGGTCCGTCTCGTACGCCCGGGTCTGCTGCCCTGCGGGCGTCACCACCAGGTGCGTCTCCACCCCGGCCTTGCGTGCGAGTTCCAGCGCGCGCACCCCGTAGGCGATGCCCGTCGCGCCGCTGATCCCGACGACGAGCCGCCGTTGCCTCTCCACCCGCCCCACGATCAGGGATGCGGATCTTCCGCATCAAGGACGGCATTCGCCATGATTGATAAGTGGGGCTAATCGGGGAGAGCGGGCCGGACCGGGTGCGGCTGGAGCAGGCCGAGGTCGAGGTGTTCCTGGCGCTGGCGGGCGAGTTGCATTTCGGCCGGACCGCGGAGCGGTTGCGGATCTCGCAGCCGCGGGTGAGCCAGCTGCTCCGCTCGCTGGAGCGGCGGATCGGCGGGCGGCTGTTCGAGCGCTCCAGCCGGCGGGTGGCGCTCACCCCGCTCGGGGAGCGGCTGCTGGAGGGCGCCGCGCCCGCCTACGACGCGCTCGTCCTCGCGCTCACCGATGCCCGCAACGTCGCGCGGGGGCTGCGGATCGGGTTCCTCGGCCCGTTCTTCAGCACGCTGGACGACGCCATCGCCGTGTTCCGCGAGCGGCACCCCGACTGCCAGGTCCGGACGCTCCAGTCGTCGTGGACGGACCCGTTCGCGCGGCTGCGCAGCGGCGAGATCGACGTGCTGGTGTGCCCGTGGCCGGTCGAGCAGGAGGACCTGCACGCCGGGCCGGTCGTCGCGGAGTATCCCCGGCTGCTGGCGGTCGCCGCGTCCGATCCGCTGGCGGACCGCCCGTCCGTCGACCTGGAGGACCTCGCGGACCTGAAGGTGATCGCGCCGCCGCCGTCCGTCCCGGCGGAGTGGCTGCGGACGTTCTGGCCGCCCGAGACCACGCCCGCCGGGCGGCCGATCCCGCGCGCCGGGCAGGCCCGCACCGAGCCGGAGATGCTGAGCCTCGTCGCGCAGGGCGCGTGCGTGTTCGTCACGAGCACCGCCGTGGCGCGGCACTTCAGCCATCCGGGCGTGGCGTTCGTGCCGTTCACGGGCATGCCGCCGTCGCGGGCGGTGCTGGTGTGGCACGCCGGGAACCCGAGCCGCCGCATCGCCGAGTTCGCCGCGATCGCGGCCGGGACGGGGTGACGCTCAGCGCCCCGTCTCGGACGGGTCCGGACGCGGGGCGGGGGCGACGGGCACGTCGTCGTCGGTCTGCGGGGCCCGCTCGCGGCGCGCGTCCCGGCGGTCGTCCCGGCGCGCGCGGACGGCCCTGGTCAGCGGTTCGACGCCGCGCGCGAGGACGGGCCCGGCGACCGCGAGGATCAGCACGTACGCGGCGGCGAGGGGCCCGAGCCGGGCGTTGGTGCCCGCGCCGACCGCGAGCCCGGCGATGACGATGTTGAACTCGCCGCGCGGGACGAGCGCGACGCCGGCGCGGAGCCGTCCGGTGGCGGCGACGCCGGCGCGGCGGGCGGCGAACCAGCCGGTGGCGAGCTTCGTCGCGATGCCGACGGCCGCCAGCAGCGCGGCGATGCCGAGCACCGGGGGCAGGTCGTGCGGGTCGGTGTGCAGGCCGAAGAAGACGAAGAACACCGCCGCGAACAGGTCGCGCAGCGGCGACAGCAGCTTGTGCGCGGTGTGCGCCAGCGATCCCGACAGCGCGATCCCGACGAGGAACGCTCCAACGGCCGCGGACACCTGCAGCTGCTGCGCGATCCCGGCCACCAGCAGGGTGAGGCCCAGCACCTTCAGCAGCAGCACCTCCTCGCTCGGCGAGGACACGAACCGCTCCACCCACGCGCCGTGCCGCAGCGCGACGAACAGGATCACCGCGATCGTCGCGGCGGCGACCGCGAGCGCGACGGCGCCGCCGACCAGCCCCGCCCCGGCGAGCAGCGCGGTGAGGATCGGCAGGTAGGCGGCCATCGCGAGGTCCTCGAACACCAGCACCGACAGCAACGCGGGCGTCTCCCGGTTGCCGAGCCAGCCGAGGTCGCCGATCACCTTCGCGGTGATGCCGGACGAGGTGACGTAGGTGATGCCGCCCATCGCGACCGCGGCGACCGGCCCCCAGCCGAGCAGCAGCGCCGCCGCGACGCCGGGCAGCGCGTTCAGCGCCAGGTCGGCGAGCCCGACCGGCGCGGACGTCTTCAGCGTGCCGACCAGCTCGTCGGCGGTGTACTCCAGGCCGAGCGTGAACAGCAGCAGGATGACGCCGACCTCGGCGCCGATGGACACGAAGTCCTCGCTGGTCGTCAGCGGGTAGACGCCGCCGGACCCGAACGCGAGGCCGGCGATGAGGTAGAGCGGGATCGGGGAGATGGAGAAGCGGACGGACACGGCGCCGAGCAGCCCGAGGGCCAGGATGATCGCGCCGAGTTCGATGAGCTGGACGGCCGACTCCATGCGGGGTCAGCCGTCGGCGAGGATCGCGGCGACGGCCGCCGTGCCCTCGCCCGTCCCGACGACCACCACCACGTCTCCGGCGGCGAACACGAAGTCGGGGCGGGGGCTGGCGACCACCTGCCCCTCGCGGACCACCGCGACGATCGACGCGCTGGTCCGGGTGCGGGCCTGGGTGTCGCCGAGCGGGCGGCCGACGTACGGCGAGCCGGGCGCGATCGGCAGCTGCTCGGTGACCAGGCCCTCGACCTGCCGGTGCAGCTCGGCGAGGTGCTCGACGATCCGCCCGGTGCCGAGCAGCTCGGCGATCGCGCTGGCCTCCTCGGCGGTCAGCGCGACCGTCGCGACGCAGCTGTCGGGGTCCTCGCGGTCGTAGACGACGAGGTCGCGGCGGCCGGAGCGGTGCGAGATGATGCCGAGCTGCCGGCCCCGCTCGGTCGTCATGACGTGCTGCAGGCCGATCCCCGGCAGGGCGGTCCGTTCGACGTCCACGGTGGTGCGTCCTCCCTCTGTCGTCGGCCGGTCCGGCGGCGCCCGCGGCGCCGCGGTCCGGCCCGGCGGCGCGCCAGGTCACGGACGGTAACCGGCAGGACCGGCCATCATCGCAGATAGCGGACACCGAGGTCACACCCGGCTCGGCCGGCGCCTCCCGCGCGCCCCCGGGTCACCCCACGCGGCCGGGCTCGTCGAGGACCAGGTCGGGGGCGAGCGCGGCGAGGGCCGTCGGAGTGAGCCCGAACATGCCACGGAAGGTGTCGCTGAGATGCGACGGCGACGCGAACCCCGCGTCGGCGGCGGCTCGCGTGAAGTCGTGCCCGGCGGCGAACGCCTCCGCGACCCGCAGGATCCTCGCCCACTGCACGTACCGGCGGAAGCTCGTGCCGGTCTGGTCGGAGAACGTCCGCAGGAAGTGCGACCTGGACAGCCCCGCCTCGCGGGCGGCGGCCTCCGCGCGCTGCGGCCGCGCCGGATCGTCGCGGATCCGGGCGGCGGCGCGCGCGATGCGCGGGTCGCGGGCCTTCGCGACGGGGATGCTCGCCGCCGCGAGCAGCCGCTCGACGTCCACCTCGTCACGGCCGGCGAGGTCGATGAGCTCCGCCTCCCGGTGGTGGTCGCTGCCGAACCCGCCGGCGGTGCTCCGCATACCGCCGAGGCAGCGGGCCATCCGCGCGGACGTCGGGTCGAAGAAGCAGAACAGCATCCGGCCCGTCCCGCCGAGGACCTCGTGCCGGACCCGGGCGCGGAACAGGAAGCTGCGGACCGTGCGGCCGGGCAGCCCGTCCGCGCGGACGGTGAACGGCGCGTCGAGGCCGACGCCCAGGCAGGCCACCGCCGTCGCGTGCGGGCCGAGGCCGAGCGAGGGCCCGACGTAGACGACGTGCCCGAGCCGGACCCACAGCCGCACGGGAGCGCACGTTCGTGGAAGTGCCGGTGCGGCCATGCGGTGAAGCATAAGCGCCGTGAACACTCGCGAAGAAAGCACCCGTACCGTGTCCGCCGGCACCGGCACGCCCCCCGGCGAGCCGGACGCCGCGCCCGCCGAGGACGGCGCGCTCGCGGTCGCGCTGCGCGGCCTCGCCGCCGGCCGGATCGCGCTGGGCGTCGCGTCGATCGTCGCGCCGCACGCGATGGCCAGGGCGTCCGGCGTGCGCCCGTCCCCGGAGCTCGGCTACATGACCCGCATCTTCGGGGCGCGGGCGATCGCGCTCGGGCTGGGGTACCTGACCGCGCGGGGCGCGGAGCGGTCCCGCTGGCAGCGGCTGGCGCTGCTGGTCGACGCGCTCGACACCGCGCACGGCGCCGCCCGGCTCGTCCGCGGCGACCTCCCGCGCCCCACCGCGCTCGGGTACACCGCGCTGACCGGCGCCTACATGCCGATCGGCGCGACCCGCCTCGCCCGCGACCTCTCCTGACGTCCCCGCGCCGCGCCAGGCGTCCAGCAGCAGCGCCGAGCCGCCGCACGGACGTGGCCGGCCGCACCGCTGTCCTCCGTGCGAACCCTCGCGAGATGACCCCGGCCCTCGCGCGCCGACGCGAGGGCCGGGGCCGGGTGCTTCAGTGCGGGCTACCAGCGGTGGCCGTGGTCGCCGTGACCGCCGTGGCCTTGGCCGCCGTGACCGTGGTCGCCGTAGCCGCCGTGGCCGTAGCCGCCGTGGCCGTGGTCGCCGTGGTTCCCGTAGCCGCCGTGGTCGCCGTGGTGGTGGCCGTAACCGTGGTGGTGGCCGCGGTCGCGGACGCATCTGTGCCAGTACGGGTCCCAGTGGGTGCCCCACGGGCAGGGGCGGGGATGCGCCTGCGCGGCCCCGGTCGTCTCCGCCGCGCTCGCCGAAGCGGCGGGGGCGAACGCGGCCAGGCCGGCGGCCATGACCAGTCCGGCGGCGGCCAGTGCCGCCGAGCGCAGCGGACTCGGGATCTTCATGCTTCCTCCAGGGGTTCGGGGCCCGTCCGGGCCCGTGTTTCCTCCCCTCCATTACCCGCAGCGCGACCGGACGACTACTCATCGTGAGTAGATCATTACGGCTCTGACCTGCGGACTCGGAGCCCCGGCGCGAGCACCGCCAAGGCGTTGAACTCCGCCGGGCGCGGCGCCGTAACACCTCCCGTAGATCGTCATCTCGGGAGCTGGAGGGCTCATGAGGCGCCGGAACGCCGCGAGGGAACGTCGTCTGCGTACCGTGGTCGGAGCGAGCGTGGCGGTCGCCGGTGCGGCCGGGCTCGTCGCCGGGTCGCTGTACGCCGTCCACACCGGGGAGGGTCCGCAGGCGGCGAAGCTCGCCGGGGACGCGCAGGCCCGCGGACCCCGGGCCGGCGGCGCGCAGGCCCGGAGCGCGCAGCCGCGGGCGGCGGCGCT
>NZ_WBMR01000285.1 GCF_008923365.1 Actinomadura montaniterrae
GGGGGTGGCCGCCGGTGCTGCCGGCGTGGGCGCCGGCCGGCGCGCTCGGCGCGACGCTGCTGATCGGGACCGTCGCGGGCCTGTACCCGGCGGTGCGGGCGGCGCGGCTGTCGCCGACGGTCGCGCTGGCCGCGGTCTGACGCTCCGCCGCCCTGCCGCGCGCCGGTCCCGCTCGGCCGCCGTCCCTGATCCGGCTCTGGTCTTGGTCCGGCGAACCGGTGCATGATGGGGGCACCGACGACGTCCTCCCCGGGAGGTGCCCGCACAGCCATGCCCGTGCCACGTCCGCTGCGCGAGCGTTGCCGCGAGTTCCTCGGTACCGACGGCGAGATCCGCTACATCTTCCCCGCGACGGCCTACGGCGGCGGGGCGGGCTTCATCTTCGTCGTCACCGACGACCAGGTCGCCGTGATCTCCACCGGCGCGCTCGGCCGCAGCACGCCGAAGAGCATCTGGGGCGCCTACCCGCGCGGGACGAGGATCGGCCCGGTGGAGACCGGCGGCGGCGCGTCGTTCGAGTTCGCCGGCGCCGCGTTCGAGGTGGACGACGAGTACGTCCCGGTCGTCAACGCCGCCGACAGCGAGGTCTTCGCCCGCGACAGCCTGCCCCGCGATCCGCTGCCCGACCTGTAGCGGGGACCGGGCCCCGCGTCAGGAGCTCGGCGCGGGCTCGACGGTCTTCTTCGCGGCGGGGGCGGGCCGGGACGGGCCGGTCTTGCGCAGGAACAGCGCCATCACCGGCACCAGGTACACCGCCCACATGATCAGCTGCAGCCAGGTGATCTGCGGGGTGACGTTCAGGACGCCCTGCAGGACGGTCTGCAGCCAGTCGCCGGGGGTGCCGAGCTTGTCGAAGAACAGGTGCGGCTCGATCGCGACCGCGTTCAGGCCGGGCAGCACGTCGGCCTCCTGCAGGTCGTGGAAGCCGTAGCCGAACACGCCCGCCGCGACGACGATCAGCGCGCCGCCCGTCCAGGTGAAGAACCGGCCCAGGTTGATCTTGAGGCCGCCGCGGTAGAGCAGGTAGCCGAGCACGATCGCGACGACCAGGCCGAGGGCCGCGCCGATGATCGGCTGGGTGGAGCCGCCGGACGAGCTCTGGATGTTCGTCCACAGGAACAGCACGGTCTCGATGCCCTCGCGGCCGACCGACAGCAGCGCGACGGCGGCGAGCGCGAGCGGCCCGACGTTCAGGGCCCCTTCGAGCCTGCCCTCCAGCTCCGACTTTATGAACCGGGCGGTCTTGCGCATCCAGAAGACCATCCAGGTGACGAGGCCGACCGCGACGATCGACAGCACGCCGCCGAACAGCTCCTGGGTCTTGAACTGCATCTCCGAGGACGCCGCGGTGAGCGCGACGCCGAACCCGACGGCGAGCGCGACCGCGATCGCGATGCCCGTCCAGACGGGGACGAGGGCCCGGCGGTTGCCGGTCTTCACCAGATAGGCGATGAGGATGCTGACGACCAGGGCGGCCTCCAGCCCCTCACGCATTCCGATGAGGAAGTTGCCCAGGAGCATCGCTGCCCTCCTCGAGACGCACGAATGGTTTAGGCAAAGCTAACCTAAGCCAGTGTGTGCCCCGGCGGCGCCCCCCCGCAAGACCCGATCGGCTCACCTCGTCCGGCGAGACGCGCCTCACATGCGGCGGCGCACCACGGCGGCGGCCGTCACCGGGGGAAGCCGTCACTGGGGGAAGTCGAGCCGCAGGAACGCGCGCGCGATCGGCTGCGCCGTCAGCTCGACCTGCCAGCGGCGCGCGCCGAGCCCGCGCAGCGCGGCGCCGACCGCCGACGCCGACGGCTCGTCCGGCGGAGTCCACGCCAGCCGCCGGACGAAGTCGGGCTGGATCAGGTTCTCCGACGGCATCGAGTGCTCGTCGGCGAGCGCGGCGACGACGGCGCGGGCGGCGGTCAGCCGCTTGGCGGCCTCGGGGTCGCGGTCGGCCCAGCGGTGCGCGGGCGGCGGCCCGTCGCCGGGCAGGTTGGCCTCGGGCAGCTGCCGGTCGGGCACCGCGCGGGCCCGCGACACCGCGCGCAGCCACGCCGACTGGTGCCGGCGGGCGCCGCGCCCCCGCATGGTCGGCAGCGCCTGCAGCTCGGCGGGGGTCTTCGGCGGGTTCAGCGCCAGCTCGACGATCGCCGCGTCCTGCAGCACCCGGCCGGGGGACAGGTCCCGCTCGCGGGCGATCTTGTCGCGGGCCTCCCACACCTCGCGGACGGTCGCGAGCGCGCGCCGGTTGCGCACCCGGTGGATCCCGGACGTGCGGCGCCACGGGTCGGGGCGCGGCGGCTTCGGCGGCGTCGTCAGGATCGCCTCGAACTCCTCCAGCGCCCACTCCAGCTTCCCGGCCTCGCGCAGCTCGGCCTCCAGCGCGTCGCGCAGCTCCACCAGCAGCTCGACGTCCAGCGCCGCGTAGCGCAGCCAGTCCTCGGGGAGGGGGCGGGTGGACCAGTCGGCGGCGGAGTGGCCCTTCTCCAGCAGGAAGCCCAGCACGTTCTCGACCATGGAGCCGAGGCCGACGCGCGGGTAGCCGAGCAGCCGCCCGGCCAGCTCGGTGTCGAACAGCCGCTTCGGGACGAGCCCGACCTCCGCCAGGCACGGCAGGTCCTGGTTGGCGGCGTGCAGCACCATCTCGGTGCCGGCGAGCGCCGCGTCCAGCGCGGACAGGTCGGGGCAGGCGATCGGGTCGATCAGCGCGGTGCCGGCGCCCGCGCGGCGCAGCTGGATGAGGTAGGCGCGCTGCCCGTACCGGTAGCCGGACGCCCGCTCGGCGTCGACGGCGACCGGGCCGGTGCCCGCGGCGAACGCGGCGATGACGCGTTCCAGCTCGGCGGCGTCGACCACGACCGGGGGGACGCCCTCGCGCGGTTCCAGCAGCAGCACGGGCGGGGGCCGCTCGTCGCCGGCCGCCTTCTCGCCGGCGGCCTTGTCCCCGGCGCCGTTACCGCCCGCGCCGGGCTGCTCCTCGGCCGCACCGGACTCGGCGGGCACCGCCTTGCCCGGCCCGGCCGCCTTCTTCGCGCCCGCCGGCCGTGCGGCGGCCTCCTCGCCACCGGAGTCCCGGTCGGGACCGGTGGCACGCGTTTCGGACACTCCCACTTTTCCCGTGTTCTCCCCCGCCGCCTCGGTTCCGGACGCTGTGCTCACGTCCCCTACCGTACGTCGCTCTCGGTACCTCCCGAGGAGGGACGACCCCCCGTGCCCCCCGCCGGCTCCAACGCGGCCGGAGTCTCCCCTGGAGGGACGCCCTCCGGCCGGCCCCGGGGACTCAGGATCCCGTGCCGCGGGGCCTGTCCGGGAACGCGGCGACGCCCGCCGGGGGCAGGCCCGCGGTGGTGCACATCACCTCGCACCAGGCCGCGACGTGCCCGGCCAGATCGTCGCCGGTCGGGGACCAGGAGGCGCGCAGCTCCAGCTCGGTCGTGGACGGCTCGTCCCGCTTGTCGCCGAAGCTCTCCGACACCGCGCGGGTGATCGTCCCGGACACGCCCGCGTAGCCGGCCGGCTCCAGCGCCTCGAGCAGCCAGTCCCAGGCGACGGAGCCGATCAGCTCGTCGGCGGCGATGTCGGGTTCGAGGTCGGCGCGGATGTAGGCGACGACGCGGAACCCGTTCGTCCAGCCCTTGGCGCCGTCCGGGTCGTAGAGCACGATCAGCCGGCCCATCGCGACCTCGGTGTCGTCGTCGCGGTAGACCGACCCGGACAGGGCCGCGGCGTACGGGGCCAGGCTCTGCGGGGCGGGCATGTCCTCCAGGTCGAGCTCGGGCCGGGGGCCCGGGCCGTCCAGGATCTCGCGCAGCGTGTCGAGGGCCCGCTGGAAGGCGGGAGGGTTCATGGGCGGACCGGCCTGGGTGCGGGGGCGGGACTCGTGTCGGTGGTGCCGGGACGGGGTGCCGCCGCGCGCGACGGGAGGGTACGGAGGGGATGCAGGCACAGCACAGTGGGTTTCGTCTCGGGGGCCGCGGCGTTCAGGCCACGGCCCGCGCGGATGCGGCCGGCGAGGAGCCGGCGCGTCTGGAGCCCGTCCCGCCATGGGACGCCGGAGCCGGGTCCCGGGGGGACGCGGCGGCGGGCCGGCCGGGGGGCGCGCCGTGCGCGGGGCCGGGGGACGTCAGCGGCGGGTCGACCAGGACGGCCGCTCCGCACTCGACGCAGACCCGCTCGGGGCACTCCGCGCCGTGCCCGTCGGAGCACGGCGGCTGCTCGAACACACGTTCATCACCGCAGGTGGAGCAGTGCAAGGGGGAACCTCCCTCGGCTATGACACGCATCACGTTCGCACGCGGCGGTGACAGAATGCGGGACTTCGCTCGGCGTGTCCGGAACTTCGTGGGTCACCGCCGTCACTTCGGTGTCACCCCGGTGCGCCCGGTACGGGTTCTCGTGGGACCATCACAACGTGACCGCTGACGCCGCCCGTCCCGACGACACCGCTGCGAACCCGGCTGACAACTCCGGTCCGCTCGCGGAGAGCCCGTTCCTGCTCGCGTGCCGCCGCCGGCCCGTGCCCCGCACCCCCGTGTGGTTCATGCGCCAGGCGGGCCGCGCGCTGCCAGAGTATCTGCGGATCCGCGAGGGCGTGCCGATGCTGGAGGCGTGCGCCCGCGCGGACATGATCGTGGAGATCACGATGCAGCCGGTGCGCCGGTACGGCGTGGACGCGGCGATCTTCTTCAGCGACATCGTGGTGCCGCTGAAGGCGGTCGGGATCGACCTCGACCTCAAGCCCGGCGTCGGCCCGGTCATCGCCGACCCGATCCGGGACGCCGCCGGCGTGGACGCGCTGCGCCCGCTGGAGCCCGGGGACGTGCCCTACGTCACCGAGGCCGTCCAGGGGCTGGTCGGGGAGCTCGGGGCCACGCCGCTGATCGGCTTCGCGGGCGCTCCGTTCACGCTCGCGTCCTACCTCATCGAGGGCGGGCCGTCGAAGAACCAGGAGCGCACGAAGGCCATGATGTACGGCGAGCCCGAGCTGTGGGACCGGCTCATGGGCCGGCTCGCCGACATCACGATCGCGTTCCTGAAGGTGCAGATCGCGGCGGGCGCGAGCGCGGTCCAGGTGTTCGACTCCTGGGCCGGCGCGGTCGCGCCGGAGGACTACCGCGCCTCGGTGCTGCCGCACACCAGCCGGATCTTCGCCGAGATCGAGGCGCTGGGCGTCCCGCGCATCCACTTCGGCGTCGGCACCGGCGAACTGCTCGGGCTGATGGGCGAGGCGGGCGCGGACGTGGTCGGGGTCGACTGGCGCGTCCCGCTGGACGAGGCGGTCCGCCGCGTCGAGCCGGGCAAGGCGCTGCAGGGCAACCTCGACCCGGCGGTGCTGTTCGCGCCGTGGGAGACGGTCGAGCGGCGGGCGCTGGACGTGCTGGCCCGGGGCCGGACGGCCGAGGGCCACATCTTCAACCTCGGCCACGGGGTGCTGCCGTCCACGAACCCGGACGTGCTGGCCCGCCTCGTCGACCTCGTCCACGAGGCGAGCTCCGCGCACTGACGGGTTACTGGGGAGGCGGCGGGTCCTGCCGGACCGGCTCGCCGCCGGGATCGCCCGCGCCCACTGCGACGGGCTGCTCCTCATCCGCGCCGGTGCCGGGGTCAGGTTCTGCGGTCCCGCGGCCGCGGCGGCGGTTCCGGTAGGCCACGACCGGCGCGACGATGATCGCGGCCGTGACCAGGAACGGCAGCAGCCAGCCGAACACGACGGCGACGCCGCCGAGGAACCCGGTGAAGGCGTGCCAGCCGTCGCCGAGCGCGCCGACGAACCCGCCGCGGTCCTCGTGCCGCCGCGCGGGCTTGGCCGCCGCCTCCAGCGTGACCGTCACGGTCGCGTACTGGGTGCTCTGGGCGAGCGCCTTCTGGCGGGCCTGCAGCGACTCCAGGTCAGCCTCCCGCGAGGAGATCTCCTGCTCGACGTCGATGATCTCGCCGACCGTCGTCGCCTTGTCCAGCAGCTTCCGGAACGACGCGAGCGCGGCCTTCGCGGACCGGACCCGGCTGTCGACGTCGGCGACCTCGCCGGTCACGTCGTCGGCCTGCTGGCTCAGCGACAGCTTGGTGCCGAGCTGCCGGGACAGCTGGTCCAGCACGCCGGCGTACCGGTCGGACGGGATCTTCAGCGTGATCGTCGAGCCGGGCGGGTCGCTCGACCCGGACTCGTGCTCGACGTACCCGCCGGCCGCGCTCGCCATCTGCTTGGCCCTGGTCGCGGACGCGTCCACGTCCTTGGCCCGGATCCGCATGTCCGCGGTGTAGACGACGGCGCGGCCGCTCGGCAGCGGCGGCTGCGCCGTCGCGCCCCCGTCCCTTCCGGAGCCGGACGCGCCGGCCGGCCGCTTCTGCTGGGCATCGGGACCGCCCGGCGTGGCCGCCGGAGCGGCGGCGCCGCCCGACGTGCTCCGCTCGCCCGAGTCCGAGGATCCACCGCCGCCGCACGCCGCGAGCGTCGCGCCCAGCACCCCGGCCAGGACAAGGACGATCAGTGCGTACGGGACCTGCCTGACGCTTCTGACGTTCAGCATGACGCTTGGACGGAGTGGTACAGATCACCGTTCCGGCGCGGGCGTCGCGATCCGGCCACGGCCCGGGCACACCGGGGTCACGGCCGCCCCCGCGCGGCCGTGCCCCGGCGCCCGCCGTTCCGTGGCGTGTCAGCCGTCGGTGAGGACGACCGGGCCGCCGATGTTGACGGTGCCGAGCGTCCAGAGCGCGCCGGTGCCGGGCACGGCCGCCAGCGCCGTCGCGTAGATGTTGGTCCGGTTCGGGACGGCGGTGGTCGGCACCCGCGACCACGTCCCGCCGCTGTAGTGGAGCAGGCCGGGCTTGGCGGCCTCGTCCAGGTTGTGCCCGAGGGCCCACAGGTCGCCGTCGACGCCCTTGATGATCCTGGTCAGCGCGTTAAGCCCGGCGGGGACCGCCGCCTTCGTCCAGGCCGTCCCGTCCCAGTGCATCATGACGGCCGAGGCCGGTGAGGTCCCGTAGTCCGTGCCGACGGCCCAGGCGTCCGTGGGGGACAGGGCGACCATGTCGGTGAAGCCGAAGCCGGTGCCGAGACCGTCCGCGTGGATCGGGGCGTTCTTCCAGGTCTGCCCGTCCCAGTGCTGCGCCACGAACGTCGAGCTCCACTCGGAGGTCGTGCCGAGGCGCCAGACGTCATCGTCGGCCCGGACGTAGGACGTGTCGAGGCTGATCTCCGGGAAGGCGGTGACGCGCGTCCACTCGTCCGTCCATATGTCGCCGGTCCAGCGGTACAGGTCGGTGGAAGTGCTGAGCCAGACGCCGGACGCGTCCGCCTGCAGCGTCGTGGCGGTGGTGCCCGGGGGCAGCGTCACCTGGTTGAACGCCGACCCGCTGAAGTGCGCCACGTAGGGCTTCTTCGCGTCGTAGTCGGTGCCGTTGATCCACACGTCCTCGGGGCCGACCGCGTCGACGTCGTTGATCCCGCCGTGGCCCGGCAGGCCCAGCAGGTCGTACTCCACCCATTCGCCGTTCTGCCAGCGGCGCACGACCGGGTTGCCGGGGATCGAGGTGCCCGTTCCCGGGATCGGGCCGGGGAGGGTGATCTCGCCCTGGGATCCGGTGATCCAGACGCTGTCGGGCGAGGCGGCGTCGACGTCGCGCAGGGAGTTGTTGGGCCAGAAGAAGGGCAGGGACACCCGCTTGAAGTCGCCGCGGGTCGCGGCGGAGGCGGGGGCGGGGACGGTCGGGCCGGCGGCCATGACGACCGCCGCGGCGGCGGCGAGCGGAACTCTCCAGAACTTCATGTCCGCCAGTATTTACTGGCATGGTCTTGGAGATCTTGTCACTCCGGGATAGAAACCGCGCCGCGGCCGCCCCGGTGCGGCCGCCCCGGTGCGCGACCTCGCGAAGCGTCTGGAAGGCTGGACGCATGACCCCGTCCCGTCCCGCCTCTCACGCCGTCGTCGTCGGCGGCGGCATCGCGGGCCTCACCGCCGCGCGCGCGCTCGCCCACGCCGGCGTCCGCGTGACCGTGCTGGAGGGCTCCCCCTCGATCGGCGGCAAGCTCCGGGTCAGCGAGATCGCCGGGATCCCGGTCGACGAGGGCGCCGAGTCGATGCTCGCCCGCCGCCCCGAGGGCCTCGCCCTCGTCCGCGACCTCGGCCGCGGCGACGACCTGGTGAACCCCGGCACGACCTCCTCGGCCATCCTCAGCCGCGGCGCGCTCCGCCCGATCCCGTCCGGCCAGGTGATGGGCGTCCCGTCGGACCTGAAGGCGCTCGCCGCCTCGCAGGTGCTGTCCCCGGCCGGGCTGGCCCGCGTCCCCCTCGACCTCGTGATGCCCGAGACGCGGCGCGGCGACGACGTCTCGGTGGCCGACTACATCGGCGCCCGGATGGGCCGCGAGGTCGTCGACCGGCTCGTCGAGCCGCTCCTCGGCGGCGTCTACGCCGGGCGCGCCGAGCGGCTGTCGTTCGACGCCACGCTGCCCGCCGTCGCCGCCGCCGCGCGCGCCCACCGCTCGCTGATCAACGCCGTCCAGGGCATCCGGGACACCGCGCCGAAGAACCCCGGCCCGGTGTTCGCCACCCTGCCCGGCGGGCTCGGCGGGCTGCCGCCGCTGATCGCCGCCGACATCGAGGCGGCCGGCGGGACGGTGCGCGTGAACGCGACCGTCCGCGAGCTGCGGCGCAGCCCGGACGGCTGGCGGCTCACCATCGGGTCCGCCCGCGACCCCGAGCGGCTGGACGCCGACGCCGTCGTGATCGCGGTGCCCGCGGCGCCCGCGTCCCGGCTGCTGAGCTTCGAGGTGCCCGCCGCCGGCCGCGAGCTGGCCGGCATCGAGTACGCCAGCATGGCGATCGTCACCCTCGCCTACCAGGCCTCCGCGTTCCCCAAGACCCCGGACGGCAGCGGATACCTCGTCCCGGGCGTGGAGAGCGACACCGAGACCGGCGGCCGCGGCGTCAAGGCCGTCACCTTCAGCTCGGTAAAATGGCCGCACCTGCGCGACCGCGACCCGGGTCTCATCGCCGTCCGGTGCTCCATCGGGCGGTACGGCGAGGAGCACCTGCTCCAGAGGCCCGACGAGGAGCTGAAGGCCGTCGCGATGGCGGAGCTGGCCGCCACCACCGGCGTCACCGAGCTGCCCGTCGACAGCCGGGTGACCCGCTGGGGCGGCGGCCTGCCGCAGTACAACGTGGGCCACGCCGACCGCGTGGCCGGGGTCCGCGCCGCGGTCGCCCGCGAGCCGGGGCTCGCCGTCGCGGGCGCCGCCTACGACGGCCTGGGGATCCCCGCGTGCATCGCCTCGGCGCACGCGGCGGCCGACCGGGTGCTGGACCATCTGCGCAGTCGAGGAGGAACGAACGATGTCAGGGACGGAGCCGGCGGCAAGGCCGAAGGCGCGCGAACTCAATAACGTCATCCGCTACACCATGTGGTCGGTGTTCAAGGTGCGCGACACCGGCGCGCTCGGCGAGCAGGACGCCGCCGAGGTGCAGGACCTGCTCGGCCAGATGGGCGAGAAGGACGTCACCACCCGCGGCTCCTACGACGTGGCTGGCCTGCGCGCGGACGCCGACTACATGTTCTGGTGGCACGCGCCCAGCTCCGACGACCTCCAGGAGGTCTACACGCGGTTCCGCCGCACCGCCGTCGGCCGCGCCAGCGAGCCGGTGTGGTCGCAGATGGCGCTGCACCGCCCCGCGGAGTTCAACAAGAGCCACATCCCGGCGTTCCTGGCCGACGAGGAGCCCCGCGCCTACGTGTGCGTGTACCCGTTCGTCCGGTCGTACGAGTGGTACCTGCTGCCCGACGAGGAGCGCCGCGCCATGCTCGCCGAGCACGGCAAGATGGCGCGCGACTACCCCGACGTCCGCGCGAACACGGTGTCGGCGTTCGCGCTCGGCGACTACGAGTGGATGCTCGCCTTCGAGGCCGACGAGCTGTACCGCATCGTCGACCTGATGCGGCACCTGCGCGGCGCGCGCGCCCGGCTGCACACGCGGGAGGAGATCCCGTTCTACACCGGCCGCCGCAAGCCCCTCACCGAGCTCATCGCCAACCTCCCGTAACGGAGCAACGGGGATCTTGCCCGGCGAGAACGTATAGATCCCTAGGATCCGCCCAGAATCCGGACGCAACGGCAGTAAAGTGCCGCCCGTGAACGAGACTCCCGCCGGTGCCTCCCGCGGGCGGCACGCCAAGCCGCCGTCCGAGCTGTCCGCCCGCTGGAACCGGATGCTCGCGGCGGCGTCCGGGCGGCGCCGGCTCGCCGCGGCGGGCGCCGGCACCGCGTCGGCGGCGGTCGTCGCCTCGCTCGCCGCGCTGGCCTTCACCGGCGGCGGCTCCGGGACCGCGCCGAG
>NZ_WBMR01000286.1 GCF_008923365.1 Actinomadura montaniterrae
CCCGGTCTCGCCGTCGGACGGGGCGGCGTCCGCGCCGCGGTCGCCGGCGGCCGGGGCCCCGCGCAGGGTTCCTGCTGTCATTGCGCCTCCTCACGAGGGCCGTCAGGGATGAGACCAGGATGACCGGTTGTCAGGACAAAATGGGGTGGGGTGCGGGCCGGGACGGGCGGCGGTGCCGCGGCCGGCCTGCGGCCCGTCACGTCCCGCCCGCGAACACGGCCGCGACCTCCGGGATGCGGGCGGCGTAGCCGTCCAGCAGCCGCCGGCCCACCGACACCGAGTCGACCAGCGGGTGCAGCCCGAACGCCTTGGCGGCCTCGGTCCGCGAGCCGGTCCGCGCGGCGCTGATCGTCAGCCGCTCCACGGCCTTGACCTGCTGCATCAGACCGGACTGGTGCAGGTCGGGCTGCGCGAGCGTCAGCGGGTGCACGCCCCCGGCGTCCACCAGCACCGGCACCTCGACCACGGCGTCCTCGGGCAGCGCGCGCACCGTCGTCCCGTTCCGCACGTTGAGGATCATCGTGGCGGGCTCGTTGCGGCTGATCGCGGCCATCACGCTCAGCGCGACGCCCGCGTACCCCTCGTCGACCGGGTCGACGCCGGCGTGCCCCGCCAGCTCCGTCCCGGTGGCGGCGCCCTTCATCTCGGCCATGTAGCTCGCGCTGCGGGACGCGACGGTCTCGCGCCACAGCTCCATCGCCGCGCCGCCGGACGCCGCCGCGATCCGCTCGTAGAACGCCGCCTGCTGCTTGGCGAGGAACTCGCCGCGCGTCTGCGGGGCGTCGAGCGTGGCGCGGACCGCCTCGCGGTTGAAGTAGTAGTAGTACAGGTACTCGTTCGGGATCACCCCGAGGTCGCGGAGCCACTCGCGGCCGAAGACCACGCCCTCCTCCAGCGAGCCGAGCAGCTCGTCGTCGGCGAGCAGCCGCGGCAGCACGTCCTTGCCGTCGTACAGGATGCGGCGCATCCAGCCGAGGTGGTTGAGCCCGACGTAGTCCAGCTGCACGCGGGACGGGTCGAGGCCGAGCGCCGCGGCGACCCGGGTACCGAGCCCGGACGGGGTGTCGCAGATGCCGAGCACCCGGTCGCCGAGCACCGACTGCATCGCCTCGGTGATCATGCCCGCGGGGTTGGTGAAGTTGATGACGTAGGCGTCCGGCGCGAGCGCCTTCACCCGGCGCGCGATGTCGAGCATCACCGGGATGGTGCGCAGCCCGTAGGCCAGGCCGCCCGGGCCGGTGGTCTCCTGCCCGAGCACGTCCAGGTCAAGCGCCACCCGCTCGTCGCACACCCGCCCGGCGAGCCCGCCGACGCGGATCGCGGCGAAGACGAAGTCGGCGCCTTCGAGGGCCTTGTCCAGGTCGGTGGAGGTGAACACCTTCGGCGCCGGGCCGGCCCCGCACCCGCTCTCCGCCGCGAGCGCGGCCAGCACCGCCGCCATGGCGTCGAGGCGTCCGGCGTCGGAGTCCTGCAGCCAGACCTCCTCGATGCGCGGGGTGCCGTGGTCGCGCAGCAGGGCCTGGTACACGTAGGGCACCCGGAACCCGCCGCCGCCGAGAATGGCCAGCTTCATGCGATGAACACCTTCCCGCCCGCCTGCCGGCAGAGCTCGAGAGTCTTCGGATCGGCCCCGGCCGTGGTGACGAGCGCGTCCACCTGCGCGAGGGAGCACACGCGCAGCGAGCCGGTGCCGGGGAACTTGGCCTCGGAGGCGACGAGCGCGACCCGGTCGGCGGACTCGATCATCGCCTGCTTGATCGGGGTCTCGACCTCCATGTCGTCGACCACGAGCCCGTTCGGCCGCACCCCGGTGCAGCTGAGGAACACGAGGTCGGCGCGGACCTGGCGGAGCGCGGTCTCGGTCAGCGACCCGACGAGCGTCAGGTAGTTGCGCCGGACCACGCCGCCGAGCAGGCACAGCCGGACGGCCTCGTCGTCGCGCAGCTCGTCCAGCACGGCCAGGTTCGCGGTGATCACGGTGACCGGGCGGCCGCGCAGGTGCCGGGCGAGCAGCCGGGTGCTGGTGCCGATGTCGAGCACGACGACCATGTCGTCCTCGACGAGGGCGGCGGCCCGCGCCGCCACGGCCTCCTTCTCGGCGCTGTCGTGCTCGGCCGACGCCGCGAAGGAGATCTCCGGCACCGCCGCCCGCGGGGTCAGCGCCGCGCCGCCGTAGGTGCGGACGAGCTCCCCGTTGCGGTCCAGCAGGTCCAGGTCCCGGCGGATCGTCGACTCGCTCACCTGAAGGCTCTCGGCCAGTTCCCTGACGGAGGCCGCCCCCTTCGTGCGCAGCGAGGACACGATCTGCGCGTGTCGCTTGCTCGAGGTCACGCAGGGGAACGTAGCACCCATGACCGACTTCGGTCATCACCTGGTGGAAAGTTGCTCGAACTCCGTCATGCACGCACCTGACCTGCACATATCCCGGTCAGTTCATGGCAGGAGTCAGTCAGGGCGGTCAAGACCTTTTCCGCTGCGGACCGGCGGGCGGTCACGGTCTGTCAGGACGGGCGGTCAACCGCGCCGTCGGGCACCATGGAGAGGTGACGCAGGTTGCAGAAGAACGGGTGGAAGCGGCCCCGGCGCTCGCGGTGCTGGCGGACCTGGTCGCCGACGGCGACGTGGTGGTGCTGAGCGGCGCCGGACTCTCCACCGAATCAGGCATTCCGGACTATCGCGGCGAGACCGGGCGGCGGCGTCGCGCGGAGCCGATGACCTACCAGCGCTTCACCGGGGACGCGGCGGCGCGCCGCCGGTACTGGGCGCGCAGCCACCTCGGCTGGCGGCACATCGCCGGCGCCCGGCCGAACGCGGGCCACCGCGCGGTCGCCGAGCTGCAGCGGCGCGGCCTGCTGGCCGGGATCATCACCCAGAACGTCGACGGGCTGCACCAGGCGGCGGGCGCCGACGGCGTCGTCGAACTGCACGGCGGCCTCGACCGGGTGGTGTGCCTCGGCTGCGGCGAGCGCACCCCGCGCACGCTGCTGGAGGAGCGGCTGCGCGCCGCGAACCCCGGCTGGGACGCCCGCCCCGACATGATCAACCCGGACGGCGACGCCGTGCTGTCGGACGCCGACGTCGCCTCCTTCCGGACGGTCGACTGCGCCCGCTGCGGCGGGCTGCTCAAGCCCGACGTGATCTTCTTCGGCGAGAACGTGCCGCCGGCGCGGGTCCGCGACTGCTACGCGCTCACCGAGTCCGCCGGGACGCTGCTGGTGCTCGGATCGTCGCTGACGGTGCTGTCGGGGTACCGGTTCGTCCGGCACGCGGCGCGGCACGCCGTCCCCGTGGCGATCGTCAACCGGGGCGCGACGCGCGGCGACCCGCACGCGCTGGTGACCCTGGACGCGCCGCTCGGCCCGACCCTGGAGGAGCTCGTCGCCCTGACCTCCTGACGGCTCCCCCGCCGGCCGATCGGCATGCCGGGGCGGGGTTGCGGGAAACGGCGGGTGCCTCCGGCGCCGCCCCGCTACGGTGATCATCATGGACATGGGGGCGGAGGAGATCGCGGGGCTGCTCGCGCGGATGCTGGCGGAGGGGCACGCGCTGCCCGCGTCGGCCGTCGGCGCGGAGGTCGACGTGGCGGGGACGGGCGTGCGGATCGCGATCGCCGCCCCGCAGCCGCAGGACAACGGGCTCGTCCAGCTCCCGATCGGGGTGTCGCATCCGAGCTTCGGCGGGATGTTCGCCTGGGACCAGGCCGTCGGCGTGCCGGGCGGCGACCGGCATCCGGCCGCAGACGCGCTCGACGGCTGGACGCACACGGTGTTCCCGGTGTTCGCCGCCGCCCTGCTGCCCGGCTGCGACCTCGCCGCGCACGCCACCGCGGAGCCGCTGGAAGGCGCCGACCGCAAGGCGGAGGTGTTCTACGGGCCGGTCGCCACGCGCGACTTCGGCGGCCTGACCGACGCCGACCGGACGGCCATGGCCGACCGCCCGCCGACGCGGGTCGTGATCGAGGAGCTGTTCACCGGGTACGCGCTGCCGGACCGGCCGGTGTGGGCGTTCACGTTCTGCGCGCGGCTGCCGTCCGGGCCGGTCACGGAGGTGACGCTGCTGAACGGCGAGGCGGGCTCGTCGTTCGGGCACATCGCCGGCCACCTGCCCTGGCACGGGCACGGCTCGGTCAAGTCGTGGGCGCTGGTGATGCCGCGCGGCTGAGCCGCCGCGGCCGGGCCGTCCGGCCCGTCACGTCCAGCCGAGGCGGGCCAGGTTCGTGACGGGCGGTTCGCCGCCCGCGGCGTTGAACGCGCGCAGCGCGGCGACCAGGGCGCGGCGCTGCGCGGGCGGCATCCGGGCGACGACGCCGGCGATGTCGGCGCGGCGGCGGGCGGTGACGTCGTCGACGATGCCGCGGCCCGCGGCGGTGAGCTGGATGCGCACCTCCCGGCCGCTGGCGGGGCTCGCCTGCCGGTCGACGAGGCCGGCCGCGGCCAGCCGGTCGACCATCCGCAGCGCGGTGGACGGGTTGACCTCCAGCAGCCCGGCGAGCGTGACGAGCTTCGCCGGCCCCTGCGTGGACAGCACGACCAGCAGCCGGAACTGCGGCAGGGTGACGGCGTCCTCGACGGCGGCGAGGGAGCGCGCGGAGATCGCGACGAGCAGCCGCGACGCGGTGAGCAGCGCGGAGGTGACCTCGTCGGCGCCCTCACCCGCTTGCACGGTCATGACGACTTTCTACCGCTCCGGGGCCCGGCGCCGCCAGCGCCGCCCCCGCCCGGCGCGCGGAGGGCGGGGGCGGCGGGTCCTCAGGGCCGGTCCTCGCCGTCCGGGAGCAGGTCGGCGAGGAGTTCGGCGAGGTGGCGGGGGCGGGCGTCGGTGCCCGCCTCGATCTGCGTCCGGCAGGAGAACCCGTCCGCCAGCACGGTCGTGCCGGGGTCGGCATCCTTCACGGCGGGCCACACTCCCTGCTCGGCGATCTTGGTGGAGACCTCGTAGTGGCCGTTCTCGAAGCCGAAGTTGCCGGCGAGCCCGCAGCAGCCGACGTCGAGCGTCTCGACCTCGACGCCCGCGCGGGCGAGGACGCGCTCGTCGGTGCCGAACCCCATGATCGCGTGCTGGTGGCAGTGCGGCTGGGCGATCGCGCGAACCTTCGGCCGGTCCAGCCCGGCGACCACGTCGTGGGACGCGGCGGGCGAGGTGCCGCCGGACTCCTCCTGGTGCTCGTCGAGCAGCTCGGCGAGCGTGCGGGTCTGGTCGCGCAGCCGCTTGACGTCGTCCTCGACGCGGTCGCCTTCCATCAGCTCGGGCGCGTCGGCGCGGAACACGGCGGTGCAGCTGGGCTCCAGGCCGACGACCGGGATCCCGTCGCGCAGGCGCGGCGCCAGCGCGGTGACGGTGCGGCGTAGCACGCGGGCCGCGACGCCGAGCTGGCCGGTGGAGATCCAGGTCAGGCCGCAGCACATCGGCACGGGCGGCACCTCCACCTGGTACCCCGACGCCTCCAGCACGCGGACGGCGGCCCTGGCGATGTGCGGGTGGAAGTTGTTGGTGAACGTGTCGGGCCACAGCACCACGCGGCGGCCCCCGGTCCGGGCGGGACGGCGCTTGAACCAGTCGGTGAACCGCTCGGACGCGAACCGCGGCATCTCGCGTTCGGGCGCGATGCCGCCGAGCCGCTTGACCACCCGGTCCAGGCCGGGGACGTTCAGCGCGGTGTTGGCCGCGCCGGGCGCCGCCGACGCCAGCTTCGCCCACAGCGGCAGCCAGCCCATCGTGTAGTGCGCGGGCGGGCGGATCCGGCGCGCGTAGTGATGGGAGAGGAACTCGGCCTTGTAGGTCGCCATGTCGACGTTGACGGGGCAGTCGCTGCGGCAGCCCTTGCAGGCCAGGCACAGGTCCAGCGCGTCGCGGACGTCGTCGGACCGCCAGCCGTCGGTGATGACGGCGGCGCCGCCGGGGCCGGGCACCGCAGGGTCAGGCGTCCCGTCCTGCGGCATCCCGCGCATCATCTCCATCAGGATGCGGGCGCGGCCGCGGGTGGAGTGCTCCTCCTCCCCCGTCGCCCGGTAGCTCGGGCACATCACGCCGCCCGACGAGGCGCGGCACTTGCCGATCCCGACGCAGCGGGCCGCCGCGTGGGTGAAGCGGTGCTTGTCGTCGGGGAAGGAGAAGTGCGTCTCCGGCTCGGCGGGGTCGTAGCCGAGGTGGTCGAGGTTGTCGTCGAGCCGGTAGGGGTGGACGACCTTGCCGGGGTTCATCCTCCCGCGCGGGTCGAAGATCGCCTTGAACATGCCGAACAGCCGGACGACCTCGTCGCCGAACATCAGCGGCAGCAGCTCGCCGCGGGACTGCCCGTCGCCGTGCTCGCCCGACAGCGACCCGCCGTAGTCGACGACGATGCGGGCGGCGCGCTCGATGAACCTGCGGTAGTTGCCGGTGCCCTTCTCGTCCTCCAGGTCGAACGGGATGCGGGTGTGCACGCAGCCCTGCCCGAAGTGCCCGTACAGCGACACCGGGCCGTAGCCGAACTCGTCGATGAGGGCCTGGAAGTCGCGCAGGTAGTCGCCGAGGCGCTCGGGCGGTACGGCGGAGTCCTCCCAGCCCTCGTGGGTGTCGGGGTGCCCGGGCGGGTAGGCGGTGGCGCCGAGGCCGGCCTCGCGGACCTTCCAGAGCATCTCCTCGACCTCGGGGTCGTGGACGAAGGTGCAGTGCGGCGGGTCGGGTTCGTTCTCCAGGCGCTCGATGAGGTCGCGGGCGCGCCGGTCGGCCTCGTCCTTGGTGTCGCCGCCGAACCGGACCATGAGCCAGCCGGCGCCCTCCGGCATGTCCTTCAGCACCTCGGGCCCGGCGAGCTTGTCCTGCCGGGCGAGGCCGAGGAGCGTGTCGTCCATGCCCTCGAGCGCGAGCGGCTCGGACGGCAGGACCCGCTCGACGGCGTCGCCGGCGGCGAAGATGTCGTCGTAGCCGAGCACCGCCAGCGACTCGTACGGCGGCACCGGCACCAGGCAGATCTCCGCGCGCAGCACCGTGACCAGCGTCGACTCCGACCCGACGAGGGCGCGCGCGACGTCGAAGCCCTTCTCGGGCAGCAGCGAGTCGAGGTTGTAGCCGGACACCCGGCGCGGGATGTCGGGGTAGCGGGTGCGGATCAGCTCCATGCCGTCGTCGCGGAGCGCGCGCAGCGCCCGGTAGATCTCGGCGCGGCGGCCGCCCTCGGCCTGGATCCGCTCGTACTCCTCGTCGGAGGTGGGCCCGACCCACATCCGCACGCCGTCGTAGGTCAGCACCTCCAGCCGGACCACCGAGTCGACCATCTTCCCGTACGCCTGCGCCGACGCGCCGCACGAGTTGTTGCCGATCATCCCGCCGATCGTGCAGGTGTCGTGGGTCGACGGCTTCGGCCCGACCATCAGCTTGTACTCCGAGAGCGCCTCGTTCAGGTCGTCCAGGCACGCGCCCGGCTCGACGATCGCGGTCCGCCGCTTCGGGTCGACGGAGACGAGCGCGCGGCAGTACTTGGACCAGTCGATGACGACGGCGGTGTTGCAGCACTGCCCGGCCAGGCTCGTCCCGCCGCCGCGCGACAGCATCGGGACGTCGTGCTCGGCGCAGACCGCGACCGCCTCGACGCCGGCCTCGACGGTGCGCGGCACCACCACGCCGATCGGCGGCTGCTGGTAGTTCGACGAGTCGTGCGCGTACGCGGCGCGCGATCCCGGGTCGAAGCGGACCTCGCCGTCCACCCGGCCGGCCAGGTCGCGGCGCAGCGCCGCGGTCCTCCACTCCTCGTCCGCGCCCTTCCCGGTCCCGTCCCGCTGCGCGTGCTTGCCGTGTCCCAGCTTTCCCACCTGACGCAGTCGCTCCGCCGATACAGACATGTCCGAGCGCATACCCGCGTCGCAGGTTTCAATCCGGAGCCTTCCCCCGTCCGCGCAGGCGGCGCGGACGGGGCTCGCGGCCTCCGCGATCGCGCCTGCCCGGCGCGCCTTTTGGGATAAGGTGTCGGCCGATTCGTCTGATCTTGTCGCGGGGGACGTCGTTGCAGGGTGCCCGACCAGCTGGTGATCTCACGCCCGAGCTGCTCCGATCGCCGGTCTGGCACGATCGGCAGGTGCAGGCCGCGGGCATCCCGCTCTACGACGTGCCGCTGGTCACCGTCGGCGGCGGGCTCGGCTCGTTCACGCTGGTGGACGTCCTGCGGATCCAGGGGGTCGCGGCGGGCGCGATCCGGGTGCTGTCCAGCCGGGACGCGCCCTGGCAGTCGTGGGAGTACCTGACCCGGGTGTCGCAGCTGCCGGCGGGCGAGCGGATCCGCTCCGACGCCGGCGCCCGGCCCGACAACATCTGGGGCTTCCCGTCCTACGCGCTGCACGAGGCGTGGCAGGACAAGTCGGTGAAGCTGCTGTGGCAGGTGCTGACCGAGCCGATCCTCACCGACTTCTTCAGCCCGCGCGCCGCGACGGTGTTCGAGACCGTCCGCCGCGAGGCCGACCGGATCTCCTACTGGCAGATGCTCTCCAAGGGGCAGGTCCGGATGGTGCGGCGCCGCGCAGGCGGCGGCTACTTCACCGTCCTGACACCGCCGCCGGGCGTGTCCGCGACCAAGCGGGTCGTGATGCGGTCGCAGTACGTGCACCTGGCGGTCGGCTACCCCGGCCTGAAGTTCCTGCCGGACCTGCAGCAGTTCCGCGAGACCCACAACGACTACCACCGCGTCGTCAACGCCTACGAGCCGCACGAGCACGTGTACGAGACGCTGAAGTCGCGTCCCGGCGTGGTCGTGGTGCGCGGCGCCGGGATCGTCGCGTCCCGCGTGCTGCAGCGGCTGATGGACGACCGGGAGAGGTTCGGGCTGCAGACGCAGATCGTGCACATGTTCCGCACGTTCGTCACCGGCGCGCACGGCCAGGGGATGTGGATGCGGCGCAAGGGCGGCGACGGCTGGGCCTACCAGGCGTTCACGCTGCCGAAGTCGGCGTTCGGCGGGCAGCTGAAGGCGCAGTTCCGGCGGGCCGGGCCCGAGCGGCGCGCCGCGCTGTCCAAGGCCGTCGGCGGGACGACCACGCCGCGGCTGCGCCGCTGGCAGGAGCAGATGCGGCGGGGCCGCGCGGGCGGCTGGTACCACCCGTTCCAGGCCGTCGTCGACCGGGTCGAGCCGACGCCGGACGGGCGGCTGGTGTCGCTGACCCGCAGCGACGACGGGCGCCTCGGCCGCTACACCTCCGACTTCATCATCGACTGCACCGGGCTGGAGGCCGACATGCCCGAGCACCGGGTGCTGGCCGACCTGCTGCAGTACGGCGGCGCGCGGCGCAACGGCGCGGGCCGGCTCGCGGTCGGCGAGCACTTCGAGGTGCTCGGCGCCGAGAGCGAGGGCGGGGTGCTGTACGCCTCCGGGGCCGCCGTCGCGGGCAACCACTTCCCCGCCGTCGACAGCTTCCTCGGCATGCAGACCGCGGCGCTGGACATCGCCGCCGACCTGGCCCGGCGCGGGTTCTGCTCGCGGCTCGGGCCGGTGCGGTCGACCGGCCAGTGGATCAGGTGGATGAGGGGCCGTCCGCTCTGATCCGCCGCCCTCCCCGCCCGCCTCGCCGCCCCCCGCCTCCCTCCCCCACGCAGGAGCTCGCACCGTGATCCCCACCCTCGCCGGACGCCTGCAGACGCGGATCTTCGTGCTCGCGACCGTCGGCGCGCTGCTGACCGCGCTGATCGTCCCGGTGCTGCCGGGCCGGCCGGGCTCGCTCGGCGCGGCGTACCGGGCGGCGTTCCTGATGCTCCTCGCCGTGATCGTGGTGGGGCTGGCGTGGGAGCTGCTGTACCACCTGCTGATGCAGTTCCGCTGGGACAAGGACTGGCCGACGCTCTTCGGCCTCGTCACGATCGTCCCGGAGGGCGCCGTGATGTGGGTGCTGCTGAACACCGGGCTCGTTCCCGGCGTCGGAGACCATGTGTCGGCGTCGATGTTCCTGACGATGTTCGTGTTCGTGTGGCTCGGCCAGTGGCTGTTCGTCAACGGGCCCATGCGGGTGTTCTTCGTGCAGTGGAGGCTGCGCGGCGGACGGCTGCTGTGAGCGGTGGGTCCCGGGCCTTCGCGCGGCCGCTCCCCGGCGACGGGCTGGTCGCGCACGAGGGCGAGCTGTCACTGGTGTGCGCGGCGCCCGACGCGGTGACGGCGCCGCTGGTGGACGCGCTGCTGGCCGCGTTGCAGGAGGTCGCGGAGGCGGGCGGCGACGGGGCGGAGCTGGTGCGCCGCGCCGGGCGCGCGCTGGCCGACCGGGCCGGG
>NZ_WBMR01000287.1 GCF_008923365.1 Actinomadura montaniterrae
GCTCCCAATAGACGATTGGGTTGATAGGCCGGGTATGGAAGCGCGGTAACGTGTGGAGTTGACCGGTACTAATAGGCCGAGTGGCTTGAACACACTGAACGTTCAAACCAAATCGCTGTTGTGTGGAGTGTTCGCGTCCCTGTGTGGTTCCCAGGAAACAACCGGGAATCCCGTGTTGATAAGTGAAGATCCTGAGTCTGCTGCTTGGGACGTCGAGTTTGCCCACCCGAGGGTTGGGTGGTGCGTGAGGCGTTCGGTGGTTATGGCGGAGGGGAAACACCCGGTCCCATTCCGAACCCGGAAGTTAAGCCCTTCAGCGCCGATGGTACTGCATGGGAGACCGTGTGGGAGAGTAGGACACCGCCGGACATTTATTGGTCGAGGGTCGCACCCCGTTTTCCGGGGGCGGCCCTCGACGCATGTCATGGCCCTGCCGAAGTAGGCTGCAGGAGTCCACGAACCACCATCAAGAACAGTGACGGACGTGATGAGCGCGGAAGAGGACGGCCGCAGCGACGACAACCGCGGGCGGCGGGGGAAGAACGGCGGGCGGAGCGCGCCCGGCCCTCGTGGGGGCACCGGCGGGTCCGGCGCACGCGGAAGCGGCGGTCCTCGCGGATCCGCGCCACGCAACGGCGGTCCGAAGGGCGGCGGAGGCCGTCCCGGCGCCGGTGGCGGCTGGAAGGGCCGCGACGGCCAGGGGCGGCGAAACGATCGGCCCTCCGGGCGCCCGTTCCGGGGGAACGACGACCGCCGCGGTGGCGAAGGAGCGCCGCGGGAGCGGCGCGATGACCGTTTCGGCGGTGGGCGCGGCGGTGAGCGCGGACAGGGACGGTTCAACGGTCCCGGTGGCGAGCGCCGGAGCGCAGGGCCGCGGGATGAGCGACGTTCCGGCGCGGCCGGCGGCCAACGTGGCGGGAAGCCGGGCGGCCGGGACGACCGGCGCTTCGGTGACCAGCGTGGCCCTCGCACCGGGCAGGGCGGACCCCGCACCGGGCAGGGCGCCGGCGGCGGTGGTCGCTTCGGCGGCGGCCAGGGCCCGCGTAGCGAGGGGCGCGAGCAGCGCTTCGGCGGCCCTCGGGGCGAGCGCCGCGACGACCGCTTCGGTGGCCCGCGTGGTGGTCAGGGGCCGCGCGGTGATGGCCGTGAGCAGCGTTTCGGTGGTCCGCGCGGTGAGCGTCGCGACGACCGTTTCGGTGGTGGCCAGGGGCCGCGCGGTGAAGGCCGTGAGCAGCGCCCTGGTGGTCCTCGTGGTGAGCGCCGTGAGGGCGGCTTCGGTGGTCCCCGGGGCGAGCGCCGTGAGGGCGGTTTCGGGGGCGGTCGTGGGCCGCGTAGCGAGAGCCGGGGCGGTCGCCCTGGCGGGCCGCGCGGTGAGGCGCGCTCGGGCGGGCCTCGCGAGTCCCGGCCCGGTGGCCGGCAAGGCGAGCGCAGGTTCGAGGGCCGGCCGAAGGACCGCCGGTTCCAGGACCGCGACGAGCGCGGTGGACGTGACGGCGGCCGTCCAGGCGGAGGGTTCCGCCAGGAGCGGCCCGGCGGACGCCGGTTCGAGGGCGACCGGGAGCGGCCGCGTGGCCAGCGCGACGGCGGGTTCCGCGGTCGCGGTCCCGGCCGCCCCGAGGAACGGGGCGGGCGCCCGCACGGTGCGGGACGCGGCCGTCCCGACATGGGCGAGCGGGAGCGTCCGGCGCCCAAGCACGACGATCCGCTGCTGCCCGACGACGTCACCGGCGAGGAGCTGGACGCCGAGGCGCGCGCGGAACTGCGGACGCTGCCCAAGGACCTCGCGGAGCGTGTGGCGCGGCATCTGGTGATGGCGGGACGGCTGTCCGAGGACGAGCCGGAGCAGGCGTACAAGCACGCCCGAGCCGCGCGCCGGCTCGCGTCCCGTGTCGGCATCGTCCGCGAGGCCGCCGGGATCGCCGCGTACCAGACGGGGGAGTGGGCGGAGGCGCTCGCCGAGCTGCGGGCGGCCCGCCGCCTCGGCGCGGGCGACGACTCGTACCTGCCCGTCATGGCGGACTGCGAGCGGGGCATGGGACGACCCGAACGCGCCCTCGACGTGATCAAGTCGCCGGAGGCGGACCGGCTCGACCCGATGGGACGGGTGGAGCTGCGGATCGTGGAGTCGGGCGTTCGCCGCGACCTCGGCCAGTACGACGCGGCCGTGGTGACGCTGCAGATCCCCGAGCTGCGCGACCGGCGGTTGAAGCCGTGGTCGGCGCGGCTCTTCTACGCCTATGCCGACGCGCTCACGGAGGCGGGACGCGGGGACGAGGCGTCCGACTGGTTCGCCCGGGCCGCGGCGGCGGACCGCGACGGCGAGACCGACGCCGCCGAACGCTACGCGGAACTCGAAGGCCTCCACATCCTCGACACCGAAGAGGACGAAGAGGACGCCGAGGAGACCACTGCGGAGACCGCCGAGGCGCTCGGCTCGGAGGAGGAGCCGGAGGGCGGGGTCGCGGGCGCCGGCGACACGACGGCACCGCCGGCGGAGCCGGTCGCGGACGTGCCGGAGATCGTCACGGCGACGGACATCCAGTTCAAGCCCGCCGATCCGGAGATCCTGGAGCCGGTGCCGGAGGAGGCGCCCGAGGCGCCCGCGGTGTTCCTCGAGCCCAAGACCGTCGAGCCCGAGCCGGATCTCGACCAGGCCGCCGCCGAACCCGCACCCGAACCCGAACCCGAGCCCGAGGCTCCGGCGGAGGCTCCGGGCGATGAGGAGCCGAAGGACGGCGACTGACGACCGGCTGTGCCGGGCCTCCGGACGCGCTGTGAGCGGCCCGTCCGGAGACCCGGCCCGGCCGGCCCGATGACCGGATAGTCAGAAAGAACCGAAAAACGATCTTTCGTCGGGGTTCGCGGCTAGGCTGTGCCGCATGACGGCCGGCGAGGAAGAGATCGCCCCCACGGGCATCGACGTCACGACCCCGCACATCGCGCGGATCTACGACTACTGGCTCGGCGGCAAGGACAACTTCGCCTCCGACCGGGCGGCCGCGGAGCAGGTGATGCTCGCGACGCCGACGATCAAGCCGGGCGTCACCGCGAACCGGGCCTTCCTGAGCCGCGCCGTGCGCGCGATGGTCGGGGAGGGCGTCACCCAGTTCCTCGACATCGGCACGGGGATCCCCACCGCGAACAACACGCACATGGTCGCGCAGGCCGCCGACCCCGAGTCCCGGGTGGTGTACGCGGACAACGACCCGATCGTGCTCGCGCACGCGCGGGCGCTGCTGTCCGGCGTGACGGCGCCGACGTCGTTCGTCGACGCCGACCTGCGCGACACGGGCCGGATCCTGGAGGAGGCCGGGCGCCTGCTCGACTTCGAGCGCCCGGTGGGCCTGCTGCTGATCGCGGTGCTCCACTGCATCCCGGACGACGACGATCCGCGCGGCATCATCGGCACGCTGTTGGAGGGCCTCGCGCCCGGCAGCTTCCTCGCCATCACGCACCCGGGCATCGACCAGCTGCCCGAGCAGATGGCGGCCGCGGAGGACGCCCTCACCAAGGCGATGGGCTTCCGTGTGACGTTCCGCACCCATGAGGGCGTCAGCGCGTTCTTCTCGGGGCTCGACCTTCTCGAGCCGGGCGTCGTCCCGGTCCAGGACTGGCGTCCCGACGCGGACGCGTCGCCGTCGCCGACGACCGGCATGTGGGGCGGCGTCGCCCGGAAGCGGTGACGAACGGCCCGCGGGTCAGCGGGTGAGGAACCAGGGGGATCGAGCCGGGAATCCGCGCGGCGATCTTCAGGACCCGGCCGGGCAGGCCGGCGGGAAGTTGCCGAACGCCTCGCACGGCAGGATCACCAGGCGGGAGATCCGCTGGTCGAGCCCGTGCGCGGTGAGGAACAGGGCGCCGCCCCAGTCGGAGCGGACGAGCGTGACGTCCTCCAGGCCGAGGGCGTCGAGGAAGGCGGCGACGACGCGGACCTGGCCGCGCAGCGTGAGGTCCGCGCCCGGCTTCATCGGACGGCGGCGGGGGTCAACCAGCTGGCCCGTGCCGCGGACGCGCCCACCGTGTCGATCTACCAGCACTTCAAGGGCGGGAAGCGGGACGTCGCGGCGGCCGGCGAGGTGATGGCCGGCCGGGTCGAGGAGGGCGCCCGCCGCCTTCGTCGCCGCGCTGGCGGACCGGGCGGGAGCCGGCGCGTCCGGGCACGGCGAGGCAGTTATTCGATAGTGTGTCAATAACTTTGATCGGCGGCCCGCGCCGCGAGGCCGCGCCCGCTGCGACGGAAGGGCCGCGCCATGGCCGACGACAGCATGTCCGACTTCGCCTGCGGATCCTTCGCGCACGGCGGCGCGTCCCACCGCGTGTTCCGGTCCGGGACGGGGCCCGCCGTCATCGTGATGGCGGAGATCCCCGGCATCACGCCGAAGGTGCTCGCGTTCGCCCGGCGCGTCCGCGACCTGGGGCTGACCGTCGTCCTGCCGGACCTGTTCGGGACGGCCGGACGCGACCCCGACCCCGCCGCGCACGGCTGGTCCGGCACGATCGCCTACGGCGTCCGCGCCATGGCCCCGCTCTGCGTCCGGCGCGAGTTCACCAAGCTCGCCACCGGGAGGACCTCGCCGATCGTGACCTGGCTGCGGGCGCTGGCCGCGCGCGAGCACGCGGCGTGCGGCGGGCCCGGCGTCGGCGCCGTGGGCATGTGCTTCACCGGCGGGTTCGCGCTGGCGATGGCCGCCGACGACCGGCTCCTGGCGGCCGTGCTGTCGCAGCCGTCGATGCCCCTGCCGGTCACCCGCGCGCAGCGGCGCACGATCGACATCGCGCCCGCCGACCTCGCGGCGGTGAAGCGGCGCGCCGCGGACGACCTGACGGTGCTCGGCCTGCGGTTCCGCGGCGACCGGCTCGTCCCCGGCGAACGGTTCGCCTTCCTGCGCCGCCAGCTCGGCGACGCGTTCGTCGCCGTGGAGCTCGACGACTCCGCCGCGAACCCGGACGCCCTGCTGAGGCCGCACTCCGTCCTCACCGAGCACCTCATCGACGAGCCCGGCCAGCCCACCCGCGACGCGCTGGAGCAGGTCCTGGAGCTGTTCCGGTCCCGGCTGCTCCAGCCGGACGGCGACGGCCCGCCCGCCGAGGAGATGGACCAGGTCCCCTAGCCCGCGCCGCTCAGGCGTGCCGGTCCAGGGCGTGCATGATGCCCGCGACGTTGTTGGCCGGGCCGTTGAGGACGTCGTACTTGGCGGCCAGTTCGGGGTCGAGGTCGGCGCTGTTGATCGCGTAGCGGTCCTTGGTGCGCTCCACCACCATCGCGACGGCGTGGTCGAGTTCGAGGCCCTGGTCCTTGGCGGCGCGGACGGCGTCCACCCACACGCGCAGCTCCTCGGCGGAGCGTTCCAGCGTGCTCTCGACCTCGGTCACCGGGCCGTAGTGCGCGAACAGCAGCCGCTGCGGGCCGAGGTCGCGGAACCTCCCGAGCGACGCCAGCGCCGTGTCGAGGTCGAAGTCGGGCGGCGGGGTGGCGGGCCGGACGTCCGCCGTCTCGGGGATGTAGATGCCGGCGGCGTCGCCCACGTACAGGTCGCCGGTGCCGGAGTCGACGAGCCCGACGTGGTGCTTGGCGTGGCCGGGGGAGTAGTGGGACTCCAGGCGGCGGCCGCCGCCGAGGTCGATCACGCCGGTGTCCTCGACGGCGCGGATCCGCGCGGAGTCGGTCGGCTTCAGCTCCCCGAACAGGGCGTCGAGGGCGTCACCCCACACCATCCGGGCGCTGCGCATGAGACGGGACGGGTCGGCGAGGTGCCGGGCGCCCTTCTCGTGTACGACGATCTCGGCCCGCGGGTACAGCGCGGCGATGTCGCCGACGCCGCCCGCGTGGTCGAGGTGGATGTGGGTGACCACCACGCTCGCGAGATCGTCCGCGCCGACGCCGAGCTCGTCCAGCGCGCGCCGCACGACGGGCGCCGATCCGGCGGTCCCGGGCTCGATCAGGCACGGCCGGTCGGCGAGGACCAGGTACGCGGCGGTGATGCCGGAGTGGCCCGCCAGCAGCGTGTCGATCTCGTAGACGTCTCCGCCGAGGGGCGTGATGTTCGAGGAGTCCATGGGCAGATCATCGCCCCCGGCGTCCCCGCGCGGCCACCCGGGGCGACCGCACGGTCAGCGCAGGCGGCCGGCGGCGTGCAGGTCGTCGAAGATCAGCTGGTCGACCGGCGACACCCGGTCGCGGTCGGCGTACCCGAGCCAGGCGACCTCCTCGATCTCGCTGCTCGGCGCGGGGGTGCCGGAGTACTCGGCGGTGTAGCAGGTCATCCGGACGGTGACGCCGCCGGCGTGCCCGTGCGCCTGCGCCTCCCAGGTGCCGAGGTGAGCGACCGTGTCCGGCAGGACGTCGACGGTCAGCTCCTCCTTGACCTCGCGGACGAGCGTCTGCGCGTCGGACTCGCCCGGCTCGCGCTTGCCCCCGGGCAGGTAGTAGACGTCCTTGCCGCGCGAGCGGGTGCTCAGGATCCGGCCGCCGTCCAGCAGGATCCAGGCGATCTTGTCGATGGTGCGGCCGGTCATCGCCCGCCTTCCGGGTCGAGGAGGCGCAGGACGAGTCCCGTCCTGGGCTTCGGTCCGAACGAGGTGGACTTGCGCGGCACCCGCTCGCCGCCGTTCGCGACGGCGAGGACGTCCTCGACCTTCAGCGGGTTGAGGACGACGGCGGTACCGCCCGCGCGGCGGGCCCGGTCGAGGGCCGCGGACGGGTCGTCGTGCACGACCTCGATGGCGTTCTCGTTCTCCGGGACGTTCCACAGGTCCCCGATGAGGAGGTGGTCGAGGATCGCGGTGTCCAGGCGGCGCCAGCGCGGGGAGTGCTCGGACGGCATCACGCGGGCCAGCGCCGCGGGGTCGGGAGCGGTGAGCAGGTGCAGCGTCTCGCCGCCGCCGAGCAGGAACGCGGGGCCCTGCGCCTCGCCCAGCGCGCACACGGCCCTGTTCTCGTCCTCGAACTCGGTGACGTGGAAGGCGCGGCGCGCGCGCTCGACGGCGTCGGCGGGACCCAGGCCGGGCAGGACGCGGTGGATCGCGCCGAGATGCGGCGGGAACCGCGTCGAGTCGACGAGCAGCGCCAGGCCCCGGTCCCACGGGCCGGGACCGTCGCCGAGGGCGTGGTGGCGCGCCTGCAGGGCGCGGTACGTAGCGTAGCGGTGGTGGCCGTCGGCGATCAGGGCCTGCTTGCCGCGCAGGTCGGCGGAGACGCGGGCGTGCAGCGCCGGATCGGCGATCCGCCACAGCCGGTGCGTGAGCCCGTCGTCGGCGTGGAAGCCCAGCAGCGGCTCCTCCCGCGCGGCGTCGTCGACGAGCCGGGCCGCGTCGCCGCCGCCCTCGTACACCAGGAAGATCGGCTCCAGGTTGGCGCGGGCCGCCGCCATCAGCGCCAGCCGGTCGCGGACCGGCCCGGGGAACACGTTCTCGTGCGGCAGCACGACCCGGTCGGCCTCCGCCCGCAGCCCGAGCGCGCCGATCAGGCCCCGCTGCAGGACCGTCCCGTCCTTGGCCGCCTCGTACACGTACAGGGCCGGATCGGGGTCGGTGGTGAGGACCCCCTCGGCGAGCCAGCGGCGCAGCGTCTCGCCCGCCTCCCGGTAGCTCTCACCGGCGGCCCGCGGCATGTTCAGCCGGACGATGTTGTGCCCGCCCCCCGACAGCAGCCGGCCGACCTCCGCGTCGTCCACCAGGTCGTACGGGGGCGTGGTCACCGCGGCCAGGTCGCCCGCCGCCTCGGGGGCGAACCGGACGCCGCGGAACGGCGCCAGCTCCAGGCCGCCGCCCGTCGCGGGCCCCGCGGCCCCGAAGATCCGGGCGCTGAACTGTTCCGGTCCGAGCCCGGAGGGGAGGTCGTCGTCCACTGTGGGCATGGTAATCAGCGACGGGCCCCCGCGCGTCGGCCGGGTACCGTCGTGGTGATCAAGGTCCGATGGGAGGTCCACATGAGTGTTGAAGGACCGGGACGCCCGGACGATTCCCAAGGCGACGCCCCCGGCGAGCATCCCGCCGCCCCCGGAGGAGGCGTCTACGAGTGGTACACCCGGGGGCTGGAGCTGCTCCGCTCCGGGAGCGCGTCGGCCGCGCTGCAGCTGCTGATCAGGGCGGCGGAGGCCGAGCCGGCCTCGCACAGCATCCGGGAGGCGCTCGCCCGGGCCCAGTTCGGGGCGCGGCAGTTCGGCGCGGCGGCCGAGAGCTTCCAGAGCATCGTCGAGGAGGAGCCCGCCGAGGACTACGCCCGCTTCGGGTTAGGGTTGTCGCTCAGCCGGATGGGCGACTTCGAAGGCGCGGTCGAGCATCTCGCGCTCGCGGCGGCCATGCGTCCGGAGAACCAGGACTACGCACGGGCGCTGCGGCACGCCCGGGCGACCCTCGCCTCCCGCAGGTGACCCCCTCCCCGCCAAGTCCGGCCCCCCGATCAAGGCTGTGCCCCCGAACGAGTTGTGGCCCCCCGATCCCGAGGAGCGTGCGATGAAGGGCAGTGACCGTCCCCTGAGCGAGGCGTACGACGTCGCCCTGCTGGACCTGGACGGCGTCGTGTACGTCGGGCAGCGGCCCGTCCCGGCGGCGGCCGACTCGCTCGCCAAGGCCCGCGCGGCGGGGCAGCGGCTGGCGTTCGTGACCAACAACGCGTCCCGGACGCCGTCCGCGGTGGCGGCGCTGCTCAACCACGTCGGCGTCCCCGCGCAGGCCGACGACGTGGTGACCTCCGCGCAGGCCGCCGCCCGGCTGCTGGCCGAGCGGCTGCCCGCCGGGTCGGAAGTGCTGGTCGTCGGCGGGATGGGGCTGCGGCACGCCCTGTACGCGCGGGGCCTGCGGCCGGTGTCGGTGGCGTCCGGACGTCCCCCGGCGGTCGTGCAGGGCTACGACCCGCGGCTGTCGTACGGGCTGCTGTCGGAGGGCGCCCAGGCGGTGAGCATGGGCGCCCTGTTCGTCGGCTCCAACCGCGACCTGACGATCCCGGGCGGCGGCGGTCCGCTGCACCCCGGGAACGGGGCGCTACTGCGCGTGATCAGCGCGGCGACCGGCGTCGAGCCGATCGTGACGGGCAAGCCCGAGCGGCCGCTGCACCACGAGTCGATCCTGCGGACGGGCGCCGAGCGGCCTCTCGTCGTCGGCGACCGGCTCGACACCGACATCGAAGGCGCCCACAACGGCGGCGCCGACAGCCTCCTCGTCTTCACCGGCGTCACCGGCCACCTGCAGGCCCTGACCGCGCCGCCCGAGCACCGCCCCACCTACCTGGCGCACGACCTGACCGGGCTGCTCGTCCCGCACCCCGAGGTCGCGCGCGACGGCGCACGGCACTCCTGCGGCGGCTGGACGGTGACCCGGGACGGCGACCGGTTCGACATCACCGGCTCGGGCGAGCCCTACGACGGCCTGCGCGCCCTGGCGTCCGCCGCCTGGCAGGACGCGGCCCCGCCGGCGGCGGAGGCGCTCAGCGGCGCGCTGGACGCCCTCCGGCTGCCCCGGCTCCGCTGAGCGGCGCGGTCACGGCGGGCCGGGCCTCACAGCAGCCGGCGCAGCCGCAGCAGGTCGAACACGCTCGCCTCGACCTTGAGGCGCCCGGCCGCCCACGCCTTGGCCGGGTTCAGCTCGTCGTGCGCCATGGCGACCAGGTCGTCGCTGTCAACCGTCAGCCGGACCTGGGCCGAGTCCGGGTCGGCGGCGCGCTCGAACGGGTCCAGGCCGCCCGCGTGCAGCCGCGTCCGGTAGACGAGCCCGAGATCGGGGATGCGGCAGCTGATGGTGCGCTCGACCACGTGCTCGGCGAGCCGGTCGGCGTCCACCTCCGCCAGCCGCTCCGCGATCCGGTCGAGCGCCGTCCGGCAGTCGTCCTCGTTCGCCATGGTCAGGCCGTTCCCCGTTCGATCGGCAACGATGTCGTCCAGGGACGGTAGCGTTCGCAGTGGGCGCGCGGCGACTCGCCGCCCGCGCCGGGGAACCAAGGGGAGGTACACGTGATGTCCGACGAGCCCGCGGCGACGCCCGGAGCGGCGCCGGTCCCGCCGGCCGAGGCCGGCGGCGCGGAGCCGGGCCTCCCGGCCGCGCCGCCGCCCG
>NZ_WBMR01000288.1 GCF_008923365.1 Actinomadura montaniterrae
CGAGGCGGCGCGCCAGCCGGGTCAGCGCCAGCGCGCCGGCCCCCGTGCCGACGATCCCGGCGGTGGCGGGGACGCCGCCCCAGCCGGTGCCCAGCCGGTCCGCGGCGGACAGGGTGCCCGCCGCGCTCGCCATCGACATCGCCGCGTTCATGAGGGCGGTCCCCGCGCACAGCGCCGCCATCGGACGCGCCCGCGCCGGGCGCGCGATCGAGGTCTGATCCATGCCCTCGACGCTAGAAAGGCCTGGCGCCGGGATGAATGGACGATCTACGGTGTTCGCACGGACCCGCCTGTCGTTCGCAAGCGAAATCCGGAAAGGAGCCTTTCGGATGGATCGGGAGCTCGACCAGACGGACTGGCGCATCATCGCCGAACTCCAGCGCGACGGGCGGCTGTCGTTCAACCGGCTCGCCGCCCGCGTCAACCTGTCGGCGCCCGCGGTGGCCGAGCGGGTCCGGCGGCTGGAGGAGACCGGCGTGATCACCGGCTACCAGGCGCGGATCGACCCGGCCCGGGTCGGGCAGCCGCTCACCGCGTTCGTGCAGATGCGCTGCGCCCTCGGCCGCTGCCTGCTGAAGACCACCACCGCCGAGGACCTGCCCGAGGTCACCGAGGTGCACAAGCTCAGCGGGAACTGGTGCTCGATGCTCAAGGTGCGGGTCGCGTCCATGCCGCACCTGGAAGGGCTGCTGGAACGGCTCGGCGAGCACGGCGAGATGAACTCCCACATCGTGCTGTCCACCGCGTACGAGGCGCGCGCCGTCGAACCCCCGGCACCGGAGTCCCGCACGGTGACCGCCTCGGAGGGCTGGACCCGCCAGCCATAGGGCGAAGCGTCAGCGCGCCGGGTGCGGCGCGGGTGACGGGGTCCGGCTCGTCGCGGGCCCGAGCGTGATGGTGCCGCCGCGCTCGACGTGGCGCAGGCGCGCGGCCATCCCGCGCCGTCCCACCTCCTTGTCGAAGTCCGAGAGCGGCGACTTCATCACCGTGTAGTCGTCGTAGTGGACGGGAACGGCGGTCGCGCAGCCGGTGGTCTCCAGCCACTGCGCGCCCTGGCGCCCGTCCATGGTGACAGTGAGTAGCCCGAGCAGCCGGGTGCCGCCGAGGTGGACGACGCCCGCGTCGATGCCCGGATACCTACGGCGGATCTCGGCGATCTCGTCGTACATGAGCGTGTCGCCGCTGATGCACACCCGGAACAGCGGTTCGCCGTCCGGCGGGCCGAACTCCAGCAGCGACCCCATGACGGGCGGTAGGAGGCGGCGCAGCGGGCCGGGCGCGTGCCGTCCCGGTAGCGCCGTCACCCGGATCGCGTGCTCGCCCTTGGCGACGGTCCCGGTGTCCCAGGTGCGCATCCCCTCAGCGGAGCGGAACCCTCGGCCGCTCAGCGCGCGCGCCGCCGCCGTGGTGGTGAGGATCGGCAGACGCCGGTCGAGGTACCGCTCGGCCACCGGGTCCCAGTGGTCGCCGTGCAGGTGGGAGAGCAGCACGGCGTCGAGCTCGGGCAGCTAGTCCACCGAGATCGCCGGGTCCTTGACCCGCCTGCTGGTGATGCCGTGGCCGAGGTCGGCGCGCTCGCCCCGGCGCAGGAAGTTCGGGTCGGTCAGCAGCGTGACGCCGCCGTACCGGATGATCGTCGTCGCGTTCCCGACGAAGGTCAGGGTGGCCGTGTCCACGGGCATCGTTCCCCCTCTCCGATCCCGGTCGGTGCCCCTACCCCGCGAACCGCGCCCCAAGCGCCCCCGGCGGTCCGCCCGGCAGCGGCCGGCAGCGACTCCGGCGGCGACTCCGGCGGGCCGGCGACCGGCCGCCGGAACGCGCGCGGCGCGGGCCGGGAGGCCGCCGCGAGTTCCGGGATCGGGCAGGTCGTGGTTGAATTCTCGATTATGTGGCCCTCGTCACAAAGATCACTCCCGTGGCGGCGGAGGTATCAGCCGGGGGTTCCCACCGAGATCGAGATCCCGGACGTCCCCGTCACCCGGCTGCTCGACGACGCCGCGGAGCGGTACCCGCGGCGGACCGCGCTGGTCTTCTTCGGGCGGCGGATCGACTACCGGGAGCTGCGGGACGCGGCGGACCGGTTCGCCGACGGGCTGCACCGGCTCGGCGTGCAGCCCGGCGACCGGGTGGCGCTGATCCTGCCGAACTGCCCGCAGCTGGTGATCGCGTTCTTCGGGGTGCTGCGCAGGGGGGCGATCGCCGTCCAGCACAACCCGCTGTACACCGAGGAGGAGATGCTCCACCAGCTCGCGGACTGCGATGCCCGGGTCGCCGTCGTGCTGGATCGTTCCTACGCGACGGTGCGGGCGGTGCGGCACCGGCTGCGGCTGGAGCACGTCGTCGTCACCTCGCTCGTGGAGTACCTCCCGCCGGCCAGGCGGGCGGTGCTGCGGCTGCCGCTGGTGCAGACGCAGCGGCGGCGCGCCGCCATCACCGCGGACGTGCCGGACGACGCCGGCATCGTCCCGTTCACGGAGCTGCAGCGGATCCCGCAGCGGCAGGTGCGGCAGCTTCCGGTGGATCCGGCGCGGGACCTCGCGGCGATCCAGTACACGGGCGGGACGGAGGGACGTCCCAAGGGCGCCATGCTGACGCACCGCAACCTCGTCGCGAACGCGTGCCAGCAGCACGCGTGGGACATCGGCGGGCGCGAAGGGCAGGACGTGACGCTCGCGGTGCTGCCGCTGTTCCATTCGTTCGGGCTGATGAGCTGCCTCATCGCGCCGGTGATGACGGCGGGCGCGGTGGTGCTGCTTCCGCGCTTCGACCGCGACCGGGTGCTCCGCACCATCCGCAAGTACCGGCCGACGGTGTTCCCCGGCGTCCCGACGCTCTACGAGCAGGTGCTGGACAGTCCCCGGTTCCGGCCGTCGGACCTGCGGTCGCTGCGCGTCTACATCTGCGGCGCGATGGCGCTGGGGCAGCGGGTCCTCGACCGCTTCGACGAGCTGGGGGCGCGCGGGCTGATCCAGTGCTACGGGCTGACGGAGGCGTCCCCGGCGGTCACCGGCAACCCGCTGGGCGGCGGCGCCCGGAACCTGACCGTGGGGCTGCCGCTGCCGATGACGGACGCGGTCATCGTCGACGTCGACGAGCCGACGCGGGACCTGCCTCCCGGGGAGGTCGGCGAGCTGGTGGTGCGCGGCCCGCAGGTGTTCGCGGGCTACTGGAACGCGCCGCTCGCCACCGCGCAGGCCCTGTCGAAGGGCTGGCTGCGGACGGGCGACATCGCGGTGATGGACGAGGAGGGGTTCATCACCATCCTCGAACGGCAGCGGGACATGATCAAGGTGAGCGGGTTCAGCGTCTTCCCGTCCGAGGTGGAGAAGGTGCTGCGGCGCCATCCCGCCGTCTACGACTGCGCGGTGGTCGGCGGGCCGGACGAGCGGCGCGGGGAGCGCGTCATCGCGCACGTGGTGGAGCACCCCGCCTACCCGTTCTCCGCGGACGAGCTGCGGCGGCACTGCGAGCGCTATCTGTCGCACTACAAGGTGCCCGCGGAGTTCCGTCCGCGCACGGACCTGCCGCGGAACGTCCTGGGGAAGGTCGTCCGGCGCAAGCTGCGCGACGAGTCGGTCAACTCTCCGGCATAGACGGCGAACTCTCCGGCGGCGAACTCTCCGGCGTGGGCGGCGCCCGCCGGGTGGTTGACTGGTCGCGTGGAGACCGAGACCGCCCCGCCGGAGCTCTTCGCCCGGCTCGCCGAGATCGGGCGCGACTCGTCCCGTATCGCCGCGCGCGCTTCGGACGCGCCTCTCGAGCCGGAGACGCTGTACGACCGTCATGGCGTCCTGGTGGTCCGGGTGGGCGACATTGTGGTGAAGGCGCACCAACCTGACCGTGACTATGGGGAGCCGTTCCTCGCACGCATCAAGGTCGCGGCGTCCCTGCCCGATCTGCTGATCGGGCCGCTGGGGCCACCGTCGGATGTGGACGGCCGTACTGTGACCCTTTCCGTGTACGGGGAGCCGGTGGATCCGCACAAGGAGCTTCCCTGGGCGGACGCCGGTCGGCTCCTGGCCGCGCTCCACTCCACGCCCGTGCCGGCGGACGCACCGTCCTGGGGCCGTCCCACACGGGTGGCAACGCAGGTGGCGCGCCTGGGCGAGGGCCCCGCAGAGGACGAGGTTCGGCGCGCGTTCGCCACACTGCCCGCCTGGGTCCGCGGCGAGGGGCCGGGCAAGGGCCGCCCCGAGCGCGCGGAGCGCCTCATCCACGGCGACTGGCATCTCGGCCAGATGGTGCGCGCGCGGGACGGACGCTGGCGGCTGATAGACATCGAGGACCTCGGCAGGGGCGACCCCGCGTGGGACCTGGCGCGCCCCGCCGCGCTGTACCTGTCGGGCGTCCTGCACCCGGACGACTGGGGGCGGTTCCTCGACGCCTACGTCGAGGCCGGCGGCGCCGCGGTGCCGGACGGCGGCGACCCCTGGGCGACCCTCGACCTGCCCGCGCGAAGTCTGGCGATCCAGATCGCCGCCACGTGCGTCATATCCGCAAGGGAGGGCGAGCGCCCGTTGGACGGACCGGAGCAGGCGATGGTGGACGCCTGCGGCAGAATCGCCGCGGCGGGGGACGCGGCATGACGACCGGCATGACCGCCCGTATGACGTGGCGCGGAACCTGCCCTACATTTACCCTCTACCTGGGGATCCATAGCGGAAGGATGACAAGCCGATGCACTGCCCTAAGTGTCATGGATTGATGCGGACCTACAACCGCAGCGGCGTCCACATCGAACAGTGTGACAACTGCCGGGGCATCTTCCTCGACTACGGCGAGCTCGAGGCCCTCGGCCAGATGGAGTCCCGGTACCGCGCCGCGCCGCCCCCGCCCGGATGGGGCGCCCCCGCGGCCTCCGTGCACCATCACCACCACGGCCACCACGCGCCGCACCACGGCAGCGTTTTCCACATGCTCTTCTCGACCTGACGCCCATGCGGCCCGCCCCCTCGGAGGCGGGCCGCGGTCTTTCAGGCACGGGTTTCTCCGACCGCGCGGGCCCGTGGCGGCGGTCGTCACAGGCGCGGGTCGACGGGCTCCGACTCCAGGGCCAGCACGGCGAAGACGGCCTGGTGGACCCGCCACAGCGGCTCCCCGGCGGCGAGCCGGTCCAGCGCCTCGGCGCCCAGGGCGTGCTCGCGCATCGCCAGTGACCGCTTGCGGCCGAGCGACCTGCCGCGCAGCCGGTCGAGGTTCTCCGGCTCGGTGTAGTCCGGCCCGTAGATGATCCGCAGGTACTCGCGGCCCCGGCACTTCACGCCGGGCTGCACCTTCGCGTCCTCCGGGAGCGGCCCGAGCGGCTTGACGACCATCCCCTCGCCGCCCGACGCGGTGAGCTTCTCCCACCACTCGGTCGCGGCGGCCTCCGACTCCGGCGAGGCCAGGTCCACGATGACCGACTCCGTCCGCTGGAGCAGCCCGGTCGGGTCGGCCGCGGCGAGCCCGGCGGCGACGTCCAGGTGCCAGTCGTGGTCGCGTGCGGCGGCCAGGGACCGGCCTTCCGCGGCGAGCACCTGGAACGGCGCGAGCCGCACTCCCTCCAGGCAGTTGACGGGCCAGCAGTAGCGCGCGTAGGCGTCGCGGAAGCGCGCCGCGTTGGCCGCGCGCCGGTCGATGTGCTCGCGGAGCCCGCCGATGTCGAGGCCGCGCTCGTGTGCGCGCGCGAGGACGTCGGACGCAATCGGCAGTGCGGCGCGCGCCGCCGCGCCGGTCGCGGCGTACTGGGTGCGGATGAGGTCCATGGCCTTCGCCGACCACGGCAGCAGCTCGCAGTCCAGCACGAGCCATCCGGTCTCCAGCTCGTCCCATAGCCCGGTGGCGCCGATCGCGGCACGGAGCCGGGCGAGCAGCTCCTCGGTCGCGGACGCGTCGTGGAAGAAGGCGCGCCCAGTGCGGGTGTAGACCGCGCCGGTCGTACCGTCGTCCACACCGAACCGGGCCTCCGCCACGGACGCGTCGCGGCAGACGACCGCGACGGCGCGGGAGCCCATGTGCTTCTCCTCGCAGATCGCGCGCAGGACGCCCCGGTCGCGGTACGCGGCGAGCGCCTCGGCGGGGTGCTCGAGGTGGCCGGGCAGCGGCGAGGTCGCCGCGGGCGCCATCGTCGGCGGCAGGTAGACGAGCCACCGCGGGTCGACGGCGAACCGGCTCATCACCTCCAGCGCGGCCAGCGCGTTCTCCTCCCGGACGGTGACGCGCCCCATCAGCCGGGTCTCCACGCCCTGCGCGCCGAGGACGTCGTCGATCTTCAGGACGTCGCTCTCGCGGTGGCCGCCCGGCGCCGACGGGGACGCCGCGTGCAGCGGGCGGGCCGGCTCGTACCAGACCTGCCGCGCGGGGACGGACACCAGCTCGCGCTCCGGGTAGCGCAGCGCGGTCAGCTTGCCGCCGAACACCGCGCCGGTGTCGAGGCAGATGGTGTTGTTGACCCATTCCGCGTCGGGGACGGGCGTGTGGCCGTACACCACCATCGCCTTACCGCGGTAGTCGCGCGCCCAGGGATACCGGACGGGCAGCCCGTACTCGTCGGTCTCGCCAGTGGTGTCGCCGTACAGCGCGAACGACCGGACACGGCCCGACGCGCGCCCGTGGTAGTCCTCCTTGAGGCCGGCGTGGGCCACGACAAGGCGTCCTTCATCGAGGACGTAGTGGCTGATGAGGCCGTCCATGAAGCGCAGGGCGCCGTCGCGGAACTCCTCGGTCTCGGCGCCGAACTGCTCCATGGACTCGGCGAGCCCGTGCGACAGCCGCACCTGGCGGCCCTTCAGGGCGCGGACGAGCTTCGCCTCGTGGTTGCCGGACACGCAGAGCGCGTTGCCCGCCTCCACCATGCCCTTGACGAGCCGGACGACGCCGGGCGAGTCGGGCCCGCGGTCGACCAGGTCGCCGACGAAGACGGCGGTGCGCCCGCCCGGGTGGTTCGCGCCGGCGGCCAGGCCCCGCGCGTCCCGCTCGATCTCGTAGCCGAGGTCGCCGAGCAGATCCTCCAGCTCGGCGCGGCACCCGTGCACGTCGCCGACGATGTCGAACGGCCCGGTGAGGTCCCGCCGGTCGTTCCACGCCTTCTCGTAGACGATCGTCGCGGCGTCGATCTCCTCCTGCCCGGACAGCACGAAGACCCGCCGGAACTCGCGGCCCAGCGTCCGCAGCCCGCGCGTCAGTTCGCGCCGCTGGCGCGGGATGACGTGCGGGGGCATGTCCCGGTCGGGGCGGGCGGCGTTCCGCTCGGCAGCGAGCCGCTCAGGGACGTCCAGGACGATGGCAGCCGACAGCACGTCGTGCTCCTTGGCGAGCCGCAGCAACGCCTGCCGTGCCTTGCTCTGCACGTTCGTCGCGTCCACGACGGTGAGCAGGCCGCGCCGCAGCCGCTTGGCCACGATGTAGTGCAGCAGGTCGAACGCGTCGCCGGTGGCGGACTGGTCGTTCTCGTCGTCGGACACCATGCCGCGGCAGCGGTCGGACGACACCACCTGCGTCGGCGCGAAGTGCTTGCGCGCGAAGTACGACTTGCCGGACCCGGTCACACCGACCAGGACGACGAGCCCCATCTCCGGAAGCCGGATCTCGGTCATCGGGCGAACACTCCCATCTGCGTCGGCGCGCCGACCTCGGGGTCGTCGTCGCCGACCGGCACGTGGCGGACGCGGTAGCCGTGCGCCTCGGCGACGCGGCCGGCCCAGGCGCGGAACTCCGCGCGCGTCCATTCGAAGCGGTGGTCGGGGTGGCGCATGGCGCCGGGCGCCAGCCCCTCGTAGCGGACGTTGTGCTCGGCGTTGGGCGTCGTCACGACGACGACGCGGGGCTTGGCCTGACCGAACACGACCTGCTCCATGGCGCGGAGCCGGGGCGGGTCGATGTGCTCGACGACCTCCATCAGCACGGCCGCCTCGTAGCCGCGCAAGCGCTCGTCCGCGTAGGTGAGGGCGCTCTGGAAGACGTCGAGGACGCGCTTGTCGGGACGGTGCCGGGGCTTGTCCAGACGCAGCCTGCGCGCCGCTCCCTCCAGCGCGCGGTACGAGACGTCCGTACCGGCGATCTCCGTGAAGAAGTCGTCCTGCGCCAGGCGCGCCAGGAGCTTGCCCGAGCCGCACCCCATGTCGATGACGCGGCGCGCGTCCTCGTCGTGGAGCGCCTGCACGACGGCCTGGATCCGCCGCTCCGACAGCGAGGCGGGGGCCTCCGCCTCGGCATCCGTGCCGTTCTCCGCGCGCGCGGGCTCCTCCTCGACCTCGACCGGGTCGAGCGCGTCCTCCGGCGCGTCCTCCGCGTCGGCCAGGCGGCCGAGCGCCGCGCGCACGAGGGAGCGCCGGTTGGCGAGGTAGCGGCGGGTGATGGCGGCCCGGTCGGGATGCGCGCCGAGCCACCCCTCCCCCGCCCGGATGAGCTTGTCGACCTCGTCCGGCGCCATCCAGTAGTGCTTGGCGTCGTCCAGCACGGGCAGCAGCACGTAGAGCTGGTTGAGCGCGTCGGCGAGCCGCATCCGGCCGGTGAGCGTGAGCGTCACGTAGCGGGAGTCGCCCCATTCGGCGAACTCGGGGTCCAGCGGCACGGGCACGGCCGACACGTCCCAACCGAGCGGCGCGAAGAAGCGCTCCGCCTGGCCGGGGCCGCCGCGGCACGGCAGCGCCGGCAGCACGATCTCCAGCGGGATCGCGGTCTCCGCCAGTTCGGGGCGCATGTCGCACCTGCCGCGCATGGCGGTGCGGAAGACGTTCGCCATCGCGGACGCCAGCAGCGACGACGCCGCGTACGGGCGGTCGTTCACGTACTGGCCGAGGGAGAAGTCGGGCGTGCCCCTCCCGCGCGTGCGCACGAGCTTGACCGGGTCGACGTCCAGCAGCAGCGCCGCCGTGCAGCGGCGCGCGCCGGCGTCGGGGTAGAAGACGTGCGCGGTGCCGAAGGACTGCCCGAAGCTCTGCGCCTTGTCCGGGTGCTTGTGCAGCAGGAAGCCCAGGTCGGTCGCCTGGTCCGCGGTGGTACTGATCGTCAGGAGCACGCCTCGAGTGTGGCGGAACCCGGCGGCGCGCTTCTAATTCATTTTCCGGCGACCGCGGGGCCGGTCAGGAAACGGCCGTGCGCGTCGAACGGCCACGGGTTGGCCCGGCAGCCTTTCAGCCCGTAGATCTGCTGCATCATCACCGGGGCGAGGCGGCCGCGTCCCGGGCAGGTCATATGGCCGAACCCCAGCCGGTGGCCGACCTCGTGGTTGATGGTGAGGGCGTGATAGGCGTCCGGGTGCCCGCGGTAGTACTTGGTCAGCAGCAGCCAGCGCCGCAGGTTCACGACGACCTGCTTGCCGCCGCTGCAGTTCACCGTGCCGTTCGTGGTCATGCCGTAGGAACCGCAGATCTTGTCGACGGTCTTCGGTGAGGCGAGCTGCACCACGAAGTCGTACTGGCCGGAGTTGACGCGCTGGAACGCCCATTTCCCGCTGGCCGTCCACCCCCGCTTATCCGCGAGTATCTTGTCGACGCTGCGCGCGAACTTCGTGGGGTCCTGCCGTAAGCCGCCTTCCACCTGGACCATGTAGCGCATCACCTTTCCATGGCCGAACACGCGGCTTCCGGAAGCGGGCAGAAGGAATTTCCCCGTGCCCTTCGCGGGGATGTACAGGGACCGTGTGGGCGTGACGATGGGCGCGTCGGACGGCTCCGACTCGACCCTCGCGCCGCCGTCCTGCCCGGTGCCGGTCTCCCGCGCGGGCGGCGGCACGGCGGCGTGCTTCGTCCCGCCGCCGAAGCTCAGGTAGGCCATCGCGCCGAGGCCCGCGACGGCGACGAGCACCAGGGCGGTGACGCCGACGATCACGCCGCGCAGCCGCGTCCGGCGGGCGCCCTCGAACTCGCGTTCCAGGTCGTCGCCGAGCCAGTCGCCCGAGACCGGACGGCGCGGACCGCCTCCGCGGCGTCCGCCGCGTCCGCCCCGCCCGGCGGGACCGGCGGGCGGCATCGGCGGGGG
>NZ_WBMR01000289.1 GCF_008923365.1 Actinomadura montaniterrae
CGACGCCCGCGCGGGGCTGGCGCTGCTGGCCGGGCGCCCGCTCGGCCCGGTGCTCCAGTACGCGGGGGACGTGCTGGTCGCGGCGCTCGCCGTGGCCCTCGACGGCGCCGACGCGGCGGCCCGCGCGTGCCGCGAGGAGCTGGACGCCCGCGGACTGCCCGGTGACGCCGAGCTGGCGGCCGAGCTCGCCGCCGCCCTCGACGGCCGTCCGTCCGGCCTGGAGGTGCTGCCCGCCGACCTGGGCGCGGTCGCGGAGGCGCTGGAGGCCGGCCCGGCGGACGGCCTCTGGCTGCTCGACCTGGACCGCGGCGACGTCCTCGCACCGGACGAACCGTCCGGCGACGACGGCCGCCACCTCCCCATCCCGCCGGGCGCGCCGGCGGGCGCACCGGAGGAGGAGCGCAGGGGACGGGCGCGCCGCTGGCTCGCCGAGCAGGGCCTCCGGCCCGGCCCCCGCGCCCTCTAGAAGGTTGTAGCCGGTAGAACGTCAGTAGCCGGGCCGGACCAGCGGGAACGGGATCGTCTCGCGGATGCTGCGGCCGGTGAGGGTGATCAGCAGCCGGTCGATGCCCATGCCCATGCCGCCCGCCGGGGGCATCGCGTACTCCAGGGCGCGCAGGAAGTCCTCGTCCAGCTCCATCGCCTCGGGGTCGCCGCCGGCGGCCTGCAGGGACTGCTCGGTGAGCCGCTGCCGCTGCAGGATCGGGTCGATCAGCTCGGAGTAGGCGGTGCCGAGCTCCATGCCGAAGACGATCAGGTCCCACTTCTCGGCGAGCCGAGGGTCGTCGCGGTGCGGGCGGGTCAGCGGGGAGGTCTCGGCCGGGTAGTCGCGGACGAACGTCGGCACGGTGAGCTGCTCCTCGACCAGCGCCTCGAACAGCTCCTGGACGATCTTCCCCTGTCCCCAGGCCGGGTCGAAGTTCAGCCCGATCCGCTCGGCGTGCGCCTGCACGGCGGGCACCGGCGTGTCCGGCGTGACCTCCTCGCCGAGCGCCTTGGACAGCGACTCGTACACGGTGATCTCGTGCCACGGCTCGGCCAGGTCGTACTCGACGCCGTCGCGGACGACGACGGTGGTGCCGAGCGCGGCGTTCGCGGCGTCCACGACGAGGGAGCGGGTCAGCTCGGCCATCGTGTCGTAGTCGCCGTACGGCTCGTACGCCTCCAGCATCGTGAACTCGGGGTTGTGCTTCTGCGACACGCCCTCGTTGCGGAAGTTGCGGTTCAGCTCGAAGACCCGCCCGACGCCGCCGACGAGCAGCCGCTTGAGGTACAGCTCCGGGGCGATCCGCAGGTACAGCTGCATGTTGTAGGCGTTGATGCGGGTGGTGAACGGGCGGGCGGTCGCGCCGCCGTGGACGGGCTGCAGCATCGGCGTCTCGACCTCGAGGAACCCGCCGGCGCGCAGCCGGTCGCGGACGGCGGCGATCGCGTCGCCGCGCATCCGCAGCATCCGCCGCGCCTCGTCGTTGACGATGAAGTCGACGTAGCGCTGCCGGACGCGGGCCTCCGGGTCGGACAGGCCGGTCCGCTTGTTCGGCAGCGGCCGCAGGCACTTGGCGGTCAGCTGCCAGCAGGACGCGAGCACCGACAGCTCGCCGCGCCGGGACGTGACGACCTCGCCGCGGACGCCGACCTGGTCGCCGAGGTCGACCAGCGCCTTCCACTGCTTGAGCGACTCGGCGCCGAGCGCGTCGGCGGTCAGCATGACCTGCAGGTCGGCGGTCTCGTCCCGCAGCGTCACGAAGATCAGCCTGCCGTGCTCGCGGGCCAGCACGACGCGCCCGGCGACCGCGACCCGCTCGCCGGTGCGGGCGTCGGGGGCGAGGCCGGCGAACCGCTCGCGGATCCCGGCGGCGAAGTCGGCGCGGTCGAATCCGAGCGGGTACGGCTCCATCCCGGCGGCGCGGATCTGGTCGAGCTTGGCGTGCCGGACCCGCTCCTGCTCCGACAGCCGGCGGTGCGGGGCGCGGGCGGCGTCGGCGGCCTCCTCGATCCGGCGGATCTCCTCGACCAGGTCGGGGGACGGGACGATGGCGGCGGCACGGTCCAGTTTGGGGCGGTTCAGGTTCGGCAGGAACCCTTCGGCGCGGGCGTAGGCGAGCCCGAGCCGGATGATGTGCCGGCCCTGGGTGTAGCAGATGTAGCGGGGCCGCCAGTGCGGCAGGTACTTGGCGTTCGACAGGTACAGCGACTCCAGCTGCCAGAACTTCGACGCGAACGACAGGAACCGGTAGTAGATCCGCGAGACGGGCCCGGCGCCGATCTGGGAGCCGCGCTCGAACGCCGAGCGCAGCATCGCGAAGTTCAGCGACAGGTGCTGCGCGCCGACCGCGGCGGCCTTCTCGGCGAGCTTGGCGACCATGTACTCGTTCAGGCCGTTCTCGGCGGCCCGGTCGCGGCGCATCAGGTCGAGGGAGAGCCCGCTGCGTCCCCACGGGACGAAGCTGAGCAGGCCGCGCAGCTCCCCGTTCGCGTCGAACGCCTCGACCATCACGCAGCGCCCGTCGGTCGGGTCGCCGAGCCGGCCGAGCGCCATGGAGAAGCCGCGCTCGGTCTCCTCGCCGCGCCAGGCGTCGGCGCTGCGGATCAGCTTGGCCATCTCCCAGGCGGGGATCTGCGCGTGGCGGCGGATCCGGATCGTGTACCCGGCCCGCTCGACCCGCCGGACGGCCTGCCGGACCTGCCGCATCTCGCGGCCGTCCAGGTTGAACTCGGTGAGGTCGACGATCGCCTCGTCGCCGAGCTCCAGGGCGTCGAACCCGTGCCGCTTGTAGACGTGCGCCCCGCGCTCGCCGACGCTGACGGCGCCGGGGATCCAGGCGTGCTCGCGGCACTCCTCCAGCCACGCCTCGATCGCCTGGTCCCACGACTCGGGGTCGCCGAGCGGGTCGCCGCTGGCGAGGGAGACAGAACCCTCGACCCGGTAGGCGATGGCGGCCTTGCCGTTCGGCGCGACCATCACGTCCTTGTCGCGGCGCAGCGCGAAGTAGCCGAGGGAGTCCTGCTCGCCGTACTCGGCGAGCAGGCGGCGCGCCGCGAGCTCCTCGGGCGGGCTGAGGACGGGGTCGCGGCGGCCCGGCTTGAACAGCGCCCAGAACGTGGCGATCATCAGGCCGGTGCCGAGCACCCACAGGATCGCGTCGACCCAGAACGGCACGGACACGTCGATCGGCTTGCCGGTGACGCGCGGCCCGAGGACGGTCTGCAGGATCGCGTAGAACGGGTGCGTCCAGAAGCCGCCCTTGGGGTTCTTGTCGGTGAGGGTGACCAGGAACGTGCCGATCCCGCAGGTCACGACCAGCAGGCTGGTGAAGACGAGGGCGGCGAGCCGCCGGTTGGCGCGGTCGGGCAGCGTGGTGAACTGGCCGCGGGCGGAGACCAGCAGGGCGAGCACCGCCAGGTACACGCCGGCGGTGACGATCTGCCCGATGGAGGTGGGCTCGGACGGGTCGAACAGGGTCGTCAGGACGGTGCTGACGCCGACCGCGGCGGGCAGGCAGAAGATCAGCACGAGGATCCGCCAGGCGGCCTTCTTGCGGCGGCGGATGCCCATGGACAGCAGGATCCAGAGCATGCCGATGGGCACGCTGGGGAACCAGCCGAGGTAGCCGATCCATCGCAGGGCCCAGATATCGGCTATCTCGAGGATGAGACCATAGGAGACCCAGGCAAGGAGCGAGAGGATCCCGGAGAGACGGGTGTACCAGAAGAAGATGGTCGGCGCGGCCTGCAGCAGGCGGCGCCATTCGCCCAGTAGGCCCTTCTCCGCCATGGTCCCCCCGTCGCCGTGCGTGGCCCTGTTGGTCGTACCGGGCTTATTCATACCGGGTGTCACACGCACCACGCTCCCGTCCGGGCCCGCCCGCCCGCTGGCGAACCTCGGCGCGGCGCCGGACGTCGTACGGGTGGGGGGATGTCGCTTGCAAGCTCGATCCAAGGTTGTCAGCAAAAGTCGATATGGTCGCGGATATGCCAAATGAGACCACCGGTGAGCGGTTGCTCGCCCGCCGCTACCGCCTGGTGACACAGGTGGGCCGAGGCGGCATGGGGACGGTCTGGCAGGCACACGATGAGGTCCTCGGCAGAGACGTCGCGGTGAAGGAGGTCATCCTGCCGCACGGCCTCACCGACGAGGAACGCGCTGTCCACCATAAGCGTACGTTCCGTGAGGCGCGCACCGCGGCCCGGCTCGGCCACCCCGGCGTCGTCACCGTGTACGACGTCGTGGAGGAGGACGGCCGGCCCTGGATCATCATGGAGCTGATCAAGGCCCGCTCGCTGGACCAGGTGATCAAGCAGGACGGGCCGCTGGAGCCGCGCCGCGCCGCGGAGATCGGCCGCCAGATGCTGGCCGCGCTGCACGCCGCGCACCAGGCCGGGGTGCTGCACCGCGACGTCAAGCCGAGCAACGTGCTGATCACCGGGACCGGCCGGATGGGCGAGCGCGCCGTGCTCACCGACTTCGGCATCGCCACCGCGTCCGGCGACGCGACCCTCACCCAGACGGGCCTGGTCATGGGCTCGCCCGCCTACATCGCTCCCGAGCGGGCCCGCGGCCGCACCGCGGGCCCCGCCTCCGACCTGTGGTCGCTGGGCGTCACCCTGTACGCGATGCTGCACGGCAAGTCGCCGTTCGAGCGCTCCGAGCCGATGGCCGCGCTGGTCGCGGTGATCTCCGACGAGCCGGACCCGCCGGAGAAGGGCGGCCGGCTGACCCCGGTGATCGAGGGCCTGCTGCGCAAGAACCCCGACCAGCGGATGGAGGCGATCGAGGCCGGCGCGCTGCTGGACGACATCGTCCGGCAGGAGACCATCGACACGCAGCGGACGATGGCCGTCGAGTACCCGGTGGAGGAGGCGCCCGGCGGCGCCCCCGGCAGCACCATGCCCGATCCCTACCAGGAGCCGGAGCCCGATCCGGCCCCGGGCGCGACGCGGGCCGCGCCATGGGTGAGCGGCCCGGGCGCCGGCCGGGGCGGGAGCGGCCAGGGCGTGGCCGCGCCGCACGCCGAGTCCCCGGACGCGCGTCCCGACCAGCTGACCCGGTTCGACGTCCCGGCGGGCGCCACCGCGCGCGCCGACCCGAACCGGGTCGAGTCGTGGTCGGCGGGCCCCGAGACCCGGCCGGCCGAGAGTCCGCCGCCCGGCGGCCCGACGGCCCCGTCCGGGCGGCCCGCGCTGGCCTCCAACCGGAACGTGCTGATCGTCGCGGCGCTGGTGCTGCTGGTGATCGTGGTGATCGCCGGGATCGCGTGGGCGAGCTCCGGCGACGGCGGCAAGCCGAAGAAGAACGCCGGGCCGCCGCCCGCGACCGGGCACCCGTCCGCGACCGCGACGTCGGCGAGCCCCTCGGCCTCCTCGAAACCGGGGCCGCCGGCCGGCTTCCGGACCCACGACGACGACTCCGGCTACTCGGTGGCGGTCCCGGCGGCCTGGACCGGCCCCGAGCAGAAGGGGACCAGCGACTACTACTACTCCCCGGACCGGCGGACCTACGTGCAGATCGACCAGACCGACAGCCCCGGCAAGAGCGCCATCGGCGACTGGCGGCGGCAAGCGGCCCAGGCCGGCTTCCCCGGCTACAAGAAGCTCACGATCGCGCCGACCGGCGACCACCCGCCCGTCCCCGACACCGGCAACGGCGACAAGTCGGCGGACTGGGAGTTCACCTTCGACGGCGACGGCGGCCGGATCCACATCCTGAACCGGGGGTTCGTCACGAACGGGCACGGCTACGCGATCCTGCTGCGCGCCCCCCAGGACGCCTGGGACAAGACGTTCGCCGAGTTGCAGCCGGTGTACCAGTACTTCAAGCCGGCGGAGGGGTGATGGTGGAAGACCGCCTGCTCGCGGGACGCTACCGGCTGCTGTCGGTGGTGGGACGCGGCGGCATGGGCACCGTCTGGCGGGCGCTCGACGAGACCCTCGACCGGGAGGTCGCGGTCAAGGAGGTGCTGCTGCCGTCCGGGCTGAGCGACGAGGAGCGCCACAACCGGCACCAGCGGACCCTGCGCGAGGCGCGCGCGTCGGCGCGGCTGAACCATCCGGGCGTCGTGACCGTACACGACGTCGTGGACGAGGACGACCGGCCGTGGATCGTCATGGAGCTGGTCCGGGCGCGCTCGCTCCAGGACGTCCTGGACGAGGACGGCCCGCTGCCGCCCGGGCGGGTCGCGGCGGTCGGCCGGCAGATCGTGGGGGCGCTGCGCGCCGCGCACGCGATCGGCATCCTGCACCGCGACGTCAAGCCCGCGAACGTGCTGGTCACGGCGGACGACCGGGCGGTGCTCACCGACTTCGGCATCGCCCAGATGGCGGGCGACGCGACGCTGACCGGCACCGGGCTGATCATGGGGTCGCCGGCGTACATGTCGCCGGAGCGGGTCAACGGCGACCGGGCGATCCCGGCGTCGGACCTGTGGGCGCTCGGCGCGACCCTGTACGCCGCGTGCGAGGGCAAGGCGCCGCACCACCGCAGCGACGCGATGGCGGTGCTGGCGGCCGTCATGACGCAGGAGGTGCCGCCGCCGAAGAACGCGGGGCCGCTGGAGCCGGTGCTGCTCGGGCTGCTGGAACGCGACCCGGTCCGGCGGATGAGCGCGGAGGCCGCCGAGGAGGCGCTCACCGCGGTCGCGTCGGGGCACGCCCTGGACCAGGCCGCCGCGCAGCTCGCGTGGAGCCACGCCACCGTCGCCGACGGCGCGGGGTCGTACGCCGGTCCCTCGACGGGGCCGACGCAGTCGGCACCGCCGCCACCCGTGCCGGACATGACGGCGCACTACCCGCCCGGGACGAACGGGCAGCAGCAGTGGGCGCCGATGCCGGGCGGGCCCGGCACGATGGGCGTCCCGCCGAAGCGCCGGTCGCCGGTGCTGCCGATCCTCGCGGGGTCGGTCGTCCTGGCGGCCGCGGTCGCGGCGGCCGTCCTGATCTTCTGGCCGCACGACGGCTCCGGCCCCAAGGCGGACGCGACGAAGGGGCCGCCCGCCACCGGGGGCACGAGCAACCCGCCGACGTCCTCGCCCGCGACGCGGCCGCCGACGGCCCCCACGTGGCCCTCGGGCCTCGTCAAGAGGACGGAGTCCGGCTACACGATCGGTGTGCCGCGCGGATGGCAGCGGTCGTCGACGAGCCGCGGCATCGTGTGGACCGACCCCGTCTCCCACGCCTACGTCCAGGTCGACAAGACCCAGTGGACCGGTGACCCGTTCGAGCACTGGCGGATCTGGAAGCAGCAGGCCATCAACGACGGCATGCTGAAGGACTTCCAGCAGGTCGGGGACATCATGCAGTCCAGCGTGGGAGCCAACCGGGCCGCCGACATCGAGTTCACCTGGTCGCGCTCCGTCGGCATGACCCATGCCCTCGACCGGGGCGTGATCGTGGACGGCCAGGCGTATGCCGTCGTGGTGGCGCTACCCTCGTCCCAGTGGGACGCGAAAGAGCATCTCGTGAAGAATGTGCTCAGCACGTTCCTTCCCTCAGGGGCGGGATGATCACCGGGGGGACCAGGAAGAGATGGCACAGGCACGTCTGCTCGGCAACCGCTACCGGCTGGACTCGGTGGTCGGCCGCGGCGGGATGGGCACCGTGTGGCGCGCCTTCGACGTCATGCTCGACCGCGAGGTCGCGGTCAAGGAGGTCGTCCTCCCGCCGGGGCTGGACGACGCCGAGCGCGCCGTCCTGTACGAGCGGACGTTCCGCGAGGCGCGGGCGTCGGCGCGGCTGAACCATCCGGGCGTGGTGACCGTCCACGACGTGGTCGAGGAGTCCGACCGGCCGTGGATCGTGATGGAGCTGGTCCTCGCCCCGTCCCTGCAGGACCTGCTGGACCGGGGGCCGCTGGAGCACCGCCGGGTCGCCGAGATCGGGCTGCAGATGCTCGGCGCGCTGCGGCACGCGCACGAGAAGGGGATCCTGCACCGCGACGTCAAGCCGAGCAACGTGCTGATCACCGACTCGGGCCGGGTCGTGCTCACCGACTTCGGCATCGCGCAGGTGGAGGGCGACGCGACCCTCACCCAGACGGGCCTGGTCATGGGGTCGCCCGCGTACATCCCGCCGGAGCGCGCGCAGGGCGAGCGCGCGGTCCCGGCGTCCGACCTGTGGGCTCTCGGCGCGACGATGTACGCGGCGGTCGAGGGCCGGTCCCCGTACGAGCGCCCGGACGCGATGGCGTCGCTGCAGGCCGCGCTGTCCGAGCCGGTCCCGCCGGCGCGCAACGCGGGGCCGCTCGCCCGCGTCCTGGACGGGCTGCTGGCGCGCGAGCCGGTGAACCGGATGACGGCGTCGCAGGCACAGCCGCTGCTGACGCAGGTCGCCTCGGCGCCGCCACCGCCGCCCGTCACCGGCGCCGACGACACGGTGATGGACGGCCCGCCGCGCTACTACGGCGGCGACGACGCGTCCGAGACCGTGCTGGACCCCGAGGAGCTGGATCCGGTCACCCGCCGCGATCCGGGCCCGAACAACGGCCGCGACCCCTACCCGTCGCAGCGCGGACCGGAGCAGGAGGAGCGGACGCTCCTGGAGACCGAGTGGGCGCCGCCTCCGCAGCAGCGCCCGCCCACCCAGCACGGGCGGCCGCAGCACGGGCAGCCGCACCATGTGCAGCCGCATGTGCCGCAGACGCCGCCGCCCTGGGAGCAGCCGCAGCATTTCGCGAGCTGGCAGCAGCCGCCCCCGCCGCCCGTCCACGACGTCCGGCAGGCGGAGCGCCGCAAGACGATCCTGATCATCGTGGTCGCGGTGGTCCTGGTCGTGGCGGCGGTGCTGCTCGGCGCGTTCATCCTGCGCCGCAAGCTCCACGTCGACGCGCTCGGCATCGCGGGGCCCGGCCACACGGCCACCATGGCCGTCGTGAGCCTGGTGCTGCCCTAGCGCCCGGGCCGCCGGCGCGCCCGCGTCGGCGCGTCAGGTCGTGATGCCAAGGCCGCTGATCTGCGCGCCGTTCGCCGTCACGGACGGCTGCTCGGACACCACGTCCGTCATCACCATGAACGGCAGGGTGAGCGGCGGCGGCTGCTCGGGGGTGAAGGTCAGCGGGATGCCGAGCAGCTTCGACGACATCTTCGTCGTGTACATGACGACGTCGCCGGTGAGGGTGAGGGAGCCGGTCTTGATCCGGTTGGTGACGCCGCCGTGCACGGCCGTCTGGTCGACGTCCTTCAGGACCGCCTTGGACATGCTGAACTTCAGCGCCTTGACGGTGCCGGACGCCGAGGGCAGCGACGCGACGCCGTCGTAGCTGAGGCCCGACATCGTCAGCGAGCTCGCCCGGAGCGTCCCGGCGTCGCTGTAGACGCGGGAGCCGGGCGCGGCGGCCTTGGCGGTGGCCTGCCCGCCGGCCTTCAGGCACGCGGACGGGTCCTTCGCGGACTGGATCTCCTGGAGCAGCTTGCGCACCTGGTCCTGGGACAGCCCTGAGCTGCTCGCCGGGACGTCCGGGCACGACGGCGTGGCCGACGGTGAGGCGGACGGTGTGGCCGACGGCGCGGGGGTCGCGCCGGCGGACGGCGTCGCGCTGGGGGAGGGGGTGGCGCTCGCGGTCGGCGCGGGCGTCTGCGCGGCCTTGGGAGCCGCGGACGTGCTCGCCGACGGGCTCGGGGACGGCGCCGCGCCCAGCAGGTGCAGGCCGAGGGCGCCGGGCAGCGCCAGCGGCAGCGCGAGGGCGGTGAACC
>NZ_WBMR01000029.1 GCF_008923365.1 Actinomadura montaniterrae
CCCCGACCCGGTCCCGCCCGGCCCCGAGCCCGACCCGGTCCCGCCGACCCCGGCGCCGAGCCCGGCCCCGCCTCCGGGCCGGCCCTAGAACCTCCCGGTCGGCCCTACAGCCTCCGGGCCGTCCGGGTCGGCTCTAGAACTGCCGGAGGCGCCGGGGGCCCAGCTCCGTGCGCGGGCCCAGCGGACGTTCCAGGCGGAGAGCGACGTCGCGCACCGCGACGCCGGACACGTCCGCCATGACCGGGTTCAGTTCGAGCCGCGCCACCTCCGGCAGGTCGTACCCGAGCCGCGAGACCCGCAGCAGCAGCTCCTCCAGCGCCGCGACGTCCACCGGCTGCGCGCCGCGATGGCCGAGCAGCAGCGGCGCCGTCCGGATCGCCCGGATCAGCTCCGCGGCCTCCACGTCGGTGAGGGGCCCCAGGCGGTAGGCGCGGTCGTCGAGCAGGGCGGCGGTCTCGTCGGCGAGGCCGAACGAGACGACTGCGCCGAACGACGGGTCCTCCATGGTCACGACCCGGGTCGGCACTCCCCCGGCGGCGGCGTCCGCGGAGATCGAGATGCCGTAGCAGCCGAGCAGCTCGGCGGCCTGCTCCGGCGTCGCCTCCACCGGGTCGCCCGAACCGAGCCATCCCTCGACCAGGGCCCGCGCGCGCTTGCGGTCCGTTCCATCCAGCTCCGGCAGGCGGCCTGCGGGGGTCCGTCGCCATTGCGCGTACTGAATCACGTAGGCCAGGGCCCGGACGGCGTCCTCCGGCGCGGCATAGGACGGCACCGAGCCCTCCGCCGCCGTCCCGTCCGGCCCGGTGATCCGCAGGTCGGCCGGCATGCCCTCCGACCCCAGGTACGTCGCCACGATCGGCTTGCTGCCGCCCGCCGCCAGCCGCAGGATCTTCTGCGGGACGCGCACGTCGTACCCGCCGATCGTGGGCGGCGTGAACAGCGCCACGATCGCGTCCACGGAGTCGTCGGCCAGCGCGCCCGCCAGCGCCGCCTCGTAGTCGTCGGCGTCGGCGCGCGGCCCGAGGTCGACGCGCGGGCGGACCTCCAGGCCCAGCGCGACCGCCGCGTCCTGCGCCAGCAGCCCCAGCGAGTCCGAGTTGTCGATGATCGCGATCCGGTCGCCGGACGGCAGCGGCTGGTAGGCCAGCAGCTGCGCCACGTCGAACAGCTCCGCCAGGTCCTCCACCCGGATCAGGCCCGCCTGCTGGAACAGCGCGCTCACCGCGTGGTCGGGCAGCGTCAGCGCGCGCGCCGCGTGCCCGATCGGGACGCCCTGCGTGCTGCGGCCGCTCTTCACCGCCACGATCGGCTTGCGGCGGCCCAGCCTGCGCGCCAGCCGCGCGAACTTGCGCGGATTCCCCAACGACTCCAGATAGAGCAGGACGGCCTTGGTCGCCGGGTCCTCCTCCCAGTACTGCATCAGGTCGTTGCCGGACACGTCCGCCCGGTTCCCCGCCGACACGAACGTCGACAGCCCGAGGCCGCGCTCCGCCGTCCGCTGCAGGATCGCGATGCCGAGCGCACCCGACTGGGAGAAGAAGCCCACCGGGCCACGGCCCGGCATGGTCGGCGCCAGCGTCGCGTTCAGCCGCACGTCCGGGTCCGTGTTGGCGATGCCGAGGCAGTTAGGGCCGACCACCCGCATCCCATAGGCGCGGGCCAGCCGCACCAGCTCCTCCTGGTCCGCGCGTCCCTCCGGGCCCGTCTCACCGAACCCCGACGACACGACGACCAGCCCCCGCACGCCCTTCCCCGCGCACTGCTCCACGACCTCGCGGACCGCGTCCGCGCGGACCGCGACCACCGCCAGGTCCACATCGTCGGGAATGTCCAGGACGGACGCGTAGGCCCGCACCCCCGCCACCGCCGTCGCCGTCGGATGCACCGGGTACACCGGCCCGCTGAAGTCCCCGCTCAGCAGGTTCCGCAGGACGGTCTGCCCCACGCTGTGCTCCGCGCGGCTCGCCCCCACCACCGCGACCGACGACGGGAACAGCAGCCGCTGGATCGACCGCGACTCCGCCCGGTGCTCGCGCGCCGCCATCACCTCCACCGACGTCTCCGTCGGCTCCAGGTCCAGGACGAGCTCGATCACGCCCTCCTCGAACCGCTGCTCCGCCTGGTAGCCCGCCTCGCGGAACACCCGCGTCATCCGCCGGTTGTCCGGCAGCACGCTCGCCACGAACCGGCGCACGCCCCGCTCCCGCGCCGCCGCCGCGATGTGCTCCAGCAGCACCGCGCCCAGCCCCCGCCCCTGATGGGCGTCCTCCACCAGGAACGCGACCTCCGCCGTCTCCGGCCGGTCGCTCAGCATGTCGTACCGGACGACCGCGACCATCTCCTCGCCGATCGTGGCGATCAGCGCGACACGCCGGTCATAGTCCACTCCCGTGAAGTGCTCGACCTCACGGTCCGTGAGGTACGGGCGCGGCGAGAAGAACCGGTAGTAGATCGACTCCGGCGACAGCCGCGCGTAGAAGACCCGCAGGAGATCGGCGTCCTCGCTCCGGATGGGCCGCAGATGCGCCGTCCCGCCGTCACTCAGGACGACGTCGGCCTCCCACTGATCCGGATAACCCTCGGTCACGTACCCGAGCGTAAGGCACGCGGCGCCGGCGGCACGCTGAGGAAAAACCCGGGTTCCCGGGTTTCGCTGCGCGTTCGAGACCTAATCGGGGGCCGAGAGCTGTTACGGTCGTTCCACGCCCTGAATGCCGCTCGCGCGGGCCGTGTTGATCGAGGTGATGACTCCATGACGCGCGTGGTCGTGGTCGGCGATCTCATGACAGACACCGTGGCTCGTGCCGCGTACCCTTTGGCGAAGGGCAGCGACACGCCCGCCGCCGTGACGACCCATGGAGGAGGCTCGGGCGCCAACGTCGCGTCCTGGCTCGCCCTGGAGGGGATCGAGGTCGCCTTCGTCGGCCGCCGCGGCTCCGACATCGCCGGCCGCAACCGGGACATGGAGCTGATGGGGTACGGCGTCGACGCCCGCCTCGTCATGGACCAGGAGCGCCCCACCGGGACCTGCGTGGTCATGGTCACCCACAAGGGCGACCGCACCATGCTGTCCGACCCGGGCGCCAACGCCGCCCTCCTCCCCGAGGACGTCGAGCGCTGCAAGGACCTGTTCTCGCAGGGCACCCACCTGCACATGTCCGGCTACTCGCTGATCAACGAGGGCTCGCGGAAGGCCGCCATCCACGCCCTCGAGCTCGCCCGCCAGGCGCAGATGTCGGTGTCGGTCGACGGCGGCTCGTCCTCCCCGCTCAAGCGGATGGGCGCCGAGCCGTTCCTGGAGTGGACGCAGGGCGCCCGCCTCCTGGTGGTCACCGCCAAGGAGGCCGAGATCCTCACCGGCCGCGAGAACCCGGCCGCCGCCGCCAAGGTGCTCACGGCCTGGTACCCGCAGGTCGTCATCAAGGTCGGCGAGGACGGCGCGCTCTGGTACACCAACGGCCGGCCCGAGCCCGTCACGGTCGCCGCCGAGCCGGTCGAGAAGGTCGTCGACGGCACCGGTGCCGGCGACGCGTTCATCGCCGGGTTCCTGCCGCCCTGGCTGGACGGCAAGCAGCCCGCCGACGCGCTCACCGCCGGCTGCCGCCTCGCCGCCCAGGCCACCCAGCACCTCGGCGCCCGCCCGTCCCTCGACGTGGTCGACAACCAGATCAAGTAGCGCGGACGGCTCTGCGCCCCCGGTTCAGGCCAGGGGCGTGTAGGTGCGGACGTCCTCGCGGACGGCGGCCCAGAGACGGTTCAGCGGGTGCCCGGCGTCGTAGCGCTCCAGATCGGCGCGCCGGACGAACGCGCCGGTCATCAGCTCGGCCTTCGGCTCCAGGTCGTCGTGCAGGCCGATGGCGCGCAGCGGGACGGCGTCCGGATCGTCGCGTCCCGCCATCCCCCGCCCGATCGAGCCGGTGACGATCATGCAGCCGCGGACGAAGCCGGAGCGCAGCAGCGACAGCCCGTAGTGGACGTCGTCGATGTCGGCGACGACGTTCAGCCGGTCCCGGAACGCGGGGCCGTACCAGGTGGCCAGCAGGTCGGCGACCAGGCCGGCGGGCGGCAGCACCAGCGGGACGCCGCCGAGCCGGCTGGTGCGGACCGGCCCGTCGGGCAGCTCGCTCTCCGGCAGGTTGGTCAGCAGCAGCGCCTGCCCGCGCGCGTACTCGATGACCTCGTACTCCTTCAGCCGCTGGTCGCCCTCCGGCGTGCTGACGATGCTGCCGCACACCAGGTCGACCTGCTTGGTCTCCAGCCGGGACCACAGGTCCTTCGTGCGGACGTGCGCGACCTTGAACTCGACCTCCCGCTGGCGGAACTCCTCCGACACCCGCGCCCAGGCGCGCGACACGATCGGCAGCGTGAACTCGGTGGTGCCGACCGTCAGCATCCGGCCGAGCCGGCGGCGGCTCCAGTGGATCGACTCCAGCCAGTTCTCGATGGTGGTCCGCGCCAGCTCCACCGTCGTCTCGCCCGTCGGGGTGAACAGGAAGTCCTTCCCGCGTCCCTGCCGGACGGTCAGCACCTCCCCGCACAGCGCCTGGCTGTTGCGGTTGAGGGTGTCGAGCTGCTTCTGGACGCTGGACTGCTCCCGCCCGAGCGCCCGCGCGGCGCGCAGAGCGGACCCCGTCTCGTGCACCACCAGCAGCGTGCGGAGCTGGTCGAACGTGGTGTCCAGCAGGCCGGGAGGGCAGTCGAGCAGCGCGTCGAGGGTCGATGACACGGGGAGGGACATTACTACCTGCTCCTTCGTCCCGCTGAAATGGCCGTCCGTTCATTTGAGCGGGAAATGATGACATTTCCCGCTCAACTTATCTCAAGATGTTCCCTCAAACAGCTGGACAGGGTTTTCTGACCTCTAGAACACTTTCTTCCCGTCGCCACCCGTACCCGAGGAAGCAGATCCGTGACGCCGACCGCCCCCGCGCACCCCGTCCCGCCGACCCGCGGCGGGCCGCCGGAGAAGATCGCCATGCCGGTGCTGCCGTCGGCGGTCCCGGCGCAGCCGGGCGACCTGCTCGTCTACTCGGCCGTACAGGCCGGGCGGCACCAGCCTCGCCCCTCGGGCGACCCCGAGGGCCTGGGGGTTCTCCCTTAGAGGCCGTCCTTGACCCCGGTTCGCCGCGGCTCTTCTCCGCCGCGGCGCCCGGACCGGTCACCGGTCCGTGCGCGGGGCCGCGCGCACGGGCCGGTCCACCGCTCCGCCCGCGCCTACAGGGGCGCGCGGGCGGCGCTCGCGGTCACGGCCGGGCCGCTCCCGCCCCCCACAGGCCCGGCCGCCCGAGAGCCACCCCCTGAACCCACCGCATAGCCCGGCCGCCGACAGCACCGCAGGTGGTGAACATGGCCGGTCGGCGGCGGCGTAGGTGAGGGCGGCGAGGTTCCCCGGCCGGGGACGGCGCAGGGTGCCGCGTACATGCTCGTCGGCGCGGCCGTGGTGCGCCGGGCGGCACAGCGAGCAGCACATGGCGTGATCGACGCGCGGAACGGGAGCGCGGACGCGGCACGGCAAGCCGCCCCGACACGGCAAGTAAGCAAGACCCGACGCGGCGAGCAGCACGTGACGCGATCGGCGCACGACCGGGCACGCATGCGCACCGCGAACGGGGCGCAGCACGGCAAGCGAGCACGGCGCGGCATGGCGAGCAGCACATCGGCGCAGGCACGGCACGGCGAGCAGCAAGTGGCGCGATCGGCGCACGATCGGGGCGCCGGTGGAGCATGAACGGGAGTCGGCCCGCATGCGGCGCGGCACGGCAAGCGGCACGCGGCAAGCGGCACGGCAAGCGGCACGGCAAGCAGCGCGGCGAGCGGGGCGGCGAGCGGGGCGCGGCGAGCGGGGCGGGGGCTGGGTGGCGGGAGGGGCGTGGGATGTTCGGGGTTGCTGGGGAACAGGACACGTGTCGTCCGGCTTGCCATGTACGCCGGCGGTGAGCGCCCGAGGCGGGCGCGCCCATAGGACCGAAGGAGAGAGCCGCGATGCGTGCTGTCATATTCGCCGAGTACGGCGTCCCGTCCGTCTTGAAGGTCGTGGAGACCGGCCTGCCGGAGCCCGGGCCCGGGCAGGTGCGGGTGGCCGTCCGGGCCGCCGGGGTGAACCCGATCGACGTCAAGGTCCGCTCGGGGTCCATGTCGGGCGGCAAGCCGCTGGCGGCGCCCCGCTCCCTGGGCTCGGAGGTCTCCGGGGTCGTGGACGCCGTGGGAGACGGGGTCGCGGACGTGGCGGTGGGCGACCCCGTCGCGGGGTGGCCCGTCGGCGGCGGGTACGCCGAGTACGCGCTGATGTCCGTCTACGCGAGGAAACCGGACGCGCTGACCTGGGAGCAGGCCGCGGTGCTGCCCGTGGCGGGCGAGGCCGCGCTGCGGTCGCTGCGCGCGCTCAAGACGCGCCGGGGAGAGACATTGCTGATCAACGGCGCGTCCGGCGCCGTGGGCGCCCTCGCGACGCAGATCGCCGTGGCCGACGGCGTCACGGTCGTCGGTACGGCGGGCCCGGCGAACCTGGACCGCGTGCGGTCGTTGGGCGCGGCAGCCACCGCGTACGGCCCCGGCCTGGCCGACCGGGTCCGTGAACTGGCGCCGCAGGGAGTGGACGGAGTCTTGGACGCGGCCGGGCACGGGGCCCTTCCGGACGCGATCGCGCTGCGTGGCGGCGTGGACCGCGTCGTGACGATCGCCGACCCCGCCGCCTTCGACCTCGGCGTCCCGTTCCTGTCGGGCGGCCCGGAGGACCAGACGGCGGAGGTGCTGCGCACGCTGCTGGAGGCGGCGGCGCAGGGGCGGATCACTCCGCCCGCCGCGCACGGCATGGCGCTCGATCAGGCCGTGCAGGCGCACGAGCAGGTGGAGAAGGGCGGCGCGGGGAAGATCGTCCTGCTTCCCTGACGCGCCTCTCGACGTGGGCCCTTCGGCGGGCACGGGCCCTGGTCCGCCGCGGGGCGACCGGGTCAGTTGGGGGTGGCCAGCGTGAGCGGGAGGATCGCCTGGGCGCCCGCCTCTTTCAGCAGGCGGGCGGCGACGGTCATGGTCCATCCGGTCTCGATTCGGTCGTCGATCAGGAGAAGGGGCCCGGCCGCCTCCTTCGCGGCGATGGCGACGGGGTCGGGCAGCGTCAGCGAGGTCCAGACCGAGCGGAGGCGCTGCGCGCTGTTGTGCCGGCGCGGGACGGGCTCGCCGACGGGGACGAGTTCGCCGAGGTAGGGCAGGCGGCCGATCTCGGCGATGCGGTGGCCGAAGGTGGTGACGAGGCGGGGCCGGGAACGCGAACCGATCGTGACGACGCCGGCGGGGCGGGCGGGCCAGTCCCAGGCGGCGAGGACCTTGACGACCGCGTCGACCATGTCGGCGGGGACGTCGGTGTCGCCGCCGGCGAACAGTTCGCGGAGCCGGTTGCCCCAGCCGATGTCGGTGAGGCGGCCGAGGGCGCGTCCCGTCTCGGCCTGCAGGTCGGGTTTGATGCGGCCGGAGACGCCGAGGTCGTCCTTGACGCCGGTGGGCCACATGCGGCGCGGGGCGACGTCGACGCCGGGCCGGTGCAGGCGGTCGCGGGCCTGGGTGGCGCCCTCGGCGGTGACGTCGGCGGGCCAGTGCTCGCCGGTGCAGTTGTCGCAGCGTCCGCAGGGCGCCGCGGCGGGATCGTCCAGCTGCCTGCGGAGGAACTCCTCGCGGCAGTCCGCCGTCACGATGTAGTCGAGCATGGCCTGCTGCTCGCGGCGGCGCTCGGCCGTGACGCGCTCGTAGCGCTCGCGGTCGTAGGCCCACGGGAGGCCCGTGGACGTCCAGCCGCCCTTGACGCGGCGGACCGCGCCGTCGACGTCGAGGACCTTCAGCATCATCTCCAGGCGGTTGCGGCTGAGGTCGACCTGGGGTTCCAGCGCGCCGGTCGACAGGGGGCGGTCGGCCGCGTCCAGGACCTCCAGGGTGGACCGGACCACAGGCTCCGGCGGGAACGCGAGGCCGGCGAAGTAGGCCCAGATCTCGCGGTCCTCGCGGCCGGGGAGCAGGATCACCTCGGCGCGGTCGACGCCGCGCCCGGCGCGCCCGATCTGCTGGTAGTAGGCGACCGGGGACTGCGGCGCGCCGACGTGGACGATGAAGCCGAGGTCGGGTTTGTCGAAGCCCATCCCGAGGGCGCTGGTGGCGACGAGGGCCTTCAGCCGGTTGGCCTGGAGGTCCTGCTCGGCCTGGAGCCGCTCGGCGGGCTCGGTCTGGCCGGTGTAGACGGCGACCTCGTGGCCGCGGTCGCGGAGGTAGCCGGTGATCTCGTGGGCGGCGGCGACGGTGAGGGTGTAGATGATGCCCGAGCCCGGCAGCGACGCGAGGTGCTCGCCGAGCCAGGCGATGCGCTGCTCGGCGGTGGGCACGGCGACGACGGCGAGGCGGAGCGAGTCGCGTTCGAGCGGCCCCCGCAGGACAAGGGCGTCGTCGCCGGCGAGCTGCTCGGCGACGTCCTGGGTGACGCGGGCGTTGGCGGTGGCGGTGGTGGCGAGGACGGGTATGCCGGGCGGGAGCTCGGCGAGCAGGGTGCGGAGGCGGCGGTAGTCGGGGCGGAAGTCGTGCCCCCAGTCGGAGATGCAGTGCGCCTCGTCGACGACGACGAGGCCGGCGCCGGCGGCCAGCCGCGGCAGGACCAGGTCGCGGAAGTCGGGGTTGTTGAGCCGTTCGGGGCTGACCAGCAGGACGTCGACCTCGCCGGCCTCGACCTCGGCGAAGATCCGCTGCCAGTCCTCGGTGTTGGCGGAGTTGATCGTGCGGGCGTGGATGCCGGCCCGGTCGGCGGCCTCGATCTGGTTGCGCATCAGCGCCAGCAGCGGTGAGACGATCACGGTGGGGCCGGCGCCGCGCTCGCGCAGCAGCCGCGTCGCCACGAAGTAGACGGCGGACTTGCCCCACCCGGTGCGCTGCACGACGAGGGCGCGGCGCCGTTCGACGACGAGGGCGCGGATGGCCGTCCACTGGTCGTCGCGGAGCCGGGCGTGCTCTCCGGCGAGGGCGCGCAGGCACCGCTCGGCATCGTCGCGGAGTCCGTCGGGAGTGCTCATGCCCCCTTTGGTACCAGCGGCGGCCGAGCGGTCGCACCAGAACGACGTTCTGTGGATAACCCGCCGGGCCGACCCACCGGTGACGCTCAGTGCCGCCATGGGTAGCCTGCGTGGAAGATCGGTTTCATGGCGGAAGGACAGCGGCGGGGGATGGGCGCGGCGGAACGCTTGCGGCGGACGTGGCATGTCCTGTGGGACGGATCTCCGCCGGAGCCCCCCGAGGACGAGCCGAGCGAGGTCGTCGATCCGCGTGCGGTGGACCTCGTCCTGCGCGTAGGCGAGCTCCTTCTGGCCAGCGGCGAGACCACCGAGCGCGTGAACGAGGCGATGCTGGGCCTCGCGGTCGCCTATGAGCTTCCGCGCTGCGAGGTGCAGGTGACGCTCACCAGCATCCTGGTGTCCGCCCACCCCGGTAAGGGCGCGCCACCGGTGACCGGGTCGCGGGCCATCCGCCGCCGTACGCCCGCCTACTGGCGCCTCACCGGACTGCACGCCCTCGTACAGGAGGCGTCCATCGGAATGCTGGAGCTGGACGAGGCCCACAAGCAGCTCGCGGAGATGAAGCGGGGGCGCGGCCCGTACCCGCCGTGGCTCATCGTCGCGTCGCTGGGGCTGATCGCCGCCTCGGCCAGTGTGCTGTCGGGCGGTGGTCCGCTGGTCGCGGGGACGGCGTTCGTCGCCACCCTGCTGGGCGACCGGACCGCCGCCGCCCTCGCCCGGCGCGGCATCGCGGAGTTCTTCCAGCTGACGGTGGCCGCCGCCATCGGCGCCGCGGGCGCCGCCATCGTGGTCGCGGCGGGCAACCCGCAGCACGCCTCGACCATCGTCACCGGCGCGATCCTTGCGCTGCTACCGGGACGGCCCCTGGTGGCCAGCATCCAGGACGGCATCACCGGCGACCTCGTCAGCGCGGCCGCGCGCGGGCTCGAGGTCTTCTTCATGATCGCGGCCATCGTCGCGGGCCTCGGCGCGGTGGTGTACATAGCGGTGAACCTGAACGTGCCGATCGACGTGAGCCACCTGCCCACGGCCCCGGTGACGCTGAAGCCCGTACAGCTGATGGCCGCTGCCGCCGTGTCGGTGACGTTCGCGGTGTCGCTGGCGGCGCCGCGGGACGTGCTCCTGGCGTCCGCCCTCGGCGGCGCGCTGATCTGGACGATCTACGTGCTGCTCCGGGGATGGAACGTTCCGCCCGTGCTGGCCTCGGCGATGGCGGCGATCGTCGTCGGTGTGCTGGCGAACTGGCTGGCCCGCCGGCACGGGGCGCCCGTGATGCCGTACGTGGTGCCGGCCATCGGCCCCCTGCTGCCGGGGACGGCGCTCTACCGCGGCATGGTGGAGCTGAACACGGGATCCCCGCAGTCGGGTGTGCTGAGCCTCATCGGCGCCCTGTCGGTGGCCCTGGCGCTGGGCGCCGGCGTCAACCTCGGTGGCGAGCTCGTGCGCGCGTTCCAGCGCGTCGGGCTCACCGCGGGGGGCCGCTGGGCGCGTCCGGCGGCGCGCCGGACGCGCGGCTTCTGACCGCCCGACGCGGGGGCGCTTCCAACCGCTCGACGCGGGGCTTCCGACCGCCCGAGGCGTGGCGCTTCCGACCGCCCGGCGTTGCACGCCTCCCGAAACTGTCGGTGGCGGACGTTACCTTCGCGGCATGTACCGACAGGGAGACATCCTGATCCTGCCCGTGCCGGAGGACGAGGTACCGCAGTCCGTGCGGGACCTGCCGCCGTCCCCGAGGGACGGCCGGGGGCGCATGGTGCTGGCGCTGGGCGAGGCCACCGGCCACGCGCACGCGCTCACGGCGCCGGGTTCGCTGCTGCGGGTCCCCGACCCGCTGGCGCCCGACCACCTGCACCTGCCGTCCGGTGGCCGCCTCGTACACGAGGAGCACGCGGCGATAACGCTGCCGAAGGGTTGGTACAGGGTGATCCGGCAGCGCGAGTACGTGCCGGGCGCCGTCCGGGTCGTGGCGGACTGAGGGGCTACGCAGATGGTCACCGAGATGCGGCGCGAGACCCACTACGTGGTCGGCGACTGGCAGGCCGACGCTTTCCGCACCGACCCGGCGGACCGTGCGCGCGCCGAGGCGGGTGTGGCCGCCGCTTACGCGGCCGCCGGCTTGCCCGCGCCCGAGCGGTTCGTGTGGGTGCCCTCCCCCGCGCGCGGGGCCGTCGCGGCCGCCGTGCTGGGCGGGCATGAAGCGGCGTTGCGGAAGGCGGGCCTGGACGACCTGCTCGCGCAGGCCCACGCGGACCTCGGCGAAGGCCCGGCGGGGGCGAGCGTCCTGGCGGACGTGCGGACCCGCCCGTGGGAGACCGAACGCACCGCGGCCTGCTCCGAACAGGGGCCGGAGCAGTGGCCGCGGACGTGGGGCGAGACCGGCGGCCTCCTGTGGAACCAGGTCCAGTCACTGGTCACCCGCGTGCGCAGCGCTATCGGCGAGCAGGCGCAGGGCCGGTCTGCCAGGGCGGGGAACCCGCTGCCGACGCCGGAGGAGAACGCCGCCGAGGGGATCCTGCGCGCCGCGACGCTCGACGCCGTCCTGGGGCAGCACGACGCGCCGTGGCTGGCGCTGTTCGAGTCGGTGGGCCGGCTCGATGGGCCTTTGGCCGGCCTCGCCGAGGTGGCCCGTTCGTCCGGCTGGTGGTGGCCCTACGAGCGGCTGGTCATCATGTCGGAGCGTCCCTGCGAACTGCACCGCGACGAACCGGGGCGACTGCATCGCGGAGACGGCCCGGCCCTCGCCTACCCCGACGGGTTCTCGCTGCACGCCTGGCGGGGCATGCCGATCCCGCCCGATTTCGTGGCCTCGCTCACCGGCCTCACGGCCGACCGCATCTCCGCCGAGGAGAACGCGGAGCTGCGCCGGGTGATGCTGGAGATCTTCGGCTACGACCGCTACCTGGCGGAGACGGGCGCGCGCCCCCTGCACCAGGACGAGACCGGCGTGCTGTGGTCCATCGACCTGCCCGGGGACGAGCCCGTCGTCATGGTCGAGGTGGTCAACTCCACGCCCGAACCGGACGGCACGCACCGCACCTACTACCTGCGGGTCCCGCCGTCCACACGCACCGCGCGCGCGGGCGTCGCGTGGACGTTCGGCGTCGACGAGGCCGACTACCGACCGCAGAAGCAGACCTGAGCCTCCGGACGGCGGCCTCCTGCGCGCGCGCCCGTACCGTCCGTCCTCGTGGCGGGAGCCCCTTGGTAGCACTTCCCCAATTACCAAGGGGCGCCCGCCCGCTCCCGCCCAGCGCTCACGGGGTCGCGGCCTGCGCCCAGGTCACCTTCCCCTCGCCGGCGGGCCGCCAGCCCCACGAGCGGGACAGGGCGCCGACGAGGAAGAGCCCGCGCCCGCTTTCGGCCTGCATGTCGTGCGGTGGCTCGACGGGCCCCTCGGGGTTGTCGTCCCACACCTCCACCATGGCCGTCTTGTCGTCGGGCAGGTACAGCACGAGGGTGGCGGTGTTGGCGTGACGGAGCGCGTTGGTGACGAGTTCGCTGGTGATGAGTTCGACATCGCCCGTGGTGTCCGGGCGGTCCCAGCCCTCCAGCGCGGCGCGGACTATGTCGCGCGCCGCGCGCACCGACGTGTCCGCCGGCCTCAGTGCGAGGACGAAGTGGGGGCGTTCGAGATAGTCCACGGCATCACCTAACGGTCGCCTGCTATCGCCAGCATGCGCCCTCCAGGGCGGTCGTGCACGGGATCCGCTCCCTATGTCATGACCGTCCGCGCGGCTCGACCACCGCCTGATTCGTTCACTGTTCGCAGTCATTCAACTCCGTGTCGTGACCATGCGGGACCATCCACAGCGTGGCGGCACGGACGGAGAATTGCAAGACGCTCGCGGACGCCCGCCCCGCCCGCCGCCGTCCGGCCGCCGCGCAGGTCGCAGAGGTGGGTCACCTTCCGGTTACATTCCGCTGAGCAAGGCGGGGATGCGTTCCAGGACACCCCCGGCGAAGGTGTCGTAGAGGCCCAGCGGCTCAAGGTGGACATAACCGATGTGACAGTCGCACCTGTCCAACGGGCAAGGGCGCGGGGCGAGGGCGTCGCGGAATGAACCGTCGTAGAGGTTGCCGAGGACGGCCGGGACGAAGTGGCAGCGGCGCACCGTTCCCTCTCCGTCGACCGATACGACGGTCTCGCCCGTGCGGCAGGCGAGCCCCCGGCTGGCATGGGGGTGCCGGCTGAGCGGGAACAGCGGGTCGAGCGCCGTCCAGGCGTCGGCCTCCTCGTCGCTGTAGGCGCGCCCTTCGGCGGCGTTGACCCACAGGTAGGTGCCGTCCGGCAGTTCGGCGCGGAGGCGGCGCGCCGCGTCCAGGTGCTCGGGTTCGCCAACGATCCCGACGCTGTGGCGGACGCCGCGTTCGGTCAGCTCGCGGCACTTCCCAAGGAAGCGGTCATAGGGCACCTGTCCCGGGTGGTAGGTGGCCCAGAGGGCGAGCTTGGACAGGTCCGCCTCGGACGTCCACGACACCCGGTGGCTGAGGTTCGTCTGGATCGCGACGCGCTCGACGTGCGGCAGGTGGCTCAGTTCCGTCAGCGCTCGCCGGTACCAGGACCGTACGAGCCCTTCGCCCCACGGCGTGAAGAGGACCGACACCCGGTGCTCTTGCGCGGCCACCCACGCGGTGAAGCGTTCGAGTGCCGCACGGTCCGCGCGCAGTTGCTCCGGTGTGTCCCGCCGTTTGGCGAACGGGCAGTAGGGACAGTCGTAATCGCAGCTGGCGAGCGGCCCTCGATAGAGAATGGTGAGGTGCTGCATCAGCGCGCCTGGTAGGAGGCCATCAGTTCCCTCACGTGTCGGGAGAACAGCCGGGGCCCGATGGCGTCGGAATGGGCGAGGCCCTCGGGTGTGAGCCGGAGAGTCGTCTCCGTGGTCTCCAGCCAGCCGAGGTCGTCGAACGGCGCCAGCTCGGCGGCAAAGTCGGCGCAGGGGTCGGTGCCGAAGCGGGCCTTGTAGGAGCCTCGGTCGAGCCCGTCCGCCTGAAGGAGCGATTGGAGGAGATGGCGGCGGCGCCGCTCTCCCTCATCCAATGCGAATCCGACCCGCGCGGTGCTGAAGTCGTTCTCGCGCACGTAGCCGTCGATGATGGACCGGACGTGCCGCTGCTCGACCGCGTACTCGAACGAGTAATGCAGACCGGCCGTGTACGAACGCGCTCCGCACCCTAGGCCGACCATGCCGTCGGTCTGGCAGCAGTACTCGGTGCCACCGGCCGCACCGCCAGGGCGCCGGAACATGCGCATCGAGACCTGCTCATAGCCTTCACTCAGAAGATGGTCCCGGCCGAGGCGGTAGAGGGCGAGGCGCTCGTCGTCCCAGTCCTGCGCGCGGCGCCCCAGACCGGTTAGAGGGCGCACATAGAGCGGGTAGAGGTAGAGCTCTTCCGGGCGCCATTCCAGTGCGGCGTTCAGGGAATGCAGCCACGTGGCGGGTGTCTGCCCATCGATGCCGTAGATGAGGTCGATGTTGAGCGTCGGGAAGCCCACCGCTCGAATCCGGTCGAGGGCCGCCTCCACTTCCGCGCGCTTCTGCGGGCGCACGGCGGCGCGGGCCTCCTCGTCGACGAAGCTCTGCACCCCGATGGACACCCGGGTGGTGCCATGTTCGGCGAGCACGGTCAGCCGGTCGGTGGTCGCGGTCGCCGGGGACGTCTCCACGCCGAGCGGAATGTCACCGAATCCGGGAAACCTGCGGGCGATGGCGCAAAGCCGTTCCAGTTCCGCCGCAGTGAAGTACGTGGGGGTCCCGCCGCCGAACGCCGCGGTGGCGAACGACGCGTCGTCTCCCAGGGCTTCCAGTACGGCGGTCGCTTGGCGGTCGAGAGCGCCCAGGTAGGCACCGGTCAGCTCTTCGGGTGCGCCCGTGCGGGTGAAGAGGTTGCAGAAGCCGCATCGCATCTCGCAGAACGGCACGTGCATGTAGAGGAAGAGCGCGTCCAGCGGTTCCGCCGCCCATACCTGCCGCAATGCGGGTTGTGGCGTCAGCGGACGGTAGGCGGTCTTGTGCGGGTAGGCGTAGACGTACGCCTGGTACGGCCCGGTGGTGGTCACGACAGAACGAACTCCCCGTACGGAACGGTCCACACGACTTCATGGCCGATGCGGTGACCGGTATGGCCGTCCTCGCCGTACGCCGTCCCGTGGTCGGAGCAGACGATGACCAAGCAGGGACGGCGCATCAGATCGAACAGGCGCCCTATATGAGCGTCGACATGGCGCAGCGCGGCGGCGTGGCTGGCGCGAGTGTCCCCGTGCGCGCGCGTACCGCCGTCCAAGTAGAACCAGTTGGGTTGATGCAGGGACGCGACGTTCAGAAGCAGGAACAGGCGGCGATTTGCCGGCAGCGCGGCCATCACCTCGGCTATCCGGTCGAGCTGGTTGGGCAGCGAGGCCGGATCCGTCACTCCGAACCCGGGTTCCCAGTGGCTCTCGGCGAACAGCGACGGCAGCGCGGAGCCGAGCGGCGTGAGCTTGTTGAAGAAGCCGACGCCGCCGACGCACACCGTGTGGTAGCCGGCCGCCGCGAGCCCGGTGGGCAGGTCGGCGGCGTCGAACGTCCATGTTCCGGCGCCGGTCGTTTCGCTGCCCGGGAACGCCCCCGCGAACGGACGCGGGTGCGGGCCAGGGGACGCGGGCGTGGGCAGGAAGCCGGCAAGCATCGCGGCATGGGCGGCGTAGGTGAAGCTGCCTGGCGTGTGGCGGCGCTCCCAGCGGCCACCGGGAAGCAACGAGGCCAGGGTGGGCGTCTCACCGGTGGCCGCCAGTTCGGCGGCCACGTCGTAGCGCAGCGTGTCGAGCGTCACCAGCAGCACGTCGTGGCTGCCGATGACCTCGTTCATGTCGTACATGCGGGGGCGATCTCCGGCAAAGCGGCTCTGACCTGGGCAGTGTAGGTGTCCAGCCCCTCGGCCGGGCCTCCGGCCAGGCCCGTGAGCCCAGGGAGCAGGTCGCCGAACGCGTTGACCTCGCACACGGCGAACCGCCTCATGCCCTGGAGCACGAGCAGGTCCACTCCCACCATCGGGCTTCGCGGGAAACAGTCGGCTGCCCGCGCGCACACGTCGAGCGCCCGGTGCCATCCGTCTCGCCCAAGCACGCGCCGCACCGCCGCCACATCACCTCTCACACCACCGAGATGCAGGTTGGTCATGGGGCTGCGGCTGGTCCGCACGACAACGTGCGTAGGCGTCCCGCCTATGACGACGACCCTCAAGTCGAACACGCGCCCGCCGAGCGACGCCTTGGGCAGCCACCGCTCGACATGCAGGCCGTCAGGTGCGAGCGCGTCGACGAGCGCCGCGACCTCCCTCTCCATCTCGTAAGTGCGGACACGCAACGAGTTGAACAGACCCGTTCCGTTCATGGCCGTCGAGGTGACTGCCCTTACACGGCCGCCCGGTGCCGTCTGTAGGGCGACCACACCGGACGCCGACGAGCCGTGCGCAGGCTTGACGAAGACCCTCCGCTCCCCCAGCTCGTCCATAAGCGCGCGCAACTCCTCATAGGAGCGCGCTGGTGGGAGCGCCTGCGGAACCGGTACACCGTCCGCTGCCAGCCTCGCGTGCGACCGCCGCTTGTCGAACATGACCGCGATCTCCTCGACGTCGCCGAGGAGACGAGCGCCCGCGCGCGCGGCGGCGTCCTGGATCCGGCCAAGTGCGGCAACGAACGTCGAATACCAGCGCGCGCCCCCGCCCACACGGGACGGATCCCCGGGACCGCGCAAGAGCGCGTCCGCCGCCGGGTCCTCCCCTGGGGAGTCGATGCGGAGCACATCGTCCGGGGCGAGCACGACATCAGTGCCACGGAGAACGTCCGTCCAGGGGATGAGGCGCGGCTCGGGCAGTCCGAGGGACCGGCACGCTTGCGCGAACAGCGCGGGACGCCGGTCGCCCGGCGCCCCGACCACGACGAACCTCATCGGCCCACCGCGTTGCGAACGCTCACTCCGACACCGCGATGTAGTGCCAGTCCCCGTCCGGCTTCTCCTGGTCGCTCAGGTCGACCTCGACCCCGGGGAACGCGGCCTTCACCCGTTCCACCATGGCGTCGGACAGGAAATGGTGATGCAGATCCAGCTTGCGCAGGTGGGTGAGGGGCTGCCCCGACAGCAGCGCCTCCGCGCCTTGGTCGGTGAGGATGCCCATCGCCAGGCTCAAGGACTCCAGCCGCGCCACGATGGGCGCGCCCGCGACGGCCGCCGCGATCTCGTCCTGGATCTGGCTGTCCTCCAGGCCGAGGTGGCGCAGCGCGGGCAGCCGCTCGCCGGACAGCAGCGGAGCCAGGTCCGCGACGGTGGCGTCGCCGCCGTAGTTGTCCTCCCCCAGCCACAGGTCGAGGTGCTCCAGGTTCGGCAGCTCGCTCGCCCCCACGGCCCGGACCACGTGCCCCGGGAGGCCGCCCGACTCGAACCGCAGCACCCGCAGGTGCGCGCTCTTGATCGGGGACAGCACGAGGCCCTCCGCGCCGCGGATCTCGAAGCGCTCCAGCTCCGGGAACGCGGTGAACAGCGGCGAGACGTCCCCGTGCTCGATCCAGGAGATCTCCGACTCCTCCCCGGTGATGTCGCCGAGGAAGAGCGCCCTCAGCTTCGGGAAGGCCGCGGCGTGCTCGGTCAGCAGCGCCACCGGGTCGGCGTGGTTCTCGTCGTAGGACGCGCCCCAGTAGCCGACTATCAGCGCCGTCACCTCGGCGGTGTCGACGGTCTCCCGGAACCGCGCGAACGTGTCGGCGAAGGGCTCCTCGTCGAACATCGTCCCGACGTACCAGGCGGCCTCGCCGGCGGGCGGGAGATCCTCGCCGGTCTCCTCCCCGCCGGCCGCACCGTCGTCGTCCTCGTCCGCCACCCCCCTCTCGCAGTCGAAGGTGGCGACCGGCAGGCCGGCGTACTCCTCTAGATGCTGATAAACGCCCATGAGTCCCTTTCGGAAGTTCGTCGGGACCATGTCCTATCAGGACCGAAGGACAAACCGCGGCACTTTGGGCGCACCGCCGCGTCCGGGGCGCTCCGGAGCCGCTAGGACGCCATCAGCACCGAGCCCTTGTACTTGTCCTGCACGTACTTGCGCACCTCGGGCCCGCGCAGGAGCTGGACGAGCTTCTTCACACGCGGGTCGTCCGCGTTCTCCGGGAGCGTGACGATGCCGTTGGCGTAGGGGTTGCCCTCCGCCTTCTCCGCGGCGAGCGCGTCCTTGGCCGGCGACAGGTTCGCCTCGAGCGCGTAGTTGCCGTTGATGACCGCCGCGTCGACGTCGTCGAGCGAGCGCGGCAGCTGCGCGGCCTTCAGCGGCTTGAACTTCAGGTGCTTCGGGTTGGTCGCGATGTCCTTCTCGGTGGCGCTCGTGGGCGCGCCCGGCTTCAGCGTCAGCAGGCCGTTGTCGGCGAGAAGCTTCAGCGAGCGTCCCTCGTTAGCCGGGTCGTTGGGCACCGCCACGGTCGCGTTCTGCGGGATCGCCTGCAGGCTCTTCACCTTGCTGGAGTACACGCCGAGCGGCTCCAGGTGCACCGGCGCGACGAACGTCAGCTTGGCCCCCGACTTCTTCTCGTACTCCTCCATGAAGGGCACGTGCTGGAAGTAGTTGGCGGTGACCTGCTTCTCCTTCAGCGCGGTGTTCGGCTGCTGGTAGTCGTCGAAGGTCACGATGTCCAGCTTCAGCCCGGCCTTGGCCGCCAGATTGTCCTTGACGTACTTCAGGATGTCGCCGTGCGGGACGGGGTTGACCGCGACCTTCAGCGGGGCGTCCGGATCGTCGGACGCCTCCGAGGAGCCGCAGGCCGCCAGGCCCGCGATCAGGCCGACGGAGGCGAGAGCAATGGTGATCTTGCGAAGCACGAAGAGTGCCTTTCTGTGCGGTGAGAGCGGTGTCACTTGTGGGACAGGCGGCGGGCGACGAGGTCCCCCACCGCCTGGATGATCAGGACGAGGACGACGAGCAGCAGCACGGTCGCGACCATGACCTTCGTCTCGAAGCGCTCATAGCCGTAGGTGACGGCGAGGTTGCCGAGCCCGCCGCCGCCGACCGTGCCGGCCATGGCGGTGTAGCCGATCAGCGCGATCACGGTGACCGTCAGCCCGGACACCAGGCCGGGCCGGGCCTCGCGCAGCAGCACCTTGCCGACGATCTCGCGGCGGGTCGCGCCCATCGCGTCCGCCGCCGCGATCACACCTGGATCGACCTCGCGCAGCGCGATCTCCACGAGCCGGGCGTAGAACGGGATGGCGCCGACGGTCAGCGGGACGATCGCGGCGGCGTTGCCGATGCTGGTGCCGACCACGATCCGGGTGAACGGGATGATCGCCACCATCAGGATCAGGAACGGCAGCGACCGGCCGATGTTCACCACCACGCCGAGGACCTTGTTGACCGGCGGCGCGGGCAGCAGGCCGCCGCGTTCGGTGACCACCAGCAGCACGCCGAACGCGAGCCCCAGCACGGCGGTGAACAGCGTCGCGACGCCGGTCATGTACAGGGTCTCCCGGGTGGCCGGCCACAGCAGCGGCATGACCTCGTCCCAGCTCATCGGGCGTCCTCCTCGGCGGCCGCGGTGGTGGTGGGTGCGGCGGACGCGCGGGCGGGCGCGGTCGCGCGGTCCCGCACCTCGACGGCGAGGCCGGACTCGCGCAGGAACGCCAGCTGCGCGGCGTTCACCGACGGGTCGCCCGGCAGCTCGAGCTGGAGCCGCCCGACCCGCTCGCCGCCGACCGTCTCGACGGCGCCGCCGAGGATGTTGACGTCCAGCGCGTACTTGCGGGCCAGCGCCGACACGAACGGCTGGTCGGTCGCCCCGCCCACGAAGGTGACCTCGACGAGCGTCGTGCCGTCGCGGGGCTCGGCGGCCGGCAGCGGGAACAGCCCGCGTGCCAGCTCCGACCCGGGACGCGCCAGCAGCTCGGTCACCGGGCCGGACTCGGTGAACCGGCCGTCGCGCATCACCGCGGCCGAGTCGCAGATCCGCTTGACCACGTCCATCTCGTGCGTGATCAGCAGGACGGTGAGCCCGAGGCGGCGGTTCAGGTCCCGCAGCAGCTCGAGGATCGACGCGGTCGTCTCCGGGTCGAGCGCGGAGGTCGCCTCGTCGGACAGCAGCACCTTCGGACGCCCGGCGAGCGCCCGCGCGATGCCGACGCGCTGCTTCTGCCCGCCGGAGATCTGCGCCGGGTAGGCCTTCGCGTGCCCGGTGAGCCCGACCAGGTCCAGCAGCTCGGCGACCCGCGCGGCGCGCTCGCTCCGCGGGACGCCCATGACCTCCAGCGGGAACGCGACGTTGCCGGCCACCGTGCGGCTGCCGAGCAGGCCGAAGTGCTGGTGGATCATGCCGATGCCCTGGCGGGCGCGGCGCAGCTCGGCGCCCCGCAGCGCCAGCATGTCGCGCCCGCCGATCACGATGCGGCCCTCGTCCGGTCGGTCCAGCAGGTTGACGCAGCGCAGCAGCGTGCTCTTGCCGGCGCCGCTCGGGCCGAGGACGCCGAAGACCTCGCCTTCGCGGACGGTGAGGTCGACGCCGTCGACGGCGGTCACCTCGCGCTCGCGGGAGCGGTACACCTTCCTGAGTTTTTCGATCTGAATCACAGAGAATCATCCGTGCGGACGGGCGCCGCCCTGGTCGGAGGCGGTGCGGGGGTGGACGGGCTGCTCTTTGGCGCACCGGATCAGGCGCGGTGGCGACCGCTCATGCCAGGCGACCGGCGGCGGTTATCCACAGAACGCGGTTCCACTTCCGCGTCCCGGACGGCCGGCCGACGATGTCCTCGACGGGTCCGGCCGCGGCGGCCGGGTCCGGTGGAGGCGGCCTCGCGCTCGATCGGGCGCGCGGCCGGTCAGGTTCGACCGGGGGGATACGGGGCGTGGCTCAGCAGATGGCGTTGGATGTTCATGCGCGACTCGGGTCTCGGAGTTCGCTCGCTTCGGGGCGCGAGGCTCAGGCAGGGGCCCTCAGCGGTCACACATTCGCCGGCAGCACGTACGCCGCATGGCCCGCGGGTTCAGCGGGCCGCGCTCACGGCACGGACGTACGAGGCTCATGTCAGCAGTCAACCAACCAACGACAAATGACGCAAATCGCGCGGCGGTCGCGAACGCGCCGGTCAGCCGCGCCCCCGCGACGCCGGACACCCCGGCGGGACGGGCCCGCGCCGCGTACCCGGCCGCCGTCCGGCAGGCGCGCGGAGAGACGCGCACCCTGCACTGTCAGGGGGATCGCGTCAGTCGTCGGTGTAGTCGAGGTACGACGAGCCCGACCCGCTGCGGACCGAGATCAACCGGTCCGACCGGTCGTCGACGAGCGCCCGGTTGAGATGCGTATCACCCGAGCCCGTCCAGCCCTGAACCCGGTAATGGGAGCCCGCGGGCACGATGATCTTCACCGAGCCGGAGTCGGCCGACACGCCCACGGTCCGCGGCGGCTCGGCGTAACGCAGGTCGAGCTCCCCGGCGCCCACCACCGCCTCCGTGTCGGACGAGGCCAGCCCCGTGCCGCGGATCGTCCCCGAGCCGACCCGCGCCCGCAGCGCGCCGTGCGAGCCGGCCACCCAGATCTCCCCCGACCCGGTCCGCAGGTCCAGGTCGCCGTTCACGCCGCGCACGGTGATCTCCCCCGAGCCCGACGCGGCCGACACGCGCACCCCGGCCGGCACCTGGACGTCGATGTCGGCACCGCACTCCCAGCCACCGTAGAGCCCGACTTGGCCAGGGCACCGCGAAACGATGAACAGCACGTCGCCATGGAGCGACTCCGTCACGACCGGCTTGCGCAGCACCCACTTCAGCCGCTTGAAGACGCGCGCCTGCCCGGCCGGGCCCGTCCCGACCGACACCTCGGCGCTCCCGGCCTCGATCCGCAGCTCCTTGATCGCGTGATGGTACGGGGTGACGTCCTCCGCGGTCCGCCGCATCGCCCGCCCGCCCAGCCCCAGGCAGAAGGGGACGACCACGACGACGGCCGTCGCGGCCGCAAGAAAGATCCACACACCACGACGCCGCGCCCGCCCCTCCCCCACCACCCCCGGCCCGGCAATCTGCGCCGTGGCGCCACCACCCCCGGCGGCGCCACTTCCACCAACGCCCGCCCCGCTCGCACCCGGCCGGGTCGCGATCGGTTCGGATACGTCCTGCCCAGTGACGTCCTGCGCGGTCACGTCCGGTTCGGGGGTCTTGGGGTCGCCGGTGCCCTTGCCCGGGGCGGTCATGTCTCGCCGTCCAGGAAGCGGAGCACGGCCAGCACTCGGCGATGGTCGCCCTCGGCGTGCGGGAGGTCGAGCTTGGCGAAGATGTTGTTGATGTGCTTGGCGACAGCGCTCTCGCTGACCACGAGGGCACCGGCGATCCCGGCGTTCGAGCGGCCCTCCGCCATCAGCGCCAGGACCTCCTTCTCACGAGGGGTCAGCCGGTCGAGGGGGTCGCGATGACGGCGCAGGAGCAGTTGCGAGACGACCTCCGGGTCCAGCGCGGTGCCGCCCGCGGCCACCCGGCGCAGCGCGTCCAGGAAGACCGACACGTCCGCGACCCGGTCCTTCAGCAGGTACCCGATGCCGCTGGTGCTGGTCGACAGCAGGTCCGCCGCGTACCGCTCCTCGACGTACTGCGACAGCAGGAGGACGGCGACCTCGGGCGCCTCGCGCCGCATCACCAGCGCGGCGCGCACGCCCTCGTCGGTGAAGCCCGGCGGCATCCGCACGTCGACGATCGCGGCGTCCGGGCGGTGCTCGCGCACGGCCGCCAGCAGGCCCTCCGCCTCGCCGACCGCCGCCGCCACCTCGAACCCCGAGGTCTCCAGCAGCTTGATCAGCCCGGCCCGCAGCAGGACCGAGTCCTCGGCGATCACAATGCGCACGGCAACTCCACGGTGACGGTCGTCGGCCCTCCGGCGGGGCTGATGATCCGAAAGGTACCGTCCACCGACCGGACCCGCCGCGCGAGCCCGGTCAGGCCCGTCCCCCGGGACGGGTCCGCGCCGCCGACGCCGTCGTCGGCGACGGTCAGGCGCAGCCGCGCGCCCTCGCGGATCGCCGCTACATCCACTGCAGTCGCCCTGGCGTGCTTGACGACGTTGGTGAGCGCCTCGGAGACGACGAAGTACGCGACCGCCTCGACGGTGGAGGAGGCGCGCGGCTCCACCTCGACGCGCAACCGGACCTCCAGCGGTACCCGGGCCGCGATGCCGGACAGCGCCGCGTCCAGGCCCCGGTCCTCCAGCACCGCCGGGTGCAGTCCGCGGATCAGGTTGCGCAGCTCGGTCAGCGCCTCCTTGGCCTCCTCGTGCGCCTCGACGATCACCCGCATGGCGTCGTCGGGCACACCGGTGAGGGTCTCGCGGGCCAGCCCGAGGTTCAGCGCGAGCGAGACGAGCCGCTGCTGCGCGCCGTCGTGCAGGTCGCGCTCGATGCGGCGGCGTTCGAGGTCGGCGGCGTCCACGACGCTGGCACGCTTCTCTGCCAGGTCCTCGACCCGCCGCTCCAGTTCGGCGGCGCGGTCCGGCCCGAGCAGTGCGACCGCGGCACGCGCGTCCAGGCGCCGGACGCCCGCGGCAACCCACGGCGCCGCCACCAGCAGCAGGACACCGACGACCGACAGCATCCCGACACGGACCGCGTGCGCCTTGTCCACCGAGCTCAGCGGGCTCGTATCGGGCAGCGCCCAGGTGTACGCGCCGGTACACGCGAGGATCGCCCCTCCGGCCCAGGCGGCGATGGTGGCCAGTCCACCGAATGCCAGGAGCGGCCCGACGATCAGGTGGTACCGGAGCATCCGCCACACCTCCGGCTTGCGGAGACCGCGCAGCACCTCCCACGCGCGACCTTCGTCGAAGCCCGGTATGGACGGAATGTGCAGCCCCAGCATCGCCCAGCAGCGTTCGCGCTGCCAGCGCGTCAGCGGGCGCAGCGCCAGCAGCGTCAAGGCGCACGTCCCCGCCAGCACGAGAAAGATCGGCGTCGCGTTCACCGGCGCCCAGAAGGGCCAGACCGAGCCCAGGACGGCCCAGCCGGCGAACTGCAGCGGCACCCCCGAGGCGACGAACGTGGTGTCGCGCCACGCCGCCGGCGACCACGGAGCATGCGCGAGGGCACGCCGGGCCGGAGAGATGGATGCCATGGACGCAACCGTATTGCCCCAGTTAGGGCGTCGCCATGAAGCGAACATCCGGTACGGAGGTGAACCTGGTGCCACCCCTGGTCGGATATGCGCGCTACTGATCGTGAGCCGGTCCGCGGCCAGGCTTGAGCCGGCACCCGGTCAGCGGTGCGAGATCACCAGGGAGTCCAGTCATGGTCGCGAACACCGTCCCCTTCCCCGTCCCCGCTCGCCGCCCCCGGCCGCTACCCCGGCTCCGGCGAGCCGCCTCCCGCTCCACAGCACCCCGACCAGCAGCGCCCCAGAACACGGCGTTCCGCCCCTGGTCGTCCTGCCTGGGGACGCTGCGCCAGTGGGAGCGCTGGATCGGCCTGGGCTTCGCCGCGGGCGGCGTCGTGATGGTGCCGTGGATGTTCGTCCTGGCCCGAGCGCTGCCGTCCAGCACCCAGGTGTCGAACTGGTCGATGGCCTGGGTCGGGCTGGACGCATTGATCGCCGCAGGGCTCCTCGGCACCGGAATCCTGCTCAGCCGGCGCGACCCGCGGCACGGCCTGACCGCCGCCGCCACGGGCGCCCTCCTGACCATGGACGCCTGGTTCGACGTCCTGACCTCCGCCCCCGGCGCGGAGCGCGCCCTGGCCGTGGCGATGGCCGCCGGGCTGGAGCTGCCGCTCGCATGCGCCTGCGCGGTCCTCGCCGTCCGGGCCCTGCGCCCCGCCCCGGCATCCGTCCAGCCGACCGGAATCGAGGACGGCCAGCCGGCACCCGCCAAGCCCACCGAGACCGACGAGATCACCCCAGCGGCGACGAATGCCTGACTCGCACAAGAGCGATTGACACCACAGAACGCGCGGGAAGCAGAGGGGAGCGCAGCCGAAAGGCCATGCACAGCACGGCCGGACAGCAGGCAGGACGCAGTCGGCCAGCACAGGGAACGCTCAAAAGCACGACGGAGAGCGACCGGGCACCACGACGGAGCACGGCCCGGAAGCCTCTGCAGAGCGCAACCCGACAGCACGGCCGAACGCAGCCGGAGCGCACCAGGAAACGCCGTCCGAATCACGACTGAGCGCAGCCGCACAGCACGACGGAACGCGGCTGGACAGCACGACGGGGCACCCGCGGGAAGGCTCGCAGAGCGCGGCGGGAAGCTAGGTAGGACGCGGTCGGACGGCACCACGGAGCGTGGCCAGAAAGCCCGGCGGGGCACGACAGCCCGGCGGGGCACGACAACACGACGGGGCCACGACAACACGACGGGGCACGACAACACGACAAGGCAGGCTGGAAGGCCTCGCAGAGCGCAGCGGGACGGCTTGGCAGGACGCGGTCGGACGGCACCACGGAGCGTGGCCAGAAGCCTGAGGGAGCGCCGCCGCACAGCACTGCCGAGTGCGGCCGGACAGCACTGCCGACCGTGGCCGGACAGCATGGCGGAGCGCGATCAGGCAGCACCACGGCTCGCAGCCGGACAGCATGGCGGAGCATGATCGGGCAGCACCACGGATCGCGGGCGGAAAGCACGACGGCGGGCGGTATGGCGGCAGCAGGTCGGGGCGCGGTCGGGAAGGCCGTCGGAGCGCTACCGGAGAGCACGGTGGAGCGTGGCTGGGAAGCATGTCTGAGCGCGGCCGGTAGGGACGGCTGGGGAGGCCGGTGGTGGTGCGCGAAGAGCGGGCTGGAGGAGGCCTGCGGAAGCCCATGGAGGCATGGAGATGGCGCGGGTGCAGGGCGGCTGGGCCATGGATTGGGAGGGGCGGTGTTCGAAGGTGTGCGGAGCGTGCGGGGAGCGCCGGGGCGAACGGGGCGGAGCGCTCGGACCTCGGCGGATGCGGGGCCGGTGAGAGGGCGAGAGGTGCAGGCGACGGGGCGATGAAGGGCAGATGGCAAAGCATCGACGGGAGTAGGCCAGATGGGTGAAACCAGACGAGCCGGACCTCTAGAGTGAGTCGAACGTCGGGGCCCTCTCGCGGGAGGGCCCCTCGCCCTGCCTGCACGATCAGAGGTCCCCCGAACATGAACGACCACGAGGTGCATGAGGAGTGCCTGCGGCTCCTTCGGGACGGCATGCCCGATCCCGCCCCCGACACCTTCGACGAGGAACGGGACTTCCTTCCGCTCGGCCGCGACATGGACGGCGACGTCGCCGTTGTAACGTTCCTCCACCAGTGGAGCGGGGCCGGCGTCGACCCGTTCATCGAGGGTCGAACGTTCCACCGGCGGGACGGCGAATGGATGGGGCTTGGCGGAGGCGGCGGCTCGGCGCCCTACGAGCCGCTGGTGCGCCGCTCGTCCGGTGAGATGGGCCGCTACCTGTACAAGTACGGCACGGGGCGAACGGTCCGGAACGCCAACCGGCTGCTGCCGTGGGGCGCGAAGTGGGTGAACGAGGCCCGGCTGCGCGCCTCGGCCGAGGTGACCCGGGTCCGGGTGGGCAAGCGGCTCCTGAACGTGCCCGCCCACGGGCACATCGTCGTGGTCTGGGGCGCCCGGCGCGGCCCCGTTCTCGAGGCGCTGGCGGCTGACGGCTCGGTGCTGGACACGCTGGACCTCGACCGTCCTTCCGTCCCAGCGCGTTCGGATGCTTGATATTTGACCGATCGTTCTCGATAGCCGTACGGTCGAGCCCATGGCACGGACCAAGGAGTTCGATCCGGACGCGGCGCTGCAGCATGCGCTGGAGCTTTTCTGGGAGCGCGGATACGAGGCGACCTCCATGGCCGACCTCGTCGAGCGTCTCGGCATCGCCCGCGCGAGCGTCTACGCGACGTTCGGCGGTAAGCACGAGCTGTTCCTGCGGGCGCTCGAGCGCTACATCGAGACGACCGACCCGAAGATCGCGGAAGCGCTGTCGCAGCCCGGTCCGGTCCTGCCGGCCGTCCGCGCACTGATCGACCGCTATGCCGACGAGGCAGGCCGGGAGCGGCCGCGCCTCGGCTGCCTGGTGGTGAACACGGCGGTCGAGCTGGCCGGCCGCGACGCCGAGGCGGCGCGGCTGGTCGAGGCGAGCTGGAACTTCCTCGAGGCGTCCCTGACGTCGGCGCTGACCCGCGCCCGCGCGCAGGGCGAGCTGCCCGCCGACGCCGACCCGCGCGCGCTCGCCCGGCTGCTGCTGGTGATCTTCCAGGGCATGCGCGTCCTGGGCCGGGCACCGGCGGAGGAGTCCCGCATCCGCGACGCCGCCCGCCAGGCCCAAGCCCTCTTCCCTTGATCACCACCCCGCACCGGCCAATCCGCAACGGCACCCGCCCGACGCCGGCCAGCCCCACCGGCCGGGCCCAGGCCGACCAGCCCCACCGGCCGGGCCCACGCCGGCCAGCCCCACCGGCCGGGTCCACGCCGACCAGCCTCACGCCAGCCAGCCCAGGCGGGGTGTTGGATTCGCCGCTTATTCGAGATCGATCATTCTGGAAATTGGGAGAGGTCATGAGGGAACGCTTCGTTGATCGGGTCGTGCTCGTCACCGGTGGGGCGGGGGCGATCGGGCGGGTTACCGGCCGCGCCTTCGCTGAGGAGGGCGCCATCGTGGTGCTGGCCGGGCGGGACGAGAAGGCCCTTGTGGATGCCGTCGAGGAGATCCGGGCCAAAGGCGGGCGCGCCGATCATGTGGTCGCCGACCTGACCGTCTCCGGGGACGCCGCCGCCATGGTCTCCGCCATAGTGGGCTGCCATGGCGGGCTGCACGTCGCAGTCAACAACGCTGGAACGTTCGGCGCGGTCGGGCCCGTCGCCGACATCGACGACGACGCATGGCGCACGGTCATCGACGTGAACCTGACGGGGGTGTTCCTGTCGATGAAGCACGAGATCGCGCACATGCGCGCGCACGGCGGCGGCACGATCGTGAACATCGCGTCCAACATCGGCGTGCACGGGCGCAGGCCCGGGCTGGGCGCGTACGCGGCGTCCAAGGCGGGGGTTAGCATCCTGACCCGCACCGCCGCGATCGACCACATCGCCGACGGGGTGCGCGTCAACGCGGTCAGCCCGGGGGCGAGCGACACCCCGATGTCGCTGCGGCCCGGTGAGACGAGGGCGGAGCGCGACGCGCGGTTGAAGGCCTCGATCCCCGCGGGGCGCCCGAGCGACCCGTCCGAGGTCGCCGAGGCCGTCCTGTGGCTGGCGTCCGACGAGTCGGCCTATCTGGTCGGTCACGACATGGTCGTGGACGGTGGCACCACCGCCTGACAACGCATCTCCCACGGCCCGCTGGGGCAGACTCACCGTATGGCCCTGTCGCCCGACTACGACGCCGACCCGGAGCGGTTCCGCCTCGCCGCGCAGGTCACCCGGCGGTACCTGATCGGGGCGCGGAGCCTGCATGACCACATCGCCGCGAAGCTGCTCGCGGCCGGGGCGTCCCGGGTGCTGGACATCGGCTGCGGGGAGGGCGCGCTCAGCCGCGCCCTCCCGGACCCGCCGCCGTTCAAGCTGGTGGGGCTGGACGCGTCCGCGACGCTGCTGGGCGCCCACCCCGGGCCTCGGGTGCGGGCGAACGCGCTGCGCCTGCCGTTCCGTGACGGCGCCTTCGACGCGGCCGTCGCGGTCAACATGCTGTACCACCTGGACGAGCCGCGCCTCGCGCTGCGCGAGGCGCGGCGGGTGCTCGCGCCGGGCGGGACGCTGCTGGTCTCGGCGATCTGCCGGACCGACAGCCCGGAGCTGGCGCCGGTCTGGCGGCCCGAGCCGTCCTCGTTCGACGCGGAGGACGCGCCGGCGCGGGTGTGCGAGGTGTTCGGCGAGGTGGAGGTGGAGCGGTGGGACGCCCCGCTGATCACGCTCCCCGACCGGGCCGCGATCCGGGACTACCTGATCGCCCGCCACGTCCCCCGCCCGCAGGCCGCCGAGGCGGCGACCCGGCTCCCGACCCCGCTCCCGGTGACCAAGCGCGGCTCCCTCCTCCTGGCCCGCCGCTGACCCGCGTCCCAAGCGGGCGCAGGGGACGGCGGCTACAGCCAGCCGAGATCGCGGGCGGTGCTGACGGCGGCGTGGCGGTTGTGGACGCCGAGCTTGGTGACGGCGGCGGACAGGTAGTTGCGGACGGTCCCCTCGGACAGCCCGAGCGTGCGGGCGATGCGGGAGACGGGGGCGCCGTCGGCGGCGGCGCGCAGGGTGTCGAGCTCGCGGGGGGTGAGGGGGCATTCCTCGGCGGCGAGGGCGTCGGCGGCGAGCTGCGGGTCGATGTAGCGGGCGCCGGCGGCGACCTGGCGGATGACCTGGGCGAGCTGGGCGCCGGGGGCGTCCTTGCCGAGGAAGCCGCGGACGCCGGCGGCCATCGCGCGGCGCAGGTTGCCGGGCCGGCCGTGCGCGGTGACGATCACCAGCCGGCAGCCGGGGAGGTCGCGGGAGAGGCGCTCGGCGGCGGCGAGGCCGTCGAGGCCGGGCATGTCGATGTCGAGGACGGCGACGTCGGGGCGGAGGGCGAGGGCGCGGTCGACGGCCTCGTCGCCGCGGCCGACGTCGGCGGCGACCTCGATGCCGTCCTCGGTCTCCAGCAGCAGGACGAGGGCCTCCCTGATCAGCAGGTGGTCGTCGGCCAGCAGGACGCGGATCATGCCTCTCCCCTCGCCGCGGGCGCCGCCGGGGACGCGGGCACCGCGGGGCTCGCGGGCACCGCGGCGGTCACCCGGAAGGTGCCGTCGCCGGACGGGCCGGCGCTGAAGCGGCCGCCGGCCGCGGCGATCCGCTCGGCGAGGCCGGTGAGGCCGCTGCCGGAGTCTCCGGCGGCGCGGCGCGGCGCGCCGTCGTTGACGATCTCCACGTGGACGTGGTCGCCGCCGGTGCGGACGGTGATCTCGCACCAGGTGGCGCTGGAGTGCCGGAGCACGTTGGTGGCGGCCTCACGGGCCACCCAGCCGAGGGGTTCGTGTACGTGGGCGGGGAGTTCGGGGGAAACCTCGGGCCGGTCGCAGCGGATGCCGGCGGCGCGCAGGACGGCGGACATGCCGTCCAGTTCGGTGCGCAGGGACGTGGCGCGGTAGCCGCGGACGACCTCGCGGACATCGCGGACGGAGTCGCGCGCCATCGTCTGGATCTCGGTGAGCTCCTTGCGGACGCGGCCGGGGTCGCGGTCGAGGTAGCGTTCGGCGACCTCGGCGCGGAGCGCGACGGCCTGGAGGCTGTGGCCGAGGACGTCGTGCAGGTCGCGGGCGAAGCGGAGGCGTTCCTCGCCGACCGCGGACCGGGCCACCTCGGCGCGCGCCTCCCGCAGTTCCTGGACGACGTGGAACAGCCACACCTGGACGTATCCAGAGAAGGCGGCGAGCGGCACGCCGACCATCTCGTAGAGGACGCTCAGCGCGGGCAGGCCGAGGAGGACGCCGTAGACGGGGGTGAGGACGGCCGCGGCGGCGGCCACCGGGATCGCCTGCCGGAGCGGCAGGACGACGGCGATGAGCCCGGCGGGGACGAGGAGGGCGTTGCCCCAGCCGTGGCCGACGCCGAGGAGCGGCAGCGTCCAGCAGATCGCGGCGATCGCGGCGAGCCCGAACCGGTGGCCGGGGGCGGTGCGGCGCATCATGTTGAGCCACAGCATCCGTGCGTAGAGCGCGAACGCGGTGGCGACGCCGGCGGCGGAGAACGCGACGCGGGCCGGATCGTGGCGGTCGAAGGCCTCGTACCAGAGCGCGGGCAGCAGGAACCCGGCCAGGGTGACCGCCGTCATCCCCACGATGATCGCGGCGATGACGGTGGGGCGCGGGATCCTCGGCTGCACGCGCCCAGAGTATGCGGGCGTCGAGGGATGCGGGCGCCGCCGCCGCAGGTGCGCGGGGACGATCCCGCCCAGGGCGTGCAGGAGCGGGGTGGGGCCGCCGTCGTCCACGCGTCCGGCGCCGGCCAGGCGACGCGGGGTGGGGTCGCCGTCGTCCACGCGTCCGGCGCCGGTCAGGCGGCGAACGGGGCGCGCGGGGCGTGGAGGGCGCGCCGGGCGGCGGTGCCGAGCCGGGCGGAGGCGCGTCCGGTGACGAGGCGGCCCTCGTCGAGGACGCCGACCCGGTCGGCGCGGCAGGCCTCGCCGGTGTCCCGGGTGGTGATCACGACGGTGCTGCCGTGCGCGGCCAGCAGGAGCAGGACGGACCACACCTCGCGCGCGGCGGCGTCGTCGAGCCCGGCGGTGGGCTCGTCGAGGAACAGCACGTCGGAGCGGCCGATGAGGGCGAGCGCAAGGTCGAGCAGGCGGCGGCGGCCGGGGGCGAGGCGCTCGAACGGGACGTCGGCGTGGCCGGTGAGGCGGGCGAGCCGGAGCGCCTCGTCACGGGTGATCGGGTCGAGGGTCCAGCGCCGCCAGGTGTCGATGATCTCGGCGACGGTGAGGCCGGGGAACAGGCCGCCGTCGCGCCAGACGGTCCCGGACCGGGCGGCGTCGCGGTCGGTGTAGGGGTCGGCGCCGCGGACGCGGATCGTCCCGCCGGTGGGGCGGCGCAGGCCGGCGAGCATCTCCAGCAGGGTGGTCTTGCCCGAGCCGTACCGGCCGAGCAGCGCGTACACCTCGCCTTTCGCCACGGTGAACGAGACGTCTCGCACGGCCTCGTTCAGCTGCAGGTCGCGTACCTCGATCACGTGTGCCTTCATGGGTCCCATGCTGCCGAGGGACGATCTCCGCGTGCAGTCATGAACGTCAGGTGCGGGCCGTGAGGTTCGCAGGGGTCGGCCATGACATCTGTCATGGATGCGCGATGGCCCAGCCTTGGGGCGGTATCAGGGCGCCTTCGCCGTGGAAGGCGGCGTCCCCGGCGATGCAGGTCCATCCGGCGGTGGGGAGGTCGGCCTTGGCGGGCTCGTCGGCCACGTTGAGGACGACGCCCAGGCGCTCTTCGCCCTGCCCCACTGTGTAGGAGAGCGCCGTGTTGGTCAAGGTGGCGACCTGCGTGTGCGCGCGGACGAGCCATGGGTGGCGGCGCCTCACGCCGATGAGGCCTTGGTGGAGGCGGTGGTGGGGAGCGCCGTGTCCGGTCGTCTCGTCGGGGCGTTCGGGGAAGGCGGGACGTATGGCGTCGTCGCCGCCTTCGCGCTCCTCCTTGATGCCGTGGAAGGCGAACTCGTCGCCGGCGTAGATGGACGGGACGCCGGCGGTGGTGAGGAGGATGACGAGCGCATGGGTGAGGTGGCGCTCGTCGTCGAGGCGGCTGGCGATGCGCGTCACGTCGTGATTGCCGAGGAAGGTCTGCGGTACGAACGTCTGGAGCATCCCGTCGTGGCGGGTGAGCGCATGGGCCAGTTCGAAGAAGTTGCGGTCGTTCAGTGAGCTCCAGATGGCCTTCCATAGTTCGTACTGGGTGACGGAGTCGAGGCCGCTGCGTTCGACGAAGCCCGCATAGTCGCCGTGGATGACCTCCCCCAGGAGCCATGCGTCGGGGAAGCGCGCGCGGACGCGGTCGGTCACCGTCCGCCAGAACTCCGCGGGGACGGCGTAAGCGGCGTCCAGCCGCCAACCGTCGACGCCGCGCTCCAGCCAGTGGCTCATGACCTCGACCGTGTAGTCGGCAACGGCCGGCTCGTCATGGTTGAGGGCGACGAGCTTGTGGTGGCCCTCGAACGTGCGGAAGCCGCCGTCGCCGTCGGGGACGAACCATCCCGCGTACGGCGACGCGCCGCCCTGCGCCTGGACGTCGGCGAAGCGCGGGGAGCTCCGCCCGACGTGGTTGAAGACCCCGTCGAGCAGGACCCGGACGCCGCGTCCCGACGCCGCCTCGACGAGCCGCAGCAGGTCGTCCTCGTCGCCGAGGCGCGGGTCGACGCGGAAGTGGTCGACGGTGTCGTAGCCGTGCGTCTCGGAGTCGAACACCGGCCCGAGGGCGAGGCCGTTGCAGCCGAGCGCGACCAGGTGGTCGAGCCATCCGGCGATCCGGTCCAGGCGGTGCGCGGGCCGGGCGCCGGGCGGGAGGGCGGCGCGTTCGGCGCCGGTGAAGCCGAGGGGGTAGACGTGCCACCAGATGGCGTGATCGGGCCAGCGCATGCGCGTCTCCTTACCCGGGAATCAGCAGTCCCAAAATAGTAAGCAGTAGCGAACTATTCCGCCAGCCGTTCCATCAGCCGGGCGGCGAGCCTCAGCACCTCGCGCTCGGTCTCGCCCAGCCCGCCGAGCGCGCCGGCGAGCCAGGCGTCGCGCTCGTCGAGGTCGCGCCTGAGCGCCTCGCCCCCGGCCCGGGTGATGGTCAGCACGGCCTGCCTGCGGTCCCGCTCGTCGCGCGTGCGGACGATCAGCCCGGACTCCTCGAGCTCCGCGAAGACCCTGGTCAGCGACTGCGGCCGCTGCCCCTCGGCCGCCGCCACCTCGCCGGCCGAGCTGGGCCCGTTGCGGGCCAGGTGCCCGAGCACGACCAGCTTGTTGCTGCTCAGCGCGTCCGGGGAGCGCGAGGAGCGCATCCGGCGCGCCATCCGCATCACCCCGCGGCGGATCTCCACCACCGCTTCCCTCGGCACCTCGGGCCGATCGCTCCCCATAATGCTACGCTATCCCTTACTATCTATCGGAGGTGGGCCATGGCGGCGGGCACGATCCGGGGCCTCGGCGCCGCGCAGGCGCCGGTCACCGTCGCCGCGACCACGGTGGCCGCCATGCTGGCGTCCTTCGGGTCGGCGCTGCTGCTGGAGCACGCGGCGCACCTGCACACGGACGCCGTCATGCAGGCCGTCGTGCTGTCCGTCACCCTGTCCAGGGGGCATCGCGGCGCCCGCCCGTCCGACCGCCTGATCGGGTTCGCCGTCATGCCCGCCGTCGCCCTCGTGTCGGTCGGCCTCGGCATCCTCATGCGCGACGACGCGTTCGCGGGGGACGCCGCGTTCGCCGCCCTCGTCACGTCCGGGGTCTGGATCCGCCGCTTCGGGCCGCGCTTCACCAAGGCCGGCACGCTGATGATGCTCCCAGCGATCGCCCTGCTCGTCATCCCCCACGGCGCGCCCGGCGCGCCGTCGACGCACCTGCTGTGGGCTCCTGTGGTGGCGCTCATTCCCTACTTCTGGGTCACGGCCGTCCAGGTCGCCGTGGAACAGCCATGGCGCGGCGGCCGCGTGGAGGCCGCCCCGGCTCCCGCCCCCAGCAAACGGCTGCTCGCAAGCACCCGCATGGCGGCGCAGATGGGTGCGGCCCTGTGCGCCGCGTTCGCCATAGGGCACCTGCTGTTCCCGGATCATTGGTCGTGGGTCGTCCTGACGGCGTTCATCGTCTGCAACGGGGCGCGAGGACGTGGCGACGCCCTCCACAAGGGTCTGCTGCGCGCGCTCGGCGCGGCCGGAGGGACGGTCTTGGCCGCCGCGGCGTCCGGCTTGTTCGCACCACGCGACCCCCATGCGGTCGTGCTCATCTTCGTGGTGCTGGGCGTCGCAGCATGGTTGCGCCAGCGGAGCTACGCGTACTGGGCGGGCGGGGTGACGGCCGCGCTGTCGCTGCTGTACGGGTACTTCGGCCAGTCCGCCACTCCCTTGCTCGAAACACGCCTGGAGGCGATCCTCGTCGGCTCCGTCATCGGCACGGCCGCCGCATGGTTCGTTCTTCCCTTCCGCACGAGGGACGTTCTGCGCCGCCGCACATCGCAGTCCTTGGCGGCACTGACCGATGTCCTGAAGGGCGAACCGCACGCCCTCATCCGGTTCGAGAACTCCGTCGCCGAGATGGACGACCTCTACGGACCTCTGCGGCTGCACCGCTTCGTCACGCGCGCGCAGCCGCACCCAGCGGATGTCGTCGACGTGCTACGCGAGGCCGTGCCTCACGTCCGCGCCCTTAGGCCCGGCGTCGAAGGACTACGCGCCAACGTGGGCGCCGTACGGCGCGCGGTGGCCAGACGACACGACGGCACTCCCTACAGGACGCTGCCGCCAAAAGAAGACGCCACCGCACACGCCATAGACGCAGGACTGGCCCGCCTACACGAGATCTATGCCCCGTCCACAGAGGAACCCAAGCGGGAACCTAAGCGCGGACCAGAATCTCCGGAGAAAGCTCGTCCGGCCGGGTGACACCGGACAGCGCCATGGTCAGCTCCAGTTCGGCCTGGATGCAGCGCAGGACGTGCTGGACGCCGGCCTGCCCGCCGAGCGCCAGCCCGTAGGCGTACGGGCGCGCGAGCAGCACCGCCTTGGCGCCCAGCGCGAGCGCCTTCGCCACGTCCGATCCGGTGCGGATCCCGCTGTCGAACAGCACCGTGGCCTGGTCGCGGACGGCGTCGACCACGCCGGGCAGGGCGTCCAGCGAGGCGACGGCACCGTCGACCTGCCGCCCGCCGTGGTTGGAGACGATCACGCCGTCCATGCCCGCGTCCACCGCGCGGCGCGCGTCGTCGGGGTGCTGGACGCCCTTCAGCGCGATCGGCCCGTCCCAGTGGTCCCGCAGGAAGACCAGGTCGTCCCAGGTGAGCGACGGGTTGCCGAAGTTGGCGACCCAGTGCAGGAGCGCGGCGTCGCGGTTGGCGTCGGTGACTGGCCCGCCGACCGCCTTCTGGAAGACGGGGTCGCTGAAGTAGTTCGCGACCCCGATGCCGCGCAGGAACGGCAGGTACGCCTGGTCCAGGTCGCGGGGCCGCCACGCCAGCGTGAACGTGTCGAGCGTGACGACGAGCGCCGTGTAGCCCGCCGCCTTGGCCCGCTCCAGGAAGCTGACGGCAAGGTCCCGATCCTTCGGCCAGTACAGCTGGTACCAGCGGGGCGCGCCGTCGCCGTTGGCCTCCGCGACCTCCTCGATGGAGTGGGACGACGCGGTGCTCAGCACCATGGTCACCCCCTCGGCGCCCGCCGCGCGCGCGGTGGCGAGTTCCCCGTCCGGGTGGAAGATCGACTGCACGCCGATCGGCGCGAGCAGGATCGGCGACGGCATCGCGGTGCCGAGGACGTCCACCGACAGGTCGCGGTGCGCCACGTCCCGCAGGAATCGCGGGACGATCCGCCACCGGTCGAACGCGTCCCGGTTGGCGCGCGCGGTCGCCTCGCTGCCGGCCGATCCCGCCACGTACCCGAACGCCTGCGCCGACAGGACGCCCTCGGCCAGCCCCTCCAGCCTCGTCAGGTCGGTGGGCAGCGACGGCCGCACGTCGCCGAGTCCCTGCAGGTAGATCGAGTTCTGGAAGTCGGCCAGCGCGCTCATCGGGTACCTCCACGGGGGTCGCGGCCGGGGCGCGGCCGCGGGTGAGAACCGTCCGGGACCAATCTGCCACGACCGCTGACCGGATCGTGCGCCGCGGCCCGCCGGGATCCGATCCGCGACCCGTCCGGGATCCGATCCGCGGTCCATCCGGTGGGGCGGGCGAAAGATGTCGGCGGGACCGGCCACAATGTGGGGCATGGCACGACGCGGATCCCAAGCCCCTCCCCCGCCGCCGGACTTCGAGGAGAACATCGTCGACGTCGACGTCTCCGAGGAGATGCGCGGCAGCTACCTCGAGTACGCCTACTCGGTGATCTACCAGCGGGCGCTTCCCGACGCCCGCGACGGGCTGAAGCCCGTCCAGCGGCGGATCCTGTACTCGATGAACGAGATGGGGCTGCGCCCCGACCGCGGGCACGTCAAGTGCGCGCGCGTCGTCGGCGAGGTCATGGGCAAGCTGCACCCGCACGGCGACAGCGCGATCTACGACGCGATGGTGCGGATGGCCCAGCCGTGGGCGATGCGGATGCCGCTGGTCGACGGGCATGGCAACTTCGGCTCGCTCGGCGGCGACGACCTGCCCGCCGCCATGCGGTACACCGAGGCCCGCATGTCCCGCGAGGCGCTGATGATGGTCGCCTCCATCGACGAGGACACCGTCGACTTCCGGCCGAACTACGACGGCCAGGAGCAGGAGCCGGAGGTGCTGCCCGCCGCCTTCCCGAACCTGCTGGTGAACGGCGCGTCCGGGATCGCGGTCGGGATGGCCACCAACATGGCCCCGCACAACCTCGGCGAGGTGGTCGCGGCGGCCCGGCACCTGATCGACCACCCCGACGCCACCCTCGACGACCTGATGCGCTTCGTGCCCGGCCCCGACCTGCCCACCGGCGGCATGATCGTCGGCCTGGACGGCATCCGCGACGCCTACGAGAAGGGCCGCGGGACGTTCCGCACCCGCGCCACCACGACCATCGAGAACGTCACCCCGCGCCGCAAGGGCATCGTGGTCAGCGAGCTGCCGTACGCGGTCGGCCCGGAGCGCGTCAAGGCCAAGATCAAGGAACTCGTCAACGCCAAGAAGATCCAGGGCATCGCCGACCTGAAGGACCTCACCGACCGCAACGTCGGCCTGCGCCTGGTCATCGAGATCAAGAACGGCTTCAACCCCGAGGCCGTCCTGCAGGACCTCTACCGGCTCACCCCGATGGAGGAGACCTTCGGCATCAACAACGTCGCGCTCGTCGACGGCCGCCCGCGCACGCTCGGCCTGCGCGAGCTGCTGCAGGTGTACGTCGACCACCGCATCGAGGTCGTGCGGCGCCGGTCGATGTTCCGCCGCAAGAAGCGCGAGGACCGCCTCCACCTCGTCGACGGCCTGCTGGTCGCGCTGCTCAACATCGACGAGGTCATCCAGGTCATCCGGCAGAGCGACGACGCCGCGCAGGCCAAGCAGCGGCTGATGCAGATCTTCGAGCTGTCGGAGATCCAGGCGCAGTACATCCTGGACACCCCGCTGCGCCGCCTCACCCGCTACGACCGGCTCGAACTGGAGAAGGAGAAGGAGCAGCTCGCCAAGGAGATCGCGAAGCTGACCGCGATCCTGGAGTCGGAGCGCAAGCTGCGCGGCCTGGTGTCCAAGGAGCTCGGCGAGGTCGCCTCGGAGTACACGACCCCGCGCCGGACGATCCTGCTGGAGTCCTCCGGCCACACCGCCGCGGCGGCCGTCCCCCTGGAGGTGGCGGACGACCCGTGCACGGTGCTGCTGTCGTCCACCGGGCTGCTGGCCCGCACGCACGGCGCCGAGCCGCTGCCCGACAGCGGCCCGCGCGCCCCCCACGACGTGCTGGTCTCGGTCGTCCCGGCGACGGCCCGCGGCCAGGTCGGCGCGGTGACCTCGCTCGGGCGGATGATCCGCATCGACGTCCTGGACCTGCCGGCGCTGCCGCCGTCGGCGACACCGCCGTCCCTGGCGGGCGGCGCGCCGGTGACCGAGTACGTCGAGCTGGAACCGGACGAGACCGTCGTCGGCGTGGCGGCCGTGACGGACGAGGGCGGCGGGCTCGCCCTCGGCACCGCGCAGGGCGTGGTCAAGCGGGTCGTCCCCGACTTCCCCGCCAACCGCGACGAGTTCGAGGTCATCGGGCTCAAGGACGGCGACCGGGTCGTCGGCGCCGTCCATCTGCTGGCGGAGGACCAGCACCTGGTGTTCATCACCACCGACGCGCAGCTGCTGCACTTCGCTGCGTCGAACGTGCGGCCGCAGGGCCGGGCCGCCGGCGGCATGGCCGGCATCAAGCTGGGCGCGGGCGCCCAGGTGCTGTGGTTCGGTGCGCTCGACCCCGGCCGCGAGGCCCGGGTGATCACGGTGTCCGGGTCGTCGTCGGCGCTGCCCGGCACCCAGACGGGCGCGATCAAGCTGGCCGACTTCGCGGACTTCCCGGCCAAGGGCCGCGCGACCGGCGGCGTCCGGGCGCACCGGTTCCTGAAGGGCGAGGACGTGCTGCTCCAGGCGTGGGCGGCGCCGACCCCGCTGCGCGCCGCCGGCGCGAACGGCAAGCCCGCGACGCTGAACGTGACGCTCGGCCGCCGCGACGGCTCCGGCGAGAGGCTCAGCACCCGCATCGTGTCGATCAGCGGGCCCATCGGCCCCGTCCCGCCGGACTCCGGCGCCGACACCGACGAGGCGTGACGGTGAGCCGGGCCCGCGGTCGGCGGGCCCGGCTCGCGTCGGTCAGGCGGCGGGGGCGAGGGCTCCGGTCACGATGAGGACGCTGGTCATCGGAGTGCCTCCGGCGCCTGTTCGAGCGAGGTGGAGACGGACGGGGCCGGCGTCGTGCCGGGCATGCCGAGAAGGACGGGCCCCTTGGGCGGGCGCCACGCGCTGGGCTTGCACGCGTCCCGGCAGGAGCCCTCGGTGGAGCAGCACAGCGAGCAGATGTGCCCCTGGTGGAACGGGCAGGTGGCCATGTCCGCGACGTCGTAGGACCCGCCGCACACCGCGCAGGGCAGTTCGGTCGCGCCGTCGGGGAAGACGCTCGTCCGCGCGATGTACCAGCGGCCCCGGGTGGCCGCCGCGACGAGGGGCGGCAGCGCCAGCGCGAGGACGAAGGCGATGAAGGGCGACAGGTCGGCGGCCGTGGAGCCGAACGCGCCGTAGTAGGCGACGATCGAGACGGCCGCGGCGGCGACCATCGAGCCGAAGCCGACGGGGTTCACGTTGTACAGGTGGGCGCGGCGGAACTCCACCTCGGGCGGGCTGAGCCGCAGCCAGCGCTTGTTGATGACCAGGTCGGACGCCATGGCGGCGATCCAGGCGATGCCGATGTTGGCGTACCAGGCCAGCACGGTGACGATGTGGGCGAAGATGTCGATCTCCATGAGGACCAGCGCGAGCGCGACCTGGAGGATCACCCACACCGCGCGGCCGGGGTGCCGGTGCAGCAGCCGGGAGAAGAAGTTCGACCACGACAGCGAGCCCGAGTAGGTGTTCATGATGTTGATCTTGATTTGCGAGAGCAGCACCAGGACCCCCGCGAGGACGAGCGCCACGGTGTGGTTCCCGACCGCGCGCTCGTACACGACGGTGAACAGGTCGACCGGGACCGCGACGTGGTCGGGCGTCGTCTCGGTGCCGGCGTAGCCGACGAGCAGCGTGGACGCGAAGAAGATGACGATGGCGAACAGGGACAGGCCCGGGCCGCCCATCAGCACCGCCAGCCGCCATCTGCGGCGCCCCGCCGCGCCCTTCGGGTCGGGCATCAGCCGCAGGTAGTCGCCCTGTTCGCCGATCTGCACCGCGAACGACAGCTGCGCGGCGGCGATGGTGAACACCGCGGTCAGCGTGAGGCCGCCGACGGCGGCCGCCCCGTGCGCGGTGACCGGGTGGACCATGTGGTGGCCGGCGGAGGGCGAGGTCGCCGCGATGACCAGGGCGAAGCCGATCAGCAGGATCCACAGCGGCCACGTCCACGCCTGGAACTTCGAGCTGAAGGTCATCCCGTAGAGCGTCAGCGGCACCATGACGACGGAGACGATCACGTACGAGACGTGGACGTCGACGTGGCAGAGCGCGGTCACCGCCTGCGCCATGATCGCGCCCTCGTAGGCGAGGAAGATCAGCGTGTAGGTCGCGTAGACCAGCGAGGTCACCGTGGAGCCCAGGTAACCGAACCCGGAACCGCGGGTCAGCAGGTCGATGTCGATGTGCTTGCGGGTGATGGCGAACGCGATGACGATCGTCAGCGGCAGCGTGACGACGCTCGCGACGGCGAACCCGAGCAGCGAGCTGCCGAAGCCGAACTCGTTGACGAACGCGGCGTCCAGCGCGTATCCCGCCATGGCGGACAGGCCCACCAGGCAGCTCAGGAACACCATCCACGGCGACCAGGTGCGGAACGCGCTGGGCGTGTACCGCAGGGAGTAGTCCTCCATCTGCGGGTTCTCTGCCAGATCCAAACCCGGCTCCTTTCCTAGCGGGGCGGCGGGCACCGCAGAAGCTAGGAACGGGATGTTTCTCCGGGGTGTCGGGGCCGGTTGCGCCCCGTTACGCCGGATCGTCCCCCGAAAAAGGGGCTCTGACGTGCGCATTCGTCCCGGCGGGCGCGGCATGCGCCGCGTCGTGGCGGGTTTCGGCCGGACTCGTCGCCGGAGTCATCCCGCTGTCAGGCGGGCGTGGAGCGAGCGCAGGTGGTCGCGCAGGTCCGGCCAGGGGAACGTCGCGCCGCTCGGTTCGTCCGAGTCGGGGTTCGGGAGGCGGTCCGGGTCGAGGAGGACGGTGACGCCCCAGGCGCGGAGCTCGGCGACGCTGCGGGCGAAGGCCGGGTGGCGGGCGAGCGCCGCGTTCGGCCACGGGGCGGCGACGATCGGGCGGCCCAGCCCGACGGCCTCGTTGAGCAGGCCGAGCGCCAGCGTGTCGCTGATGCCGTGCGCCCACTTGTTGACGGTGTTGAAGGTCGCCGGCGCGACGGCGAACGCGTCGGCGGGCGGCAGGACGTCGGGCTCCTCGGGCCGCTTGTAGTCCGAGCGGACGGGGAAGCCCGTCAGCGCGGACAGCCGGGCGGCGTCGGCGAACTTCGTGCCGGACGGCGTCGCGACGACGCAGACCGTCCAGCCGTCGCCGAGGAGCCGTTCGGCGAAGGCCGGCAGGTCGGCGGCGGGCCGCCCGCCGCAGGCGATCACATACAGCACCGGACGCGCGGGCACCCGACCTCCTCGGTTCCGACCGGGTACCAGCCTGCCACGTCCCGGTCAGCTCTCGACGTCGTCGGGTCCCCAGTGCGCCTCCATGCGGACGATCTTGCCGTCGGCGCCGAAGGTCATGACGTCGATGACGCGGACGCGCATGCCGGGGACGGTCACGGTGAAGGCCATCGCGGCGCGGTCGCCGTGCGAGCCGCGGATGGGGGCGTCGAGCGAGAGCTTCGCGCCGGCGGACACGGCGTTGCCGTAGAACTCGTCGATCGCGGCGCGGCCCTCCATCGGCGGATTGCCGACCGGGTCGACCACGACGGCGTCGTCGGCGAACAGGCCGGTGACGGCGGCGACGTCGCCGGAGTTGAAGCCGTCGACGTAGGCCTGGAGGGTGCTCTTCATCTGTTCCTGGGTCGGCATGCGAGAAAGGCTACCAAGCGCACGCTTGGCTCCCGATCGGCCCCGGGCCCGCGGCGCCGACCCTAGGCTTGACCGCGTGACGGGGGAAGCCGGAGACGGACCGGAGGGGTCGATGACGGACGCCGCCCGGGCCGCCGGGACGCCGCCGAAGAAGGCGGCCTACCGGCGGTCGGCGGGATCGCCGCGCGGCGAGGCGAGGCGGCGCGAGCTGCTCGAACGCGTCACCGACGACCTGGCGGTGAACGGGCTCGTCGACTTCTCGCTGCGGCGCGCCGCCCGCGCGGCCGGCACCACGCACAAGGTGCTGCTCTACCACTTCGACGGCGCCGACGACCTGCTCCGGCAGGCGATCGCCAAGCTGCGCGACCGGCGCATCGGCAACGCGCTCGCCGTCGCCGCGGCGGAGCGCGGCGACGGGACGCTGGCGGACCGGGTGCGCGCCGTCTGGCCGACCCTGATGAACGAGGAGCCGGGACTGCGGCGGGTCCTCGACCAGGCCATGGGCCTCGCCATGTACGACGTGGAGCGGCACGGCGAGCTCGGCCGCGGGGCGTCCCGCCAGTACATCCCGATCCTGCGGTCCTTCTGCCCGCCGGACTGGCCGGAGGCGCGCAAGCTCCAGGTCGCCGAGATGATCCTGGCGACGCTGCGCGGCTTCCTGCTGGAGCGGCTGATCAGCGGCGACACCGCCGGGGTCGAGGCCGGGTTCGCGGCGCTCGTCCGCGCGCTCGAGCACGAGGAGGCCGCCGGGGAACCGCCGGCGCCCTAGTGCAGGCTGAAGGCGGCCGCGCGGCCGGCGTGCTCGTCGGACGCGGCGCGCTCGGCGCACTCCGCCAGGCCCTCCAGGAGGTCGGCCGGGCCGCCGACGGCCTCGTCGTAGTGCCAGTGCCGGACGAGGGCCTCGCCGTCGGGACCGGGGTCGAAGCGGCCCTTGGCGAAGCAGCCGGCGACGGCCATCCGGACGATCACGCGGTCGCAGTCGTCCAGCTGCGCCACGTAGGCGGCCGCGTCGATGAGGCCGATCGCGGCGCGGGCGTTGCGGCAGTCGTCGGCGGGGTCGGGGCGGGCGATCCGCCACTGCGCGTACGGGCGCAGGTACTCCGCGATCATCACGGTTCGGTGCACGCGAGGTCCTTCCGGGTTCCGGGACCTCCCATGCTGGGGACCGCTCCACCGCGGGGCGGGCGCCTTGACCGAGGTCTTGCCGCCCGCTGACCGATTGATCGTCCCGGCCTCGCGCGGGTGGCTAGGACCCGGCCAGGCCGTGCCGGAAGGCGTAGGTGACGGCCTGCGCGCGGTCCCGCAGCCCGGCCTTGGCGAACAGGTTGTTGATGTGGGTCTTGACCGTCGCCTCGCTGATGAACAGGTCGCCGGCGATCTCGGTGTTCGACCGGCCCTGCGCGATCAGCGCGAGCACCTCGGCCTCGCGCCGGGTCAGCCCGTCGGGCAGCTCGCCGCGGGCGGTGCGGACGGGCCGCTGGTCCGCGGCGACGGCCTCGACCAGCCGGCGCTGGATCGCCGGGTCGAGCTGCGCCGCGCCGCCGCGCACCGCGGCGACCGCGCGGGCGATCTCGTCGGCCCCGGCGTCCTTGGTCAGGTACCCGCGCGCCCCCGCGCGCAGCGCCGCGAAGATCGACTCGTCGTCGGCGTAGGTGGTCAGCACGACGACCTCGACGTCCGGATGCGCCTGCTTGATCCGCCGGGTCGCCTCGACCCCGTCCACCCGCGGCATCCGCAGGTCCATGAGCACCACGTCGGGCCGCAGCTCGCCGACCATGGCGACGGCCTGCTCACCGTCGCCCGCCGACCCGGCCACCTCGATGCCCGGCAGCAGCTCCAGCAGCAGGACCAGGCCCTCCCGCACCACCGTCTGGTCGTCGACGACCAGGATCCTCGTCTCGTCGCTCACCGCGCCCCGTCCCGTGTCACGCCGGCACCCGGAGGGCGACGCGGAATCCCGCGCCCTCCGGCCCGGTCTCCAGGGTCCCACCGATCAGCTCCGCGCGCTCCCGCATGCCGACCAGCCCGTAGCCGCCGCCCTCGATCTCCAGGACCGGCTCGGTCGCGCCGGTGTCGGTCACCTCGAGCCCGACGGCGCCGCCGAGGTAGCACAGCGTGATGCGCGCGCGGGCGCCGGGCGCGTGCTTGCGGACGTTGGTGAGCGCCTCCTGGGCCGTCCGGACGACGGCGAGCCCCGCCTGCGGGGGCAGCTCGCGCGGCACGCCGGTCACCTGGACGTCGCAAGGGCGCCCCGTGCTGGCGTAGAACTCCTCCGCCAGCTCCGCGATGACCTCCTTCGGCTCGGGGATCTCGCCGCGCAGCGTCGCCAGCGCGCGCCTGGTCTCCTCCAGGCCGGACTTGGCGAGGTTGCGCGCGCGCTCGACCCGGTCGAGGGCCTGCACCCGGTCGCCGTCCCGCGACAGCAGCAGGCGCGCGCCCTCCAGGTGGACGATCTGCGCCGACAGCGAGTGGGCGAGGATGTCGTGGATCTCGCGCGCGATGTGCGACCGCTCGGCCAGCACCGCGTTGGCCGCCTCGGCGCGGCGGGTGGCCTCCTGCGCGAGGGCGCTCTGCCGGCTCGCGAGGGCGCCGAGGGTCAGGCCGACGAACGCGGCCAGCAGCCCGTAGTCGGGGCCGCGGTCGTAGGCCTCCCCCAGCGCCGCCACGACGACCACGGTGGCGGCGCCGATGGCGAGGCCCCAGCGCACCCTCGTCCGCATGATCAGGGCCCACATCGCGGCCAGCGAGAAGAAGTACCCGCCGCCGCCGTGCGGGGCGACGGCGTACAGCGAGAGCGACGTCCCCATCGCGGCCAGGAGCAGCACGTTCCCGATCAGGCGCCAGCGGGAGTCCTTCTTGCGCCCCACCCACAGGCCCGTCCCCAGGAAGACGAACGTGGCGGTGTTGAGCAGGACCACCGCGAGGCCCGTGCCGTGCAGGGCCGGCGCGGGGGTGGAGTTCAGCAGCCCGCGCAGGTAGGCGACGGCTCCCCAGATCAGCGCGACCGTGATCGCGATCGTGCGGACGAGCCGGTCCTCGGGAGCGAAGGGTCCGAACCTCACGGTGCGACGCTAGCCGGTGCGGTCCCGCCGATCCGCCTTCCGCGCCACGCGACCAGCAGGTTCTGCACGATCAGGGTCAGCGCGAGGAAGACCAGGAAGACGCTCGAGCCGAGCTTGAGGCCGAGGGCGTGCCCGGCGGCGAGGAACCCGACGCGGCTGAGGATCGACACCAGCCAGGCCGCGACGGTCCAGCCGGTGCCGCGCCGCCACAGCTCGCCGTCCTTCTCCCGCCACAGCCGGACGGTGACGGCGCGCAGGGCGCCGAACGCGACGGCGGCGACGGCCTCGGCGGCGAGGAGCGCGACGCTGAGCGCCGCGTGCGCGTCGTCGAGCAGGCCGCCCTGCGCGATGCCGATCACGGCGAGGACGGCCGGGAGGGTGTAGAGCCGCCGCTCGCCGACCGGCCGGGCGCGCAGCTGCCGGTAGAGGACCAGTGCGAGGACAGCGAGCGCGATGAGCACGTTGTCGGCGGTGTTCATGGACTCGACGCTAGGCCGGGGCGGCCGCCCCGGGGATCGGCGCGGGGCTGGAGCCGGGGTTCTCCACCGGCGGGTGGAGAACCCTCGGTGAGCGGCGGCTCACCCGGCGAACAGTGCCAGTGAAAGCTGGCCTTATCCGGTCAGGTGTGCGATCTTGCTTCGAGAAACACTCACGTTTTTGAATCGGGTGCACACCCGCGCGTGGATCGCTCCAACGCCGTCCGCGCACATCGACGAAAGGCGCGTCCAGAACCCGTGAAATCCATCCTCCGCGCCGCCGCCGTGGCGGCGCCCCTCACCCTGGCGCTCGGCGCGGTCGCCGCACCGGCCCAGGCGTCCCCCCAGGCCCCCGCGACGGCCGCCGCGGCGCCGGCCCCCGGCGTCCCGGCGTTCGACTTCGCCAAGGACTGCCCGCCGCTGCCCGCCGGCATCGATCCCACCCTCGGCCTGTGCATGCAGATGGTGGTGACCGGCGGCTCCATGAAGCTCGGCGGGCTCAGCCAGACCATCACCCAGCCGATGCGGATCACCGTCCAGTCGGTCCAGGCCGACGCCTCGTCGAACTCCGAGTTCACCAGCGTCACGCTGACCGGCAAGCCGATGACCATCCCCGGCGGGGTGCTCGGCCTGCTCGGCCTGAACGTCCCCGGCCTCGACGGCCTGCCGTTCAACAAGGTGCAGGTGCAGCCGAAGTACACCGGCGGCTTCACCTTCAACCTGCCGAACGCGGGGCTGGAGATGAAGATCAAGATCATCAACGACGCGGTCGGGAAGGGCTGCTCGATCGGCTCCAAGAAGGACCCGGTCAAGCTGAACCTCGGCGTCGACCTCGGGCAGATCAGCGTCGTCGACGAGGGCGACCCCGCCGACTCGTTCCACCACCCGCCCGTCCTGCACACCCCCGCCGCCGACACGACGTTCGCGGTGCCGAAGACGGACGGCTGCGGGCTGTTCGGGCCGGTGATCGACTGGAAGGCCGGGCTGCCGTCGGCGTCGGGCAACAACGCCGCGTCGTTCGACACCTACCTCGCGCTCGCGCCGTACGCCCCGTGGCCCACGGCCTCCGTGCAGCGCAAGGCGGCGCAGGACCCGGTCCAGCAGCTGCGCAACCTGCACATCACCGGCTGACGCGCACCACCGGCTGACGCGCACCACCGGCTGACGCGCACCACCGGCTGACGCGCACCACCGGCTGACGCGCCCCTCCCCGGAGCCGTGCACGACCTGACGGCCCCGGCCCCGCACCGGGCGCGCACCGCGGACCGGCTCGCCGGGGGTGGCGCCCGCACCACCCCCGGAGGGAGCGGCTACATGTCGATGCGCTCGGTGTCCAGCTCGGACGCGCCCGCGGTGATGAACTCCCGGCGCGGCGCCACCTCGCTGCCCATCAGCAGATCGAAGATCTTCGCCGCCTCGTCGGCGTCCTCCACCCGGATCCGCCGCAGGATGCGGTGGCGCGGGTCCATCGTGGTCTCCGCGAGCTGGTCGGCGTCCATCTCACCGAGGCCCTTGTAGCGCTGGACGGGCTCCTTCCAGCGCTGCCCCTTGCGCTCGAACTCCACCAGCTTGCGGGTCAGCTCGCCGTCGCTGTAGCAGTAGACGTACTTGTCCTGGCCCTTCTTGGGCTTGACCAGCTCGATCCGGTGCAGCGGCGGGACCGCCGTGAACACCCGCCCGGCCTCCAGCATCGGCCGCATGTAGCGGAACAGCAGCGTCAGCAGCAGCGTGCGGATGTGCGACCCGTCGACGTCGGCGTCCGCCATCAGGATGATCCGGCCGTAGCGGGCGGCGTCGATGTCGAACGTGCGGCCCGACCCGGCCCCGATCACCTGGATGATCGCCGCGCACTCGGCGTTCTTCAGCATGTCCGCGACGGACGCCTTCTGCACGTTGAGGATCTTGCCGCGGATCGGCAGCAGCGCCTGGAACTCGGAGTTGCGGGCCAGCTTCGCGGTGCCGAGCGCCGAGTCGCCCTCGACGATGAACAGCTCGCTGCGGTCGTCGGCGTTGCGGCAGTCGACCAGCTTCGCCGGCAGCGCCGAGTTCTCCAGCGCGTTCTTGCGGCGCTGGTTGTCGCGCTGTGTGCGGGCCGCGATCCGGGTCTTGGCCGCCCCCGCGACCTTCTCCAGCACGGCGCGCAGCGGCTGCTTCTGGCCGCGCGGCGGGTTCTCGAAGACGGCCTTCAGCTCCCGCGTCACCACCTGCGAGACGATCCGGGTCGCCGCCGAGGTGCCGAGGATCTCCTTGGTCTGCCCCTCGAACTGCGGCTCCGGCAGCCGGACCGTCACCACGGCGGTCAGGCCCTCTAGGACGTCCTCCTTGATGACGTCCTCGTCGCCGTTCTTCAGCAGCTTCGTCGCGCGCAGCTGCTCGTTGACGACCTTGAGCACCGCCCGGTCGAACCCGCGCACGTGGGTGCCGCCCTTCGGGGTGGCGATCACGTTCACGAACGACCGGGTGGTCGTGTCGTAGCCGGTGCCCCAGCGCAGCGCGACGTCGACCTCAAGGTCGCGCTCGACGTCCGTGGGGGTCAGATGGCCCTGCTCGTCCAGCACCGGGACGGTCTCGGTGAAGTGCCCGCGGCCCTGCAGCCGCAGCACCTCGATGAGGGCGGCGTCCTTGGCCAGGTAGGTGCAGTACTCGCTGATGCCGCCGTCGAAGCGGAACGTCTCCTCGACGACGTCCTCGCCGCGCTCGTCGCGGACGTCGATGGTGAGGCCCGGGATGAGGAAGGCGGTCTGGCGCATCCGGTCCAGGACGAGGGACTGCTCGACCGTCGCGTCCGCGAGGAAGATCTGCTTGTCGGGCCAGAACCGGACGCGGCAGCCCGTGACCTTCCTGGCGACCTTGCGGATCTGCCGCAGGCCCGACTTCTTCTTGAACCGGGCGTTCGGGCGGCCCTCGTCGGCGAACTCGCCCGGCAGCCCGCGCCGGAAGCTGATCGCGTGGGTGTGGCCCTCGCGGTCGACCTCGACGTCCATCCGGGCCGACAGCGCGTTCACCACGGACGCGCCGACGCCGTGCAGGCCGCCGGAGGCGGTGTAGGACACCCCGCCGAACTTGCCGCCCGCGTGCAGCCGGGTCATCACCAGCTCGACGCCGGGCAGGCCCGTCTTGGGCTCCAGGTCGACCGGGATGCCGCGGCCGTTGTCGCCCACCTCGAACGACCCATCGGCGTGCATGGTCACGCTGATGTGCGTGCAGTACCCGGCCAGTGCCTCGTCGACGCTGTTGTCGACGATCTCCCACAGGCAGTGCGCCAGGCCACGGCTGTCGGTCGACCCGATGTACATTCCGGGTCGCTTCCGCACGGCCTCCAGCCCCTCCAGCACCGAGAGGTGCCGGGCGGAGTAGCCGTGCGGGTCATCGGTCATCGCTTCGGCGGTCGCGGCGGTCAACTGCGTGTGCTCCTCGGGGGTAGGACATTCGGCAAGAGGGTACCCCCGGGCACCGACAAACGTTCGAAAGGCTCGCCGCCGCGGCCCTCCGGGCACGTCCTCGCCGTCGATCTTGCGGGCGTCCGGCCGCAGGTCCGGAGGTTCCTGCCCAACCCCGGGTGGAGTACCGCAAGGTCCACCTATAGGTGGGTGTACGGGTCGCCCCGTTTCCCTAATGTCCTGGTCATGGCAGAAACGATCGAGGTCAGCGGGCTCCGCAAGCGCTACGGGGACGTCAACGCGGTCGACGGGGTGACGTTCTCCGTCGCCGAGGGCGAGTTCTTCGGGATCCTCGGGCCCAACGGGGCCGGCAAGACGACGACCCTGGAGATCGTCGAGGGGCTGCGCCAGGCCGACGAGGGCGCGGTCTCCGTCCTCGGCCTGCCCCCGTGGCCGCGCAACCCCCGGCTGCTCCCCCGGATCGGCGTGCAGCTGCAGGCGTCGTCGTTCTTCGAGCGGCTCACCGTGCGCGAGCAGCTCCGGACGTTCGGGTCGCTGTACGGCGTCCCGGCGCGCAAGGCCGACGCGATGCTGGAGACCGTCGGCCTCGCCGACAAGGCGGACGTGCGGGTGGAGAAGCTGTCCGGCGGGCAGGCGCAGCGGCTGTCGATCGCGTGCGCGCTCGTACACGACCCCGAGCTGGTCTTCCTGGACGAGCCGACCGCCGCGCTGGACCCGCAGGCCCGGCGCAACCTGTGGGACGTGCTGAGCGCGATCAACACCGAGGGCCGCACCATCGTCCTCACCACCCACTACATGGACGAGGCGGAGGCGCTCTGCGACCGCGTCGCGATCATGGACGGGGGCCGGATCCTGGAGCTCGGCCCGCCCGCCGTGCTGGTCCGCGGGCTGGATGCGCCGGCCCGGATCAGCATCGCCAGCGGCCTGCTGGACGCGGCGGACGCCCGCCAGCTGCCCGGCGCCGACGACGTCGAGGACGACGGCGTCTCGCTGGTCATCTCCACCCGGGACCCCTCCGCGGTGGTGGCGGCCATGGCCGCGAAGGACGCGCTGGACGGGGTGCAGATCCGCGGCGCGACCCTCGAGGACGTCTTTCTGGAGCTCACCGGACGGGAGTACAGGGCGTGAGCACACTCGAGAGTTTCAAGAGCCTGTCCCGGGCGATGTTCCTGGGCTTCCGCCGGGACCGGGGCGCGCTGTTCTTCACGGTGCTGTTCCCACTGATGTTCCTGGTGATCTTCGGTGGCGTGTTCGGCCACCAGAGCACGTCCAAGGTGAAGGTGCTGGAGATCGGGCGGGTCCCGGTCCTGGACCAGGCGATGGCGCACGGCGGCGACGAGCTCGGCGACACCATGAAGCTGTCCAAGTCCTCGGACAGGCACGACGCGCTGCACAAGGTCACCAAGGGCGACGCGGACGCGGCGGTGGAGCAGGTCGGGAACCAGCTGGTCGTGCACTACTCGGCGGCGGACCAGGTGAAGTCCGGGACCGTGCAGGGCCTGATGAACTCGATCGTCCAGGGCGCGAACCAGGCGGCGACCGGCAAGCCGCCCGCCTACCACGTGACCTCGCAGCAGGTGGAGGACGATTCGCTGAAGGCGATCCAGTTCTTCACGCCGAGCCTGCTGGGCTGGGCGCTGGCGTCGGCCGGCGTGTTCGGGGCGTCCCAGACGCTCGTGACGTGGCGGACGAAGGGCATCCTGCGCCGCCTCCAGCTGTCCCCGGCCCCGATACCCACGGTGTTCGCCGCGCGGGTCGCGGTGAGCCTGGCGGTGGCGCTGGTGCAGTTCGCGCTGTTCGTGGCGGTCGCGCAGCTGCCGTTCTTCGGCCTGAAGCTCGGCCACTACTGGTGGATGGCCGTCCCGATGGTGCTGTCGGGGGTGCTGGCCTTCCTGGCGATCGGGATGGTGATCGGCGCCTGGGCGAAGACCCAGGAGACGGCGCAGGCGGTCACGCAGCTGGTGGTGCTGCCGATGGCGTTCCTGGGCGGCTCGTTCTTCCCGCTGGACGCCTCCCCGACCTGGATGCGGACGCTGGCGTACATCTTCCCGCTGCGGTATCTGAACACCGGGATGCTGAACGTGATGGGCCGCGGGCTGGGCCCGATGTCCGCGCTGCCGCAGATGGGAATCCTGCTCGGTTTCGCGGTGGTCGGCGGGCTCGTCGCCATGCGCCTCTTCCGGTGGGACAGCGCCTGACATTCCACCGTGGCGCGAGGGTGTGATCTCGGTCACTAATCGAGCCATTCCGCTGTGGGCGTACGAAGAAACAGGTTGGGAACGTCCACGTCGGGTTAGATGTTGTCCTAAGTACCGACCCCGAGCATGAGGAAGGTGCCGTGACTGGAGCCCTTGCCCCGACCAAGCCGCTGACCGTCGCCGACCGGTGCGACCGCTGCGGCGCCCAGGCCTACGTCCGTGCGGTCCTTGTAGGCGGCGGCGACCTTCTGTTCTGCGCCCACCACGGGCGTAAGTACGCGGAGGCCCTGCGCGCCAACGGGGCCGACATTCAGGACGAGACCGACAGGCTCAACGAAACCCCGGCTACCGCTTCGGAAGACGAGCGGTAGGGATCGAATAGCACACCCCGCAGCGGCGGCCACCGGAGACGGCGGCCGCCGTTCGCATTTCCGTCGCCGCCCCCATCGGACCCCATCCCAGGGCAACGCGAAATGGTTTCACAACGTGATCGATCAATCACGCTGAGTATTCAATTGGCGGCGGCGAAGTGAGGCGGGTCACGCGTTCGCCGCTTTTCTCACCCGGCGGTGACCGTCTTCACGCGATAGTGGTATCCGCCGGATTCGTTGAACCCCTCGGCCGCGTACATCGCCCGTGCCGGGGCGTTCCGCTCCACCACCACCAGGTACGCCCGCTCGCACCCCTGCTCGCGGCCCCAGCCGAGCAGGGCCCGCAGGACGCGCCGCCCCAGCCCGCGCCGGCGCGCCTCCGGCGCCACCGCCATCGCGTAGATCCCGAGCCACTCCCCCTGCGGCACACCGCGCCCCACGGCCACACCGTCCAGGGAGGCGTAGCCCGCCGGGACGCCCGTGAGGATCTCCGTCGCGAGCGGCAGCTCGTCGTCGTACCTGCCGTCAACGGACCACCACACGTCCAGCCAGTCCGGGGACGGCTCGTCCGCGATCTCCACGCCGTCCCGCTCGTACGGGCCCGCGATCTCGGCCGCCATGCCGAGCGTGGGGTCGACGAGCTCGTAGCCCCGCGCCTCCAGGACCGCGTCCAGTCCCTCAGGCCGCGCCCTGTCGCTCAACGAGAACACCGTGGGCAGCCCCAGATCCGTGTAGTAGCCCTCCGCGCGCGCGAGAGCGGCCTCCAGATCGTGAGGAGCCTCCAGGGGAAGGACGGAGTTGGCGCGCTTGGTGACGCCTCCGGCGTGGCGCAGCAGCCACCCGCCAATATCCTGGACGGACCGCGCCGGCCACGCCGCGGCCACGAGTCCGTCCAGGTCCCGCGGCCCGGGGACCGTCGAGCATCGAGTCATCGAAGAGCACCGCTTTCGGGGGGATCGTGCACATCCTGCTGCCGCCGTCGGAGAAGAAGGCTACCGAGGGCGACGGCCCGCCCCTCGACCTGGCCTCGCTGAGCCTCCCGGAGCTCACCGCGGCGCGCAGGCGGGTCATCACCGCCCTGACCAGGGCGTGCCGCCGCAAGGACGCGGCCGAGACGCTCGGCCTCCCGGCCGGGCAGATCGACGAGGCCCTCGCGCGCAACCGGGCGCTGAAGGAGGCGCCCGCACTGCCCGCGGCGCGGCTCTACACCGGCGTCCTCTACGACAACCTCGACCTGCCGAGCCTGGACCCGGAGGCCGCCGCCGAACGCATCGTGGTCTTCTCGGGCCTGTGGGGCGCCCTGCGGCTCACCGACCGCGTCCCGCCCTACCGGTTGTCCATGTCGGTCTCGCTTCCGCCCCTCGGCCGTCTGGGGACGTTCTGGAAACCCGCGATGAACAAGGCGCTCCGGCCGTCCGGGCTGATCGTCGACATGCGGTCCGGGCCGTACGCGGCGGCCTGGAAGGCCCCGCAGCCCGCCGTGGCGGTCCGGGTCTTCCGCGAGACGATCTCCGGCGGCGTCCCCAAACGGACGGTGGTCAGCCACATGGCGAAGGCGACCCGCGGGGCGATCGCCCACGACCTGCTGAAGGCCGGCGCCGACCCCGCGACGCCCGAGGAGCTGCTGAAGGCCGTCGCCGACCTCGGCCACACCGTCGAGCTCAACGGCACCAACCTCGACGTGATCCTGCCGTCCTGACCCGACCCCGGTCATAGACCCGCGTACGCGAAGGCACCACCCGCGTACGCGAAGGCTCCTTCCGCGTACGCGAAGGCCCCCGTCCACCCGGACGGGGGCCTTCGCGGTAAGAGAAATGTGTCAGTCGAGGTAGTCCCGCAGCACCTGCGAGCGGGACGGGTGGCGCAGCTTCGACATGGTCTTGGACTCGATCTGCCGGATGCGCTCCCGGGTCACCCCGTACACCTTGCCGATCTCGTCCAGCGTCTTCGGCTGGCCGTCGGTCAGGCCGAACCGCATCGACACCACGCCCGCCTCGCGCTCGCTGAGCGTGTCGAGCACCGAGTGCAGCTGCTCCTGCAGCAGCGTGAAGCTGACCGCGTCGGCCGGGACGATCGCCTCGGAGTCCTCGATCAGGTCGCCGAACTCGCTGTCGCCGTCCTCACCGAGCGGGGTGTGCAGGGAGATCGGCTCGCGGCCGTACTTCTGCACCTCGACGACCTTCTCCGGGGTCATGTCGAGCTCCTTGGCCAGCTCCTCCGGGGTGGGCTCGCGGCCCAGGTCCTGGAGCATCTGGCGCTGCACGCGGGCCAGCTTGTTGATGACCTCGACCATGTGCACCGGGATGCGGATGGTGCGGGCCTGGTCGGCCATCGCGCGGGTGATCGCCTGCCGGATCCACCAGGTGGCGTACGTGGAGAACTTGTAGCCCTTGGTGTAGTCGAACTTCTCGACCGCGCGGATCAGGCCGAGGTTGCCCTCCTGGATCAGGTCCAGGAACAGCATGCCGCGGCCGGTGTAGCGCTTGGCCAGCGAGACCACCAGCCGGAGGTTGGCCTCCAGCAGGTGGTTCTTGGCGCGGCGGCCGTCCTCGGCGATCCACTCGAAGTCCTCGAGGTCCTCCTCCGACAGCGCGGGGCCGTCGGCGGCGAGCCGCTCCTCGGCGAACAGGCCGGCCTCGATCCGCTTGGCGAGCTCGACCTCCTGCTCGGCGTTGAGCAGCGGGACCTTGCCGATCTGCTTGAGGTAGTCCTTGACCGGGTCGGCGGTGGCGCCGGCCGCGGCGATCTGCTGGGCGGGCGCGTCCTCGTCGTCGTCGCCGAGGGTGAAGCCCTCCTCCTCGGCGGGAGCGTCGCCGGGCTTCTTGCCGGGGGCCGGGGCCTTGTCCGCGACGGCGGCCGGGGCCTCCTCCTCGTCGGCCTCGGGCGTCTCCTCGACCTCGGGCGCGTCCTCCTCGAGGTCGACCTCGAGGTCGTTCAGGTCCTCGTCGAGGTCGACGTCCACGTCGTCCTCGAGCTCGGGGTCGTCGGCGGCCTTCTTGGCCGGGGCGGCCGCCTTGGCGGCGGCCGGCTGCGCGGCCTTCTTGGCGGGCGCGGCCTTCTTCGGCTTGGCCTTGGCGGACTTGGGCGGGGCCGGCTTGGGCGCCGAGGGCCTCGGGGCCTCCGGGCGCGGCGCGGGCTCCTCGGGCGCCGCGTCGTCGCCGACGACCGCGGTCACCGTGTCGGGCTGCTCCTTCGCGGCAGCGGTGGTCCTGGGCCTACGCGCCGGCGGCGCCGCGCGCTTGCGCGAACGCTTGGGCGCCGCGGAATCGGCAGCGCTCACCACGACGGTCACACCCTCCTTGCTGAGGCTCCGCAGAATGCTGGAGGCCTTCGACACGGGGATGTCGGCCTCCTCGAACGTACGGCGTACGTCGTCGGCTTCGAGGTAACCCTGGGACCGTCCACGCTCGATCAGTTGCGCGATGACGTGATCGTGCAGATCTGACGCTTTCGAGGTCGAGCTAGCAGGCGACACAAATACCTCTCGAACGAACGTGTGGCTTGGTTGACCCAAGTGCCCTGACGGGCCCGGCCTCACACTGGGTGGGACCACACACTGGGCGGACCTCCCGGTGCGGGACCGCAGCGTACCCGCTCTCACTGGGTCAAGCATTCTGGCACTGCTGCGCATTCCGCCCTGATGTCCTACCCGGTAACTCTCCACCTTAGAGGGCGCGGGACGGTCCTTCGTACGGACGGGACCGACTTCTCACCGTCTCCGGCGGGCTTCACTCGGGTTTCACTAGGGCTTGGGCGGGACGTGCAGGGCAAGCACGGTCACATCGTCTACCTGCTCGTACCCGGCAAGCATCCGATCGACCAGGAAGTCGACGAGTCTTTCTGGATCTCCTACCACTTCAGGTGGGGCGTCCGCGGCCGTCGCCACGAGTTCCTCCAGCCCGGCGTCCACCCCACGCCTACGGTTCTCCACAAGTCCATCGGAATAGAAGACCACAGTGTTGCCGGTCTCGATGGAAAAACTTGTCTGCTGCCGCTGGCTCGGCCAGCCGAGCGGTGTGCCGGGCTCCCGCGTGCTCACGCGCGCGGGCGCGTCCGGGGAGATCAGCAGGGGTGGCGGGTGCCCCGCGTTGCTGAAGGCGCCGCGGCCGGTCTCCGGGTCGATGACCGCGTAGGCGACCGTGGTGAACTGCTCCTCGTCCTCGGTGGCGCTGAACAGCCGGTCGAGGCCGGCGAGCACCGCGGCGGGCCGCGGGTCGTTCAGCGCGAGCGCGCGCAGCGCGTTGCGGACGCGTCCCATTCCGGCCGCGGCGAGCACGCCCTTGCCCATGACGTCGCCGACCGCGACGGCGAGCCGGTCGTCGGGGAGGCGGAACACGTCGTACCAGTCGCCGCCGACCTGCACGTGGCGGGTGGCCGGGTTGTACCGGGCGGCCAGCACCATCCCGGGAAGCTGCGGAAGGTCGCTGGGCAGCAGGCTGCGCTGGAGCTCCTCGGCGGTCCTGTGCTCGCGCTCGAACAACAGCGCGCGCTCCACCGCCAGGGCGCACTGCCCGGCGAGCGCCTCCAGGAAGACCCGCTCCTCCTCGGTGATCTCCCTGGGGCGGGTGAAGGAGAAGCGCAGCGCGCCGATCGGGGCGCCCGCCGCCAGCAGGGGCAGGCCGACCCAGGCGCGCTCCTCCGGATGCTGGGCGAACAGCTCCTTCTCGTCGCGGCCGAGCTGGAGGCGGAGGCTGTCGGGATGCTCGGCCAGGAACGGCCGGCTCTCGCGCACCGCCACCGACATGACGGTCTGGTCGGCGACCTTGATGTCGTCGCGCGCCGGCGGCCGCCCGTCGGCCTCGCCGCCGGGCTGGGACGGGGCGACGATGCTCAGCCGCAGCTTGTCGTCGTCCAGCAGCGCCACGGCGGAGTAGTCGGCGCCGATGGCGGACCGTCCGACCTCGGTGATGACCTGGACGACCTGGGAGACCGTCAGGGCCTCGGCGAGCATGGAGGTGGCCTGCTGGAGCCGCGCGGTGCGCAGCGCCGCCGCCGAGAGCTGCTCGGTCAGCCGGCCGCGCATCTCCTCGGCCTCGCGCTGGCCGGTGACGTCGGTGTTGGCGCCGACCCACTCGATGACCGCGTCGCCCTGCCGGATCGGCACGGCCCGCACGTCGAAGTGCCGGTACGTGCCGCTCTTGGTGCGGATCCGGTAGTTGGTCTCGAAGACCTGGTTCTCCGCGACGCACTCGCGCCAGGCCGCCTCGATGCGCGGGCGGTCCTCCGGGTGCACCACGGCCATCCAGCCGCCGGCGGCGTAGTCGTCGGGCGCCTGGCCGGTGATCGCGCGCCACTCCGGCGCGTCGTCGATCACGGCGCCGTCGGGCGCGGCGACCCACACCACCTGGGCGCTGGCCTCCACGAGCGAGCGGTAGCGCTGCTCCTTGCGCCGGATGACCTCCTCGGCGCGGCGCCGCTCGGTCACGTCCAGGGCGGTCAGGACGGCGCCGAGGCGCTCGCCGCCGGGTCCGCGGGCGGGCAGCCAGGTGCAGGCCAGGATGCGCTCCTCGGTCGCCGTGGCGAGCGCCTGGGCGTCGCCCGCCCGTCCGGCCGGCTCGGCCGGGACGACGAGGTCGAGGTCGCTCAGCGGGCGGTCCTCGGCGAGCACCGTGCGCAGCGCCGTCTCGAACGCGGTCGCGAGGCCGGCGGGCAGCACCTCGGCGGGGCGCCGCCGCTGCAGGTCGCGGACGGGCACGCGGAGCAGCGCCGCGAGCGCGTCGTTGGCCTTGCGGCAGCGCAGGTCGCCGTCGAAGAACGCCAGCCCGCCGGGGGCTTCCTTCAGCAGGGTCGCGTACAGCGCGGAGTCGGACGCATCCATGGGCTGCCCCTCCACCCCTGAGACGCGGGGTTGCGGAACGGACGTCTCGGTGCTCATGGACAACACCTCCGCCCCAGAGGGTCCCGTACCGCGCGGCAAGTTTTCATCACTATGAGTGAATGGGAGCAGGCTAGCGCTCCCGCCTCCATCACAACACCGGTCGGAGTCAGGTATTCATCATCCCGATGGTTCGCCGCGTACGGAAGCCCTGATGGACATCGTCGTCTCTGTGCCTCCGCGTGAGGGCGCGGGATTCGGACGCCTTCTCCACGAGCCGCCGGTGGCGGCCCATGAAGGGGGCGAGTAGGCGATGTTACGGCGCCCGGAGCGTCATGGGCGGCCAACCCCGCCGGTTCGGCGAGTTCCGGCCGGGGGCCGAACCGGCCAGACTCCGTCCGATTTGGTCTATAAAAAGACGGTAAAGACCATTTTTAGGATCGCCGGGTCCTTACCCGAGGGCCCTACTTTCCGGCCTTGGCGGCGGCCTTCATCTCCTGCTTGAAGGCACGCACCTTCGCCAGCGACTCCGGCCCGGTGATGTCGGCCACCGACCGGTGCGAGCCCTCCTCGCCGTACGCGCCGGCCGCCTCCCGCCAGCCCTCCGGCCGGACCCCGTACTGCTTGCCCAGCAGCGCCAGGAAGATCTGCGCCTTCTGCTTGCCGAAGCCGGGCAGCCCGTTCAGGCGCTTGAACAGCTCCTTGCCGCCGTCCACGTCCTTCCACACCTTCTCGGCGTCCCCGTCGTAGTTCTCGACGAGGTACTGGCACAACTGCTGCACCCTCTTGGCCATCGACCCCGGATAACGGTGCACGGCCGGCTTCTCCGACAGCAGCGCCGCGAACCGCTCCGGATCGCAGGCGGCGATCTCGTGGGCGTCGAGATCGTCCGTCCCGAGCCGCTGCGCGATCGTGTACGGGCCCGAGAACGCCCATTCCATCGGGATCTGCTGGTCGAGCAGCATCCCCACCAATGCGGCGAGCGGGCTGCGGCCCAGCAGTTCGTCCGCCTCGGGGCGCTGCGCTAGTTGAACCTTCGTGGCCATGAGGTCAGCTTAGAACCGCCGCGAAGGCAGGTCCTGCGCGCACGGAAACCGCGTACCGCGACCGCCCGGCCGGCGCGGCGAATCTGTCGGAAGTCTTACGAGCCCGGCGGAAGCCTGGCGGCCCGCAGGCCACGGTGTTCGAATGGAGGCGTGAACGAGGATCCGGAAGAGGGCAGTCCCGTAGGGCGGCGGGTCGTGCTCGGGATGCTCGGCCTCGGCGTCGCCGGTGTCGCCGTGGGGGCGTCCCTCCAACAGAAGGTGAACCGCGCCCTGGCGCCCGTAGGCGGCATCCAGGACGTTCTTCCGGCGGCCGGGGGCTTCCGCTACTACTCCGTCACCGGAAGCGTGAAGAGGCCCAGCATCGCCACCCACCGGGTGACCGTGGGCGGCCTGGTGGACAAGCCACAGGCGTTCACCATGGCCGACCTGGCCCGCCTGCCGCAGACGACGCTGGACAAGGACTTCCAGTGCGTGACCGGCTGGCGGGTACCGAACGTCCGGTGGGCCGGTGTCGCGCTACCCGACCTCCTGGACGTGGTGGGGGTCTCCCCTAACGCCGTGGCCGTCCGGTTCAAGTCGTTCGACGGCGTCTACACCGAGTCGCTGACGCTCGAACAGGCGCGGCGCCGCGACGTCATGGTCGCGACCCAGATGGACGGGAAGCCGGTCACCCACGACCACGGTGGCCCCACCCGCCTCTATGTCGCCCCCATGTACGGATACAAGTCCCTGAAGTGGCTCGGCGGCATCGAACTCACCGACAAGGTCAGGCTGGGCTACTGGGAGGACCTCGGTTACGACGTGGACGCCTGGGTCGGCCGGTCGAACGGACGTGACGATGCACCCACATGACGTGCCCCGTCCCGAACCGGCACGGTCTACCAGGCTGCTCCGGTTCACGTGGGCCGAACGGTCGATCCACCATGTGACCGCACTGCTGATGCTGGTGTGCCTGGCCACGGCGGGGATGCTCTATCTACCGACACTGTCCACACTGGTCGGGCACCGCGAGCTGCTCAAGACCATCCACGTGTGGTGCGGTTTCGCGCTGCCGGCCCCCATCATCTTGGGGCTCGCCTCCAGAGCGTTCAGGGCGGACGTACGGCGCCTCAACAGGTTCGCACCGCACGACTGGGAGTGGCTGAAGCGCGGGGACCGCAGAGCCGTGCGGCAGGGCCGGGGGATCCTGCCGGTGGGCAAGTTCAACGCCGGCCAGAAGCTGAACGCGGCGTTCACTGCCGGCGCGATCCTCGTCATGCTCGGCACCGGCGAGGTGCTGACATTCCCCGGCCCATGGCCGGACCGCTGGCGCACCGGCGCCACCTTCGTACACGACTGGCTCTTCGTCATCATCGTCATCGTCGTTGTAGGGCACCTGTGGGAGGCGTTCCGGGACCCGGGGGCGCTCGGCGGGATGCTCACCGGCCGCGTCGACCGAGGCTGGGCGGCGAGGCACCACGCGGGCTGGGCGGACGCCGTCCAACGGATCGCCGCGCGGCCGCCGCACGGCCCGTCCGGCGGCGGTTCCGGCGCGGCGGCCACCGGCACGTCCGGAGAAGGTGGTCCAGAATTTGCGAAACGACGCCCCGGTATGTCTTGACTCTCCCCGCGAACGCGCTGGAATGAGACATCGAGGCGAGGTTCGGGCGGAAGCCCCGAAACCAAGGTCCGCGCGCGCTCCGTCTCGGCCGGCGGTCTCCCCGTCCGCCGGAACCCCGTGCGCGGAGGTGCTACGCAGATGCCCGCACTGGCCGATCACCGAAGCGAGACCCGCAACGCGCTCACGCGGCGGCTCACCGACGAGTTCTCGCACGTCTCCTCGGACGCGGTGCACCAGTGCATCGCCGACGTGCAGGCGTGCATGGCCCACCTGGGGCTCGATCCGACGCCCGCGCGCGTGGAGCGCATGGCGCGCGAACACCTCGTCGGCATGCTGAAATCCGAGCCGCCCTCGGGGCGGCCCCAGGGAGCCGGGGTGGACGGCTGAACCCGGCGGACGGTCCCGCGCCTTACGGGCACGCGCCGCCGCGGGATCTGAGAAACTAGGGCCCGTGAGTCCTCGCAGCCGCCGCTCCTCGTCCGGGGATCCGGCGCGGGACGGCCCCCCATCCCCTCCCGGCGAGGTCTCCGAGATCTTCGACGGGATGCTGCGGCACGCCCGCGAGCTGCTCGCCGTGCGCAGCCCGCTGGACGCCGAGCTGATCGTCAGCGAGATCCTCGGGTCCTGGTGGGGGCACCGGGTGTCCGGCGGGGACGTCGAGGTCGTCATCGGCGAGGCGCTGGTCGACCACGCGGCGCGCGCCGCGACCCCGGCGGCGCTGGCCCTCCTCACCGGGATGGCCTACCTGGGCACTCCGCGGCAGGCCGCCAAGGCCGAGCGCGCCGCGCTGGAACTCATGGACCGGGGCGTCGCCCGTCCCGGATGGGCCGACCGCGTCGGCATGGTCGCGCCGGACGAGTGCTTCGTGTCCCGCGACGTGTACGGCGACCAGGACTCGATCGTCTGCACCTACACCTACGGGGGCGCCGACCGGCACGCCCTGGTCATCCTCGTGGACAGGAACAAGGCCGGAGCCGTCCAGTACGCCGACGCCCCCTTCCCCTCCGCGGCGCCGCCCGCGCTGCGCGCCGCGCGCCCCCCGGCGTGCGGGATGGTCCGGGACGCGTGGGTGTCGTCCCAGGTCGACAAACTCCTCGACCACTGCCGCCGCGAGGGCCGCGACAACGCCCTGATGCGATTCGAGCAACTGGACCCGCGCGACACCAAGGCGCTCCTGCAGAGCGCCCTCGCCCTCACCAACGACACGACCGAGCCGCCGGTCAACGACAACTTCGGCTCGTACCACGCCTTCGTGCGCGCGCGCATAGGGATCCTCCCGCCGGGAGGGCGCCTGCCACAGCCTCCGGTGTACGGGCGCGACCGCCGCGCCACGATCGCCGCGCGGTTCCTCGCGTCGGACGAGGCGGAAGGGCTCTCGGACCTGTCCGCCGCCAGCCGCTGCGTGGACCGCATCATCGCCTACGGCTGCACGCACGATTTCGGGCGGCCGCTGCGGGTCAGCCCGATCAAATGCGAGATGTTCCTGCTCGACTGGCTGCCCCGCAAGGTGCTCCTGTCCCCCGCTGAGCAGGAGGCCGTGCCGCACGTCCTGGCCGCCTGGGTGCGGTGGGCCGGTAAGCGCACCGGGCTGCCCGAGGAGGGCGTCAGGGCGACCCTGGACGCGGTATGGGACGCCACCGCGAAGTTCGCCGAGGCGTACCGCGACCCGTCCGCTTTCGGCCTCGACCGGGACCTCGTCGCCCGGCTCCTCCCGGACGGCGAGCTGGAGGCGCTCCCCCGGCGGGCGTTCGCGCTGCCGTTCCTGTCCGGCACCCACCGGCGCTCCGGCCGGCACGGCTCCGTCGACCTGTCGGCGCTCGACCCCTCCGACCCCGACGACCGGCGCGTCATCCTGGAGTTCGAGCATCCCGGCGCGGACGAGGAGCACCTCGACGCGCACGAGAGGCTCACCGACCGGCTGTGGCGGGGCGATCCGCCGCAGCTGTGGGACACCGCCCAATCACTGCTCGACATCGGCTACGAACGGCACGAGATCCTGCACAAACTCATCGGCGTCCTCGATCGCTGCGGCGACGACGCGGACGCCCTCCGGGAGGCGCTGCGTGTGCTGCGTCACGAACCGCCGCCCGAGTGAACTCCCGGTTTGCGCGCGGCGTCCCCGGCGACAATCATCGGATCCCGGGCATGGTCTCGCGGGGGTCCGGGGCCGCCCCCGGTCGTAGGGAGTGATCTTGTTGGAGTGGTCCGAGTTCGCCCGCCGGCTGGGCCGTGAACTGGCGGGTCTCGACCGGGACACCATCCTCATCGTGCGCGAACGCGACGAGAGCCGGCACTACGTGCAGGCGATGCGCGAGCCCGACCGGCTCTACGCCGAGGCGGTCAGCAACAACTTCCTCGACGGTCCGCTGCTGCTCACCCCGGCCGACGAGGAGGTCATGAGCGACGCGGGCTGGCGCCCGCCCGCCGACCCCGCGCCCCGCAACTGGTGGACCGAGCTGCCCGAGGCCGGCCCGCCCGGCGGGATGCGGTCGGTCGCCGGCGGCGACTACTCGCGGCTCGCCGACGTGATGGTCACCGCGCTGCGCGACGTCCAGGGCGTCCGGCGCCCGTCCGACCTGGTGTACGAGTCGTTCCACCGGCACGGCAGCGGCCTGATCGAGCTGCTCGACTTCGGCATCGAGACCGCCGACCCGTCGCGGGTCAGCAAGCGCCGCTCGTCCGCCGGGATCGCCCCGCCGGAGACCGCCCCGGAGAGCGCGCGCCCGGCGCCCGGCCCGCCGCCGGCCGGCCCGCCCATGCCGCTGCCTCCCGCCGGGGTCCCCGGCAGCGACGCGGACCTGCTCGAACCGCGTCTGGCCGAGGCGAAGGAGCGCGGCGACCACGCCACCTACTTCAGCCTGCTGGCGGGCGCCGACCTGGTGCTCCCGGCCACCGCGCACGCGGTGGAGAACCCCGACCGCGCCGAACTGCCGACCATCACGATCGGCACCGGCACCTACGTCACGCTGTACACGTCCCCCGGCGCGCTGGCGCGTACCGGCGACCAGCACCCGCTCTACCGGCGCACGTCGTTCGCGCTCCTGGCGGCCGGCTGGCCCGACCCGTCCTGGCAGCTCGCCGTCAACCCCGGCCTGCCGAGCGAGGTCCTGCTGGACGCGTCCGCATTGGGCCGCCTTGAGGCCGCGCAGCGGGAGGCGTCCTCGGCTACGCCGGAGCCCTCCAACCCCTACGGGACCGTCGATCCGGGCGCGTTGTCCGGGCCCGGGGCCGTTGCCGGAGGGTCTCCGTCCGCTGTCAACGGTTCCGGCATGCCCGGGTTCCCCGGCGCCCATGGGCCGTCCCAGGGCGTCAACGGTTCGTCCGCCGCCAACGGCTCGTCCGTGCCGAACGGGATGCCGTCCCTCAACGGGATCCACGGCGTCAACGGTCTGGCGGGGGCCGACGACTCCCACGACGACTCCGGTACCGCGATCGACCCGTACACGGCGGAGGAGTTGAGGGCGGCGCTGGAAGCCGGTACACCACCGGACCTGGGCAGGGCCAAGCCGGAGACCCCGGAGCAGGGGTCCGAAGCCGCCGTCGCCGCGCCTCTGGGCGCCCCGACGGACGGCACGCCCGCCGACGGCGAGCCCGCCGAGATCCACCAGCCCGGCGCGCCGCAACCCGACGCGCACCAGCCCCAATCCAACGCGCCGCAACCGGGCACACTGCAACCCGGTACGCCGCAACCCAGTACAGCGCCGCAACCCGGTGCCCCGCAGCCCGACGTGCCTCAGGCCCCACCCCCTCCGGCCGCAGCAACCCCTCAGGCCGCCGCACCCCAGGCGCCCGTAGCCCAGCCCGGAACACCTCAGGTCGCCGCACCGCAGCCCGAGGTGAAGTCTGAGACGCCGCAGCCCGAGCCGCTACAGCCGGGCGTGCAAACGCCCGGCGGACAGCAGCCCGTTCCGCAGGCGCCCGCCGGCATTCCGATGCAACCGCCTCACGGCACCCGCCTGTGGCGCTCCCTCGGCGAGAACGACGAGGTCCCCGTCGCGGTCTACGACGCCATCGGCGGCGTCTGGAGCCCTGCGCGGGCCGACGCCGTCCCGGCGCCCAGGGCCGAGTAGCGGAGCGTTCGGCTACCGTCGAGTACGGCAATCCCACCCCCGGACGCGAGAGTGGACCCCGAGTGGACTGGAACGACTTCGACAAACGGCTGACCCTTGAGCTGTCGCGGCTCCCCGTCAAGTCGTTCCTCATCGTGCAGGGGCCCAGCGGACTGCCGTACGTGCAGGCCATGCGGATCGAGGGCGGGCTGGACGCCGAAGCGGTCGGCAGCGCGTTCCTGCCCCGGCCGCTCGCGCCCCGCCAGGAGCGGCGCCTCACCACCCTCGGCTGGGAGCCACCGGACGGCGAGGAGCGGCGGAACTGGTGGAACCGCTACACCTGGCGTGAGCGCGGCAACCGCGCGGCCGCCGAACTGCTGGAGTGCGCCGCGATGCTCGCGGGCCAGATGGTCGGCGCCTTCCGCGACGTCTACCGGATCGACTCCCCGCTAGAGCTCGTCTACCAGGCGAGCAAGACGGGACCGGAGGGCGGGCCACTGGCCCTTCCCGGCCTCGGCATCCCGCTGGCCGTGCCGGAGTCCGAGAGCCGTCCCGCCGCGCAGGACGCGTCCCGGGCGGAGCGTCCGTCCGGCACCGACCTGGAGATCGCGCTCGCCGAGGCGCGCGAGCGCGGCGACCAGCAGGCCTATCTGCGGCTGCTGGCACGGGCCACCCTCTACCTGCCCGCGTCCGGCGATCCGACCGCCGAGCACCGGTTCGCCACGGCGCAGTTCGGCGACGGGACGTTCGTGCTGGCGTTCACCTCCCCCGAGGCGATGGACCGGTCCCTGCAGGGGCAGGCCGTCCACCACCGGGAGGCGACGCTGTCGGAGCTGTCGCGGCACTGGCCCCATCCGGAGTGGCAGCTCGCGATCGACCCGGGGCTGCCGAGCGCCTCGTACCTGGACGCGAACGCCCTGTTCGAGCCGGTCCAGGAGGAGCCGCCCGCCCGACCGGCACCGCCCGCCCGACCGGCGCCGCCGGACCCGGCCGACGTCCGGGTCGCCGGGCGGTCGTCGCGGACGTCGGGGCGGCGGCGCCGGCAACCGGACGCGGGAGCCTCCCGGACCGCCGCCAGAGCG
>NZ_WBMR01000290.1 GCF_008923365.1 Actinomadura montaniterrae
CGCCGGGTACAGGCCCGCGACGGTCCCGATCAGCAGCGTCGCGCCGAGCGCGCCGGCCGGCGCCCACGCCGGCAGCACCGGCGGCCACCCCCTCGCCGCCGCGAACCCGGCGGTCACCGCGGCGCCGAGCAGCACGCCCGCCGCCCCGCCGGACGCCGACAGCAGCAGCGACTCGGCGAGGAACTGCGTCCGCACCTGGCCGCGCGTCGCGCCGAGCGAGCGGCGCAGCCCGATCTCGCGGCGCCGCTCCAGCACCGACACCACCATCGTGTTCGCCACCCCGACCCCGCCGACCAGCAGCGCCACCGCGCCGAGCCCGAGCAGCAGCCCGGTGAACGCGCCCGCCGCCTCCGCCTTCGCCCGCAGCGCGTCCGATGGCCGGGCGACGTCGACCTCCTCGGGGTGCTCGGGGTTCACCGTGCGGGCGAGGACGTCCCGGACGTCGTTCACCGACGCGTCCGCCGACCGCTCGTAGATCGTCGTCGGGTGCCCGTCGAAGCCGAGGTAGCGTTCCGCCGCGTCCCAGCCGACGAGCGCGGACCGGTCGATCTCCGGCGCGAGCTCCGCGGGCCGCAGCACGCCCAGCACCGTGAACCAGCGGCCGCCGGCGAACACCCGGCCGCCCGCCCGGTCCACGCCGAGCCGCCGCGCCGCCTCCGACCCGAGCACCATGCCGGGATACCGCTCGGTCGCCGCGTTCAGCCACCGGCCGCTCGCCGTGCCGGTCCCGAGCGTCGCGAGCAGGTCCGGCGAGGCCGCCTGCACCGCGATGCCCTGCGTCACCTCCACCGGGATCCGGTCGGTGCGGCGGACCGTCGCGTCCACCGACCCGGTCGCGCCGACGCCGGTGACGGGGCCGATCCGGCGCACCATCTCCGGCGCCGTCTCCGGCAGCTCCGCCTGGTCGCCGAACAGGGTGCTGCCCGGCTTCGCCGTCAGCAGGTTCGTGCCGAGCCGGTCCAGCCGCCGCAGCAGGTCCTCCTTGCTCGACGACGAGATCCCGATGACCGCGACCATCGTCGCGATCCCGATCGCGATGCCGAGCGCCGACAGCACCGCGCGCGCCGGACGCGTCCGCAGCCCCGCGAGGCCGACCCGCACGACGTCCCGCGGCCCGAGCCGCGCCGGGACGAGCCCGCTCACCGGCTCCTCGCCCCCGCCCGCTCGTCCGCGACGACCAGCCCGTCCCGGACCCGGACCCGGCGCGGCGCGCGGGCCGCGACGTCCAGGTCGTGCGTGATGATCGCGACGGTGGTGCCGGCCCGGTTCAGCTCGTCCAGCAGCGCCAGCACCCCGGAACCGGCCGCCGTGTCGAGGTTGCCGGTCGGCTCGTCGGCCAGCAGCAGGTCCGGATCGCCCGCCACGGCGCGCGCCACCGCGACGCGCTGCTGCTCGCCGCCCGACAGCTGGTGCGGCCGGTGCCCGGCCCGGCCGCCGAGCCCCACCCGCTCCAGCGCCTCCCGCGCGCGCTTGCGCCGCTCCTTCAGGCCCGCGCCGCTGTAGAGCAGCCCGTCGGCCACGTTGTCGAGGGCGCTGACGCCCGGCGCTAGATGGAACTGCTGGAAGACGAACCCGATGTGCCGCGCCCGCAGCGCCGACAGCTCCCGGTCGCTCAGCCCCGCCACGTCGTGGCCCGCGACGCGGACCCGGCCCGCCGTCGGCCGGTCCAGCGTCCCGACCATGTGCAGCAGCGTCGACTTCCCCGACCCGGACGGCCCGACGATCGCCACCAGCTCCCCCGTCCCGATCACCAGGTCCACGCCGCGCAGCGCCGCGACGCTCCCGTACTCCTTCGTCACCCCGGCCAGCTCCACGATGGCGTCGCCGGCCGCGCCGTCTCCGAGCCTCATTCCGCCGGCACCCCCACCGCGACGCCCTCCCGGATCCCGGCGCCCTCCACCTCGACCCGGCCGCCGCCGAACGACCCCGTCCGCACCGGGACGAGCCGCCGCCGCGCCCCGTCCACGACCTCCAGCCCGAAGCCGCCCTCCTTGAGCGCCAGCAGCGCCTCCACCGGCACCGACAGCACGTCCTTCCGCCGCTCGCTCTCCAGCTCGACGCTGACCGGCGCCTCGTCCAGCCGGCCCGTCCCCTTCCCGCTCAGCGACACGTCGACGCCCACCGTGGTCTTCTGGTCCTGCCCCGACCCGGTCGTCTCGGCGACGCTGCCGACCTCGCTGATCGTTCCGCCCACGGTCGTCCCGCCGGGCAGCTCGACCCGCACCTTCTCCCCTTCGCGCGCCATGTCCTGCTTGTCGGCGTCCAGGTCGATGTGGACGACCCGCCGCGTCCCCGCCACCGTCAGCACCGGCTGCCCCTGCACGGCCCGCTTCCCCTCCGGCGCCTTCACCTCCTTCACCTTCACGGCGCCCGCGAGGAACACCACCTGCCCGGGCGAGACCGTCCCCGTCCGCTCGAGTCCGCGGTCGTCCTGCCACTCCTCCACCGCGGCCTCGGTCGCGCCGGTGAACGCGTCGTCCACGGTCATCCCGCCGTAGCCGAGGGCCCGCAGGTTCTCCTCCAGCTCCCGGACGTCCTTGCCCGAGTCGCCGTCCCTGAGGACCCGGTACATCGGCACGCCCCCGTACATCAGCGTGACCGGATCACCCGCGATCCTCAGCAGCGTCCCGCCCCTCCTGGCCGTCGCGCCCTGCGCCGGCGCCCACGTCACGACCCCGGACGCCCCCGCCCACACCTCGCGCTCGTCGCCGTAGGTGAGCTTCCCGTCAACCTTCTCGGTGTCCACCAGGTCGCCCCTGGTCACGGTCGCCGTGCCGAGCCGCGTCGCGGGCGGCTCCGCGCCCTTCCCGTCGCCCGACGTCCAGGCGAGCACTCCCCCGCCGGCCGCCACCACCACGGCGGCGACCCCGCCCGCCGCCACGGCGCGCCTCACTTCCCGGCTCCGGGCGCGAGGGCCTTGCACGCCTCCCGCGCCTTGTTCACGGTCTCCGGATCCGTCTTCCCCGCCGGGATCTGGATCGTCCCGTCGGGGTCCGGGTCCTTCATGTCGACCCCGTGCTCCCGCATGCACTGCGCGAACTTCACGTACTGGTCCCGCACCTTCGGGTCCTTCAGATCGGGCAGCTTCCCGCCGGCCTGCAGCCACGACTGGCATTTCTTCAGCGCGGCCTGCAGTTTCTCCTTCCCGACCCCTTTCCCGATCCGCATCGTCTCGGCGTGCCCGCTGCCGGGGTCCGGGACGTCCACTCCGTTCTGCCGCATGCACTGCGCGAACTTCAGTTGCGCGTCCTCCGGACTCAGCGACCGGCTCGGCGACGCCGACGCCTTCGCCGCCGCCCCGCCGACGCTCGCGACCCCGTCCCCGCCATCACCGCCCCCGCACGCCGCCGCCCCGGCCAGCACGACCCCTGCCACCACGACCGCCCGAACCCGATTCCCCATGTCTCCCTTCCCGCCGAACCCCACGGCCCAGCGCCCCCACCGAACCCACCCCCGCGTTAAACGTGCATTAGCCGCAGTCGCCCTGACGGGATCGGGCCAAGTCGCGGAACGTCGCCGGACGACCCTCTCACCAGCAGAAACGTCCGGCGGAGTCGCGGCGAGTAAGAGCACATCGAGCCTCATTGGCTCACCACTCTGGCTCCCGTGGCTCCCCGAGCTGAGAGGAGGTGTCATGTCCCCACAGATCAACGAAGACACGATGACCGTCGTCCTGGACGGCTAGGCAATCGCCACCGCAACCCGCACCGACTGCGGATGCCGGGTATCGACCGCCGCGGGGTGAAGCAAATCATCACCAACGCACCGGCCTGTGCTCCGCCTGCGTGAATCTGACCGGCTCGGGATACTACAGTGCCAGTTCGTGACCGATGCCCCTCGTCGCACCGCTTCGGACGATGACCTGCTTCTTGAGAGGCTGCACTCTCTCGCATGGGGAGCACGGGGCTCGATCCCCGCCCGCGGCTGCCTCCCGGACAAGCCGTTTCCTCCACTCACGATTGCCGAAGTAGAGCGCGCAGAAAAGAAACTCGGGTATCGGCTGCCCCAGTTGCTCCGGCGCATCTATACCGAGATCGGTGATGGCGGGTTCGGGCCGGAAGGCGGGCTCGCATCGCTGACACCGCGCCGCATTCCGGACTGGGATGTGCCGGACTGGCCTTGCGCAACCACCATCCATGCCCAGCGGCCGGGGTGGGAGTCGCCGGCTTCGTGGCTCTACCTGACGGGGGGTGGCTGCACCATGGCGTGGTACGTCTCGCTGATAGCAGTCGATCACCCGGTGCTGCTCTGGGACGCCGATGGCTGGGAACCAGACTGGGGCCAAGAGCCTCACGACGGCCTGCGCTACGCGGCGCCATCTCTGCGTCAGTGGCTGTGGACCTGGGCAGACGGAGGCAATGTGTGGGACGAGGCGCTCGCACAGCCCGAGTAGGCGCGGGACCCACAGCACCAACTTGGCACGTATGTCTTCTTAAGCCAAAACCGCAGGTCAGCCTTTCGAGTGGCCCCAGGCTCAGCCCCTTGACGACGTTCATCTCCGCTGATCGGGCACGCGCCGAGATCATCGGGTGCACGGGCATTAGGTGGATGGGGTTTTGGTTTGGTGATAAAGGGTGGGGTGGGAGTGTGCAGTTGAGGCACATAACCGAGCGTGCCCGGTCGGCCATAATCCGTTCGTGCCCAGCAATGCCGCGCCCCCGCTGAACGAGGACTTCCGGCTGGTCGAGGGGCTCCGGGGGCAGCGGCCCGGGGCGGTCGGCCACGTCTACAACGTGTACGGGCCCGAGCTCGTCGAGTACGCGGAGGGGCTGCTCGGCGACCACGGGCGGGCCGTGCAGGCGGTCCGGGCCGCGCTGCTCGCGCTGCGGGCCAAGGGGGCGGACGTCCCGGACGCGGGAACGTTCCGGGACTGGCTGTACGACGTCGTCCGCGACGAGTGCCGCAGGCCCGCGCGGGGACGCAGGCGGATCGCGGTGATCGGGGCGGCGGCCGCGGCGGTACTGACCGCGGGGCTGGTCGTGGCGTTCGAGCCGGGCGGGGACGCGAAGCCCGAGCCGGCGCGGCCCCAGGCGGCGCCGGCGACGCCGGGGGCGAGCCCGCCGCCGGTGACGGTCTCACCGGCGCAGAAGGACGGGCAGAAGAAGAAGGACGAGAAGAAGGAGAAGCCCGCTGCCGGGAAGCCGGCTGAGCGCAGGCCGAGCGGCGGGGGTGATGGCGGGGCCGGGCGGCTCGCGGTGAGCGACGGCGGGTGCCACGGGCTCGGTGTCGCCGGTCTGCCGAGGTCGTGCCCGGTGCGGCTGACGGCGGTGGGCGGGACGGTCCACTGGGCGGTGGCGTCGGTGCGGTCGCGGGGCGGGCGCGTCAGCGCGTCCGGCGGCGGGACGCTCAAGGCGGGGCGGTCGGCGACGGTGACCGTGGTGGTGCGGCCGACGGTGCTCTGCTACATCGGCGGGGGCGGCGGAGGGTCGGTCTCCTTCTCGCCGGGCGGGACGGCGACGATCTCCTACACCTGCTGGCGGCGCTAGAACATGGCGGGTAGCCGGGCTCCGACCAGGGAACGATTCCCGGACGGAGCCGCCGACGGCGCTCCGGAACCGAGGAGCTGGCATGGACCCACGGCCCGAGATCGACACGACCGTGCCGCATTCGGCACGGGTCTGGAACTTCCTGCTCGGGGGCACGGACAACTTTCCGGTCGACCGCCAGGCGGGCGAGCGGATCTTCCAGTCGTTTCCCGGTATGGTCGACATGGCGCGGCGCTCCCGGCAGATGCTGACGCGGGTGGTGCGGTTCCTGGCCGCCGAGGCGGGGATCCGGCAGTTCCTCGACATCGGCACGGGACTGCCGACCATGGACAACACCCATGAGGTCGCGCAGCGGATCACGCCCGAGGCACGCATCGTGTACGTCGACAACGACCCGCTGGTGCTCGTGCACGCCAAGGCGCTGCTGACCAGCCGGCCCGAGGGCGCCACCGACTACATCGAGGCCGACGTGCGCGACCCCGAGCCGATCCTGGCGCAGGCCGCGCGGACGCTGGACTTCGAGGAGCCCGTCGCGCTGATGCTGATGGGCATCCTCGGGCTCGTCCAGGACTACGACCAGGCCCGCGACGTGGTGCGGCGGCTGGTCGAGCCGCTGGCGTCGGGCAGTTACGTGGCGGTGTACGACGGCACCGACGACGACCCGGCGTACATGGCGGCGATCGAGGCGTTCAACTCCGGGAGCGGCGCCGTCCCGTACACGCCGCGCAGCCCCGAGCAGATCGCCCGCTACCTCGACGGCCTGGACGTGCTGCCGCCCGGCGTCGTGCCGGTGACGCGGTGGCGTCCCGACCCGGGCCCCGAGCTTCCCAGCGTGGCGTGCGCCGGCGGCGTCGCGCGCAAGCCCTGACCTGCGCGGCGGCGCCCTTACGAGGGTTTAACCCCGATTCGTCCATGCTCCCGGTATGCGTGTGCTGATCGTGGAGGACGAGCGGGTGCTCGCGGACACGATCGCCGAGGGCCTGCGCGAGGAGGCCATGGCGGTCGACGTCGTGTACGACGGGGACGACGCGCTGGAGCGGGCGTCCTACACCGAGTACGACGTCGTCGTGCTCGACCGCGACCTGCCGACCGTGCACGGCGACGAGGTGTGCCGGGAGCTCGCGGAGCGGCGCGGCCCGGCGCGGATCCTGATGCTGACGGCGGCCGGGGACGTCGAGGACCGGGTGGACGGGCTGTCGCTCGGCGCCGACGACTACCTGCCGAAGCCGTTCGTGTTCGGCGAGCTGGTGGCGCGGGTGCGGGCGCTGTCGCGGCGGTCGGGGGCGCCGGTGCCGCCGGTGCTGGAGCGCCGCGGGATCCGGCTGGACCCGCACCGCCGGCGGGTGGCGCGGGACGGCCGGGAGCTGCGGCTGACGAACAAGGAGTTCGCCGTGCTGGAGGAGCTGCTGCGCGCCGAGGGCGGGGTGGTGAGCGCCGAGCGGCTGCTGGAGCGGGCGTGGGACGAGAACATCGATCCGTTCAGCAACATCGTCCGGGTGACGATGGCGACGCTGCGCCGCAAGCTGGGCGAGCCCGCGGTGATCGAGACGGTCACGGGGTCGGGGTACCGGCTGGAGGCGCGGTGAGCGTGCGGGAGCGGGTGCGGGTGCGGACGCCGCGGCTGAGCGTCCGGACGCGGCTGACGCTGGTGTACGGGTCGCTGTTCCTGGTGACGTCGGCGGTGCTGGTCGCGGTGATGTACGTGCTGACGGCGCGGACGCTGGACCAGCGGCTGCCGGAGCGGACGAGCGTGGACCCGCAGGTCGCCGCGAAGCTGCGGGTGCTGGTGGCGTCGAAGGACTTCAGCCGGCTCTTGGCGGTGAAGGCGGAGGCGGACCGGCAGGTCGCGCAGCAGAAGCACGACGTGCTGGAGCGGCTGCTGCAGACGTCGCTGCTGACGATGGTGGTGCTCGGCGTCCTGGCGGTGGTGATCGGGTACCTGGTGGCGGGGCGGATGCTGCGCCCGCTGCACAAGGTGACGGCGACGGCGCGGCGGCTGTCGGAGAGCACGCTGCACGAGCGGATCGCGCTGGACGGCCCGCAGGACGAGATCAAGGACCTGGCGGACACGTTCGACCGGATGCTGGACCGGCTGCACCGGGCGTTCGACGCGCAGCGCCGGTTCGTCGCGAACGCCTCGCACGAGCTGCGCACCCCGCTGACGATCAACCGGACGGTGCTGGAGGTGGCGCTCGCCAGCCGGAAGAACCCGCCGGAGACCAAGGCGCTGGCGGACGTGCTGCTCGGCAACACCGAGCGGCACGAGCGGCTGATCGAGGGGCTGCTGCTGCTCGCGCGGTCGGAGCGGGAGCCGGCGACGCGGACGCCGACGCCGCTGCCGGAGGTGGTGCGCGGCGCGCTCCACGACCTGGACGGGCGCACCGGCGAGCTGGACGTGGAGGTGCGGCTGGCGCCGGCGGAGGTGGCGGGCGATCCGGTGCTGCTGGAGCGGTGCGCGATGAACCTGCTGGAGAACGCGGTGAAGTACAACGTGCGGGACGGCCGGGTGTGGGTGCGCACGGGGGTCCGGGACGGGGAGGCGTTCCTGCAGGTGGTGAACACGGGGCGGCCCGTCCCGGCGTACGAGGCGGCGCGGATCTTCGAGCCGTTCCGGCGGCTGCGGGCGGACCGGGTGGGGTCGGCGGACGGGGCGGGGCTGGGCCTGTCGATCGTGCGTGCGGTGGTGGGCGCGCACGGCGGGACGATCGAGACGGTGCCGCGGCGGGGCGGCGGCCTGTCGATCACGGTCCGGCTGCCCGCGGTCGCGCGCGAGGCCCTGACCCCCGCGTGACCGCGGCCGCCCCGCGCGAGCGAGGCGGCGGGCGGCGGGGTCAGCCCGCGTTCTCGGCGGGGAGCGGCCACGGCGGGGGCTGCGGCCAGTCGACGCGGCCCTCGGGGCGGGTCTGCTCGGTGCCCGCGGTGAGCCAGCGGTGCACGACCTTGCCGGTGGCGTTGCGGGGCAGTTCGGGGATGAAGTGGACGTCGCGCGGCACCGCGTACCGGGCGACCTGCGCGTGCACGTACGCGCGGACGGCCTCGGCGTTGAGCCGGGCGCCGGGCCGCAGCACGATGAAGGCGGCCAGGCGCTGGCCCCAGTCGTCGTCCGGGACGCCGATCACGGCGGCCTCGTGGACCTCGGGCAGCCGCAGGAGGGCGTCCTCGACGTCGCGCGGCACGACGTTCTCGCCGCCGGAGACGACCATGCCGTCGGCGCGGCCGTCCACGAACAGCAGGCCGCGGTGGTCGATGTGGCCGAGGTCGCCGGTGGCGAGCAGCCCGTCGCGGACCTGCATCGGCTCGCCGCCGGTGTACCCCTCGAAGAGCAGCTCGTTGGCGGCGAAGATCTCCCCGATGGTGGAGCGGCCGACGCGGCGGCCGTCGGCGCCGACGATGGCGAGCGAGGTGTTGCGCGGCGGGCGGCCGGCGGTGCGCGGGTCGATCCGCAGGTCGCGCGGGGTGGCGATGGACACCCAGGACGCCTCGGTGGAGCCGTAGACGTTGTAGAGCTTGTCGCCGAACGCGTCCATGAACCGGGTGGCGAGGTCGCCGGGGAGGGCGGCGCCGCTGAGCGCGGCGATCCGCAGCGAGGTCGTGTCGTACAGCGCGCGGGTCTGCGGGGCGAGCTCCAGGATCCGCTGGAGCATGATGGGGACGGCGAACAGGACGGTGTCGCGGTGGGAGGCGATCGAGCGCAGCGCCTGCTCGGGGTCGAACCTGCGGTGCAGGACGATCGGGGCGCGCAGCGCCCACGCCATCTGGAGCGCGGCGTAGCCCCAGGTGTGGAACAGCGGCGCCTCGATGATCATGGTCTGCCGGGTGCGCAGCGGGATCCGGGAGGTCATCGAGGCCAGCGGCCACAGCCCGGGGCGGGGCGGGCGGCGGGCGCCCTTGGGGCGGCCGGTGGTGCCGGAGCTGAGCATGATCGTCCGGCTCTGGATCTGCGGCGGGCCGGGCGCGGTCTCGGGCGCGGGCACCGAGCGGATCACCTCGTCGATGCTCGGCCCGGTCTCGGCGGCGACCGGGGCGGCATGGTCGGCGGGGCCCGGCGCGGGGGGTGCGGCGACGGGCGCGGCCAGCGGCGTCCCGGCGGCCGGGGGTCCGCCGGGCGGGCCGGGACGGCGGTCG